>CAIQRS010000058.1 GCA_903874275.1 uncultured Anaeromyxobacter sp.
CCGGGAAGGGCGCCCTCTACGTGAAGTCTGCCGGCAACGGGTTCAGGATCTTCGGCACGGCATCCTGCGGCCCGGCCCAGGCGATCGGGGTCTCCTGCCAGAACGCCAGCATGGACGGGAAGGGCGCGCTTCCCTACAACGTCCTCGTCGGGGCGCTCAACGCCAGGGGCGTGAGGAGCAGTTACTCGTCGGCCGGGTCGGCGATCTGGGTGGCCGCTCCGGGCGGTCAATACGGGTACAACGAGTCGGTGGCCGGGCCCGACTTTGCGACCTTTTACTACGAGCCGGCCATGGTGACGACCGACCGGACGAGTTGCGACTACGGCTACTCCGCAACCGGGGCGGGGCGAAGCGCCTTCAACGAGGGGGCGTCGCCCAACGCCCTGTGCGACTACGCGAACACCTTCAACGGGACGTCGTCGGCGGCGCCGGCCACGGTCGGGGCCATCGCGCTCCTGCTCGACGCCCGGCCCGATCTCACCTGGCGGGACGTGAAGCACATCCTGGCCACGACCGCCCGGCGGGTGGATCCGGACATCCTGCCGGTCACCGTGGGGCTCTCGAACGGCTCCTACACGGCCGAGTTGCCGTGGACGGAGAACGCCACCGGCAGGTGGTTCCACAACTGGTACGGCTTCGGGGCCGTGGACGTGGACGCGGCGGTGACCTACGCGCGGACCTACACGGCCGGGGCGCTCGGCACGTTCGTCGTCGGCGAGTGGATCGCGAGCGGCGCCTCGCTCGGCCTCCCCATCCCCGACGACAGCACCACGGGCGCTTCCAGCACGCTCCACGTCGCGAGCGATCTCACCATCGAGGCGATCCAGATCGAGGTCACGATCACCCACCCGGCCCCCGGCAACCTGGGGATCGAACTCACCAGCCCGTCCGGTTCGATGAGCATCCTGCTCAACATCCGCAACGGCTTCGATCCGGCCACCGGACTCCTGATGGTGGCCGAGTCGAACCTCTTCTACGGCGAGCCGGCTGCGGGCGACTGGACGGTGAAGGTGGTGGACGGGCTGCCCGCCGACGTGGGCACGCTCGACCAGTGGAAGATCCGCATCTTCGGGCACTGAGGGAGAACGACATGGCTCCTCGAATCCGCGCCGTCGCCCTGCTCGCCGCCCTCACCCTCCTGCCCGGGCTCGTCGCGGCCCAGACCCGGAAGAGCACGCTCGACGCGCGCCGCGCCCAGGCGGTGGCCTCGGCGCCGGCGGGGGCCTCCTTCCGGAGCGCGGGGCAGGAGTACCGGATCGTCCCGGGCATTCGTGCCGCCAGGGTGAGGGGCTCCGGGACGGTGTCCTCGACCCTCTCCGCGGTGGGAGCGCGGGAGTCGGACCTGCTCGAGCGAAAGGGGCCCTACGCCCTCTACGTCGAGCCGGCCGGCGCCGTGCCCGACGTGGCGTCGCCGACGAGCGCCGTGGCGGTGAACGTGCGCTCCGGCCAGCTCGGGATCGTCACCGGCACGATCACGGCCCGGGTGGGCTCGGCGACGGCGGCGGCGACCGCGGCGAGAGCCGGGGGAGTCATCCTGGAACTCGTGACGCCGGCCACCGGATACGCCTTCTTCCGGGCGCGATCCGGTGCGGACGTGCTGGCGGCCGCGGCCGCGCTCCGGGCCCGGCCGGAGCTGAAGGGGGTCGAGGTCGAGGTGCGGGAGGCCTACGACGAGCCGCAGTAGGGACCGACATGACCCGCGACTCGTTCGAGGTGAGACCGTTTCCGAGGGGGCGGCACGACATCGTGGACGCGCTCGAGGTCGGCGTTCGCCGCCACATGGTGCACGCGCTCCTCGATCTCGACGTGACCGACGCATGGCAGCGCGTCCG
>CAIQRS010000059.1 GCA_903874275.1 uncultured Anaeromyxobacter sp.
CGAGCGCGGCGCGGAGCGCGGAGACGCCCTCGGGCGTCAGCCCCGCCGCGATGGCCGCGTGGCCGGCCATGGCGAGCCGCAGCCCCAGGTCGGGCTCGCCCCGTGCGGCGGCCTCCGACGCGGATGCGAGCATGGCCCGGGCCTGGTCGGCGGGGCGGGCCCAGGAGGCGCCCGATCCGCGACCGTCGCTCCAGGTGGAGTGGACGAGCCCCGAGGTGCCGGGAAGCGGCCACCCGGAGGGTGCGAGCGCCGCGATGAGCAACTCGTGCAGGGCGTCGGCGCCGGGGGAGGCGCCGTCGGAGGCGACCACCAGGCGCCGCAGGGCGCAGGGGAGGGAGCGGAACGGCGAGGTCCCGGCGCCGGGATCGAAGGGGGAGGGGAGCCCCTCGACCTCCAGTTCCAGGTCGAGGAGGACGAGGCCGACGCGGATCGGGCCCGCTCCCAGCCCCACGGCGACGCCACCCCGCTCGAGCCGGAGCTCGAGCCGGGGAGGGGTGGGGGAGCCTGGTTCTCTCGGGGCCTCGGACACGGGTGGGCAATCCTACCGTGGATTCGGATCCCGGTGTGGAAACCGGCTACTTCTGCTGGGCGACCTCGGCCGGCCGGGTTCGGTGCACGATGAGTGAACGGCGGGTCTGGAACTCCTCGTCCTCCCGGGCCACCACGGTGACCGTGTTGTTCCCCGGCTTCAGGGCCACGTCGGCCTCGAAGGAGATGTCGCCGGTCTTTCCCTCCGGCACCACCTTGAAGAAGACCTTCTGGTCGTTCACGAAGACGAAGACGTCCCGCAGGCGGGTGGACGGGCTCCCGGCCGGCACGCTGGCGGTCCCGGTGAGGCGGAACTTCTCCCCATCGACCCTGGCCGGGCCCCGCGAGGGATCGGGAGAGACGGCGATCCGGGGGGGTTCGCGCTGCCAGACCCGGGTGATCGACCCCGAGAGCTTGCCCTTGGCGGGCTGGACGTCGCCGGCCGCGACGAAGCCGAAGCGCCCCTTCTCCCACTCCACCTTGTAGAGGGACCCGACCCGGGCGCTGACCGGCAGGACCGCGCCGCGGGCCGCCTCGGCCAGCGGGGGGGCGTCGGGGGCGGCGCCGGAGCGGACCGGCGTGAAGAGGGCCGTGACCTTGACCGCGCCGGTGGCGTCCTGGCGGGCCGGCGGCTGGGTGGAGAGGGGGATCTCGACCTTCTCGGAGATGTACTCCTCGAGCTTCTCGTCCACGACGGTGAAGCGGAGCGCCACCTTGTCGAGCTTGGACCCCTTCTTCACCTCGATCTCGAGCAACGCCGGGCGGGTCTCGCCGGGGGGGATGGACCCCAGGACGGCGCGCCCCTTCTTGATGAAGACCTTGTCGTCGCCCAGGTTCTTCACGGAGACGTAGGTCTTGTCGCCGCTGGCCCCGGCCCCGACGTTCTTCACGTCCACGCGCAGCGCGATCTCCTCGCCGCGGGAGAGGAGGCCATCGCCGTCCCCCTTGGCCTCGTCGTCGGTCTGCCAGGTGAAGGCGAAGAGCGGGCGGGGGATCTCCACCACCTCGAAGCGGGTGCGGGCCTCGGGGAAGGCCTGGCCGGAATCGTCCTCCAGCTGGAGGGAGACCAGGTCGAGGCGGCTGTCCATGCCGCGGGGGATGCGCAGGGGCACGGTCCAGCTTCGCTGCTGCCCGGGCTTGACCGCGCCGAAGACGAACTCGCGGCGGTCGAGGAAGGGGGCGTCGTCCACCTTGGTCCAGCCGCGCAGCCGCTGGATGGGGGCGTCCCCCTCGTTCTTCACGGTGACGGTCCAGGGGACGGTCTCGCCTGCCTTCACGGCCTTGTCGGCCGAGGGGGCGAAGGTGACCACCGGCTTCGCCGTGCCGGTGGTGGCGGCGCCCGGGCTCCAGTCGATGCCCATCTGGGTGAAGCGGGCCTGCAGGCGGGCCTGCTCGTCGGCGCGCCGCTCCCCCACGAGCGACCGGGCCGCCTCGAGCTGGCGGGCGCGGTCGGTGAAGGGGGCCCGGACCAGGAGGTCCTTGGCGAAGCGGATCTGGTAGTCCTCGACCAGCTCGTCGGGGTTGGCGTCGGCCTCCTCGTCCTCCTGCTGGGCCGGGGTGAGCTCCGGGTCCTCGGAGCGGGCGCGGGCCTGCTCGCGGGCCTCCTTCTTGAGTGCCTTCGCGACCACGTCCTCCTTCTCGTCGAGCAGGTAGCGCAGCTCGAGGGGAGGCTTCTCGGTGGGCTGCTTCTTCTCCGCGCCGCGGCGGGCGTCGCCGCCGCCCAGGAGCGGGTTCTTGAAGTGGTGGTCGAGGTCGGCCTCGCCCATGGAGCGGGGCGGGGCGAACCAGTTCACCGCGTCGGGCAGGGCCCGCCCCGGCTGCAGGAGCACGTCGGGGGTGATGCCCACCTCCTGGATGGAGATGTCACCCGGGGTGAGGTACTGCGCGATGGTGAGCTTGAGCGCCGCCTCGTCGCCGCCGTGGGCGGGATCGCTGAAGTCGTAGAGGACCTGGACCGAGCCCTTGCCGAAGGTCTGCCGCCCGGCCACCAGCGCCCGGCCGTTGTTCTTGAGCGCGCCGGCCACGATCTCGCTGGCCGAGGCCGACGAGTTGTTCACCAGCACCACCACCGGGAGCTGCGCGTAGTCGTTCTTGTCGGCGTGGGCCTCCTTCACCTCGTGGATCTGGCGACGGTCCCCCTCGCCGACGGTCTTCACGATGACCCCCTCGGAGAGGAAGAGGTCGGAGACCGAGATGGCCTGCTCGAGCAGGCCGCCCGGGTTGCCGCGCAGGTCGAGGATGAGCCCGGACAGCTTGCCGCCGGCGGCGGCCGCCTCGCCCTTCTGCTGCTCGATGGCCCGGACGAGGTCGCGGGTGGTGTTGGCGGAGAACTGCGCGACCTTCACGTAGCCCACGTTCCGGTCGAGGAGCTTGGCGAAGGGCACGGTCTCGACGTTGATGACCTCGCGGACGATGGCCAGCTTCCGCGGCTCGGCGCCGGTCTTGCCCACGGTGACGTTCACCCGGGTGCCGGGCTTGCCGCGCAGCCGGTCCACGGCGTCCTGCACGTCCATGTTGATGGTGGACTGCTCCTCGATGCGGGAGATGACGTCCTTGGCGCGGATGCCGGAGCGCTGCGCCGGCGTGTTCTTCAGGACCTTCATCACGGTGAGGTTGCCGTCCCGCATGCCGATGACGAAGCCCAGGCCGCCGAATTCGCCCCGGGTCTGCAGCCGCATCTCCTTGAAGTGCTTGGGCTCGAGGAGGACCGAGTGCGGGTCGAGGGTCTGCAGCATGCCGTTGGCCGCCGCGTACTCGACGTCGCCCAGGTTCTTGTGGGCGATGAGGTGGTCCTGCACGAAGTCCATGATCTCGGCGAGCTTCTGGCGGAAGCTGAAGATGGAGGAGACCCCCGAGACGTCGAACTCGCGGGAGGACTCGCCCACCGTGACCTTGACCTTCCCGGCGTTGACGTCCCCCTCGACCATGACCTCGGCCACCGTCTTCTCCACCGCGCCCAGCGACCCGGCCAGCATCGACTTGGGATTCACCCTGCGTGGATCGACGTAGTTCTCCTGCACCGCCAGGACCACCTTGGTGACCACCGGCAGGGTCTTCAGCCGGTAGCCGGGGGAGGCGTCGGTTGCGCCGTCCTCGCCGGAGGCCTGGCCCGCGTGGTTTCCCATCGAGGCGACGGCGTCCGGACCGGTGGGCCGGTGCGGCGACGGGCGATGGGCGAGGGCGAAGGAGATCCCGGCCGCGAGCGCGACCGCGACCGCCGCGGCTGCGGCGAAGCGAAGGAGACTCTTCATGTGGGGACGAATCCTCGGCGGATCGAAAAAGACCGCCCTTTTCAGGAGGATAGGGGCAGGGGAGCGGTGGTGCAAGGGGATCGACCTCCGGGTCGCGTGGCGCCTTCTCCGACGCTCTCGGGGAACGGTCCCGCCGCCGCCGCCATTCCCCCCGACCTGCGCTACAGTCCGGCGCATGTCGCTCGACCGGAAGATCGCCGGGAGCCCCCCGGTGCAGGGCATGGAGGACCTCGTCGCCTGGTTCCGCGAGCGCGAGCACCCGGCGGCCGACTGGAAGGTGGGCATCGAGTTCGAGGCCCTCGCCCAGGTTGCCGGGACCCTCGAGCCGGTGCCCTACGACGGTCCGAGCGGGATCGAGGCGGTCCTGCGGGCCTATTCCCGCTGGGGTTACGAGCCCTTCGAGGAGAACGGCCGGGCCATCGCCGCCCAGAAGGGCGGCCTGACCGTCTCCATCGAGCCGGGAGGGCAGCTGGAGCTGTCGGGCCGGCCGTTCCAGGACGTGCACGCGGTGGCCGATGAGCTGGACCGGCATCTGGAAATTGGCCGCGCCATCGGCTCCGAGCTGGGGGTCGAGTTCCTGGCCACCGGCTACCGCCCCTGGGGCACGCCGGGGACGGCGCGCTGGGTCCCCAAGGAGCGCTACGCGGCGATGCGCCCGTTCCTCTCCGCCCGGGGGCGGCTGGCGCCGGACATGATGTCGATGACCGGCTCGGCCCAGGCCTCCTTCGACTTCGGGAGCGAGCGGGACGCCGCCGAGAAGCTGCGGGTCGCGCTCGGGGTCCAGCCGGCGGTGGTGGCCCTGTGCGCCAACTCCCCAGTGGTCCAGGGGGCCGAGTCGGGCTGGCAGAGCTTCCGAACCGAGGTCTGGAACCACACCGACCCGGCGCGCTGCGGGATCCTGCCCTTCGCCTTCGACCCGGGCTTCGAGGAGGAGGCCTACCTGCGCTACGCCGGGTGGGCCCTCGACGCGCCCATGGTCTTCCTGCGACGCGACGGGCGCTACCTCGACACCGGCGGGATCTCCTTCCGCCGTTATCTCGCCGAGGGGCTGCACGGCCACCGGGCCACCCTCGCCGACTGGGAGGACCAGCTCTCGGTGCTCTTCCCCGAGGTGCGCATGAAGGGGGTCATCGAGGTCCGGGGCGCCGACGGCGTCCCCCCGCCCTTGGTGAAGGCGCTGGCCGCCTTCTGGAAGGGCATCCTCTACTCCCGGGAGTCGCGGGACTGGGCCTGGGACCTGGTGCGCCGCTTCTCACTGGCCGAGCGGGTCGCCCTGCGCGACGCGGCAGGGCGCGACGGGCTGCGGGCCCGGACGCCCGACGGGCGCACCGTCTCCGAGCTGGCCGTGGACCTGGTGGAGGCGGCCCGGCTCGGGCTCTGCCGCCAGGGAGCCTGCGGCGAGAAGGGGGAGGACGAGCGGATCTGGCTCGCCCCGCTCGTCGAGCGGGCCGCCCTGGCCCGATCCCCGGCCGACGAGGCGCTCGAGGCCTTCCGCGCCGGCGGGGACCAGGCGCTCTCGGCCCGCCTGCGCATCGCGGGGTAGAAGCGCGCCGCGGAGGCGTGGGAAGATGTGGGCCTGACGCCCCGATCGCGAAAGAGGAAGCCGGCCCCCGCCCCGAGCCCCCGCCCTCCGGATCCCGCCTCGCTGCTCGGGGCGATCGGCAAGGACGCGCCCTTCGGCATCGCCGTGGTGGCGCCCGACCTGCGCGTCGAGGTGGTGAACGCCGCCTTCGGCCGGATGGTCGGAGCCGATCCCGTCGCGGCCCGGGGACGAACCCTGGCCCAGGTCATGCCCGACGCGTCGCCTGCGCTGCACGAGGCGATTCGCGGGGTGCTGGCCGACGGGCGGGCCCGCTACCGCATCCCGGTGGTGCTCGAGGTGGCCGGGGAGACCCGCCGGGCCGACTTCACGCTCTATCATACCGAAAGTGAAACAGGCGGGGCCCGGGTGGTGGCCCTGGCCCGCGACCTGGGCACGCTGCCGGCGGCCCGGGGGGCGGAGCGGTCGGCGCGCCTGCGCCCCGAGGCCGTGGCCGAGCGGATGACCCGGCTCCAGGAGGTGACCGCGGCGCTCTCGGCGGCGGCGGGCGAGCAGGAGGTGGCCGAGGTCATCCTGGGCGTGGGGCTGCACGTCCTGGGCGCCAGCGGCGGCAGCCTGTGCTTCCCGTCGGCCGGTGTGCTCGAGGTGGCCCACGCCGCCGGCTCGATGGCGGCCGCCGACGGCACGCCGGGCGCGCTGCGGGCCCCGCTCGAGGAGGCCTTCCTGCGCGAGGAGCCGGTCTGGATCGGCTCGGCCGACGACCTCCGGACCCGCTACCCCGGGCTCGTCCCGGCCGGCGCGGCGGTGAGCGAGGCGGCCTGGGCGGCGCTCCCCCTGCGCGTCCGCGGACGCACGGTCGGGGCGCTGGGGATCGGTTTCGCCGGCGCCCACGACTTCGGCGAGGAGGAGCGGGGCTTCATCGAGGCGCTGGCCCACCACTGCGCCCAGGCGGTGGACCGGGCCCGGCTCTACGAGACCCAGCGGGAGCTCCGGGCCCAGGCCGAGGACGCGGCCGAGACCCGCGAGCTGCTGGTGCTGGAGCTGCGGCGCACGCTGCGGCAGCGCGACGAGTCGGCCGCGCTGCTCGACGCGCTCTTCGGCAACGCCCCGGTGGGGCTGGCGCTCCTCGACCGGGAGATGCGTTACCTCAAGGTGAACTCCCACCTGGCCAGGCTGAACGGGAGGCCGGTGGACGGGCTCCTGGGCCGGACGCTCCCGGAGACCGCGCCACGGGTGGCCCGCGACGACCTGGTCCGCGATTTCGCCGAGGTGGCGGAGGGGCGCGTGACGCTGGTGGAGCGCACCGTGGTGGCGCCGCCCCAGGTGCCGGGGGAGACCCACCGCACCTTCGTGGTCACGCTCTACCCGGTGACGGTGTCCGACCGGCTCATCGGGGTGGGCGCCCTGGTGCGCGAGGTGACCGAGCAGCGCGTCGCCGAGCAGTCGCGCCGCCACGTCCTAGGCGTGGTGGGCCACGACCTGCGCAGCCCGCTCATGGCCATCACCGCCTCGGCCGAGCTCCTCGCCTCCGGGCCCCTGGACGACCGGGCCGCCCGCTCGGTGGGGCGGATCCTGCGGGCCTCGGGGCGCATGGACGGGATCATCCGGGCGCTGGTGGACTACACCGCGGTCCAGGGCGGACCGGGGATCGTGCTCCACCCGCGAAGGACCGAGCTCTCCTCGCTGGTCCGCGCCGTGGCCGAGGAGTGCGAGGCGGCCCACGGCGGTCGCACCGTGCGGGTCACCGCCCCCGAGCCGGTGGACGGGGAGTGGGACGGCGACCGGATCGGCCAGGCGGTGGCGAATCTGGTGGGCAACGCGCTCCAGTACAGCCCGGAGGAGAGCGCGGTGGAGGTGGCCTGCTGGCGCGACGGCGAGTCCGCCGTGGTCGAGGTCACGAACCGGGGAGCCCCCATCCCCGCCGACCTGGTGGCCCACCTCTTCGAGCCGTTCCGGCGCGGCGACGACGAGCGCACCCAGCGGCGCAAGGGGCTCGGGCTGGGGCTCTACATCGCCGTGCAGATCGCCGCGGCCCACGGCGGCACCATCCGGGTGCGCTCCGACGCATCGTCCGGGACCACCTTCTCGGTGCGGCTGCCGCTCGCCTTCAGCCGTGGGCGTGCCCCAGCGACTTGAGCGCCCACATCACCGCCAGGCCGGCCAGCAGGGCCAGCGAGATCTTCCAGCGGTCGCCCCCCCGCCGGTGCAGGTCGGGCAGGATGTCGGAGAGCGAGAGCTGGAGGAAGGACCCGGCGCTGGCGGCCAGGGCCACGGCGGTGAAGCTGCTGGCGGCCACCATCCGGTCGGCGACGAGGAAGATGGCGGCGCCCGCCGGGACCATGAGCGCGAAGCTGGCGTTCATGAGGAGCGCCTGCCGCCTCCCGTAGCCCTCGGCCCGCAGGATGGCGGTGAGCGAGACCGAGGAGGGGATCTTGTGGGCCAGGATGGCCACGAAGACGAGCAGCCCCAGGGCCGGGTCGCTCTGCGCGGCGCCCAGCGCGAAGCCGTCCACCAGGGTGTGGAGGGAGAGGCCGACGAAGGCGGCCAGCCCCAGCGTGTGGACGTCGCAGCCGGTGGCCTCGTGGGCGTGGTCGTGCCCGGCGTGCTCGCGGAGGCCGTGGGGCGGCGGCGCGGGGTGGCCGAGCAGCCGCTCGGAGGGGCCCGGCTCGGCGCAGACGTGGACCAGCACGAAGCGCTCGAGGAGGAAGAGGAAGAGGAAGCCGGCCACCGCCCAGGGGATGACGTCGGGTCCGCCCAGGTGGACCGCCTCCGGGAGCATGTGGAAGAAGGCCGCGCCCAGCATCACGCCGGCCGAGAAGGAGAGCAGGGCGTCGCTGCGGGTCCGCTTGCCGAAGAGCGGCAGCACGCCGCCGGCCAGCGAGCCGGTCAGGATGGCGCCGGAGTAGGCGGCCAGCGTCAGGGTCTCGTTCACGTTGGGCTCACAAGGGCGACGGCCTCACCGGCCGCCAGGGAAGGGTCGAACTCGAACGGGGCTCCGGGCGGGAAGTGGCGCTCGAGCATCTCCTCCACGGCGGAGGCGGTCGCCACCGCGGTGGCGTCGCGCCGGAAGTGAACCCCGCCCTTGAGTCCGCGGGTGTACCAGAGAAGGTGCTTGCGCAGCTCGCGCACCGCGTGCCCCTCGGAGGCGGCCCGGTCCTCTCCGTCGCGCTGCCGGGTCCGGTGCTCGATCTGGAGCCGCACGTGGCGCATCACGGTGGCGAACCACTCGTCGCGGGTGGGCGCGCCGGGCATCTGCAGGCCGGCCTCCGAGGCCCGGAGGTCGCGGAAGATCCAGGGATTGCCGCAGGCCCCGCGGGCCACCAGCACCGCGTCGCAGCCGGTCTCGCGCCGCATGCGCAGCGCGTCGGCCGCCGTCCAGACGTCGCCCGACCCGAGCACCGGGATCGAGACCGCCTCCTTCACCGCGCGGATGAGCGACCAGTCGGCGCGGCCGGCGTAACCCTGCGAGCGGGTCCGCCCGTGCAGGGCCACCGCCGAGGCACCGCCCGACTCGGCGGCACGGGCCACCTCCACGCAGTTCACCGTGGCGTCGTCCCAGCCGGCGCGGATCTTGACGGTGACCGGGACGCCGGCCGCGCGGACCACCTCCCGCACCGCGGCCTCCACCGCGGCGGGGTCGCGGGCCAGCGCCGCCCCGGCCCCGGTGCCGCACACCTTCCGCACCGGGCAGGCCATGTTGATGTCCACGATGCCGGCCCCGGCCCCCACCGCCGCCGCCGCGCCGCGCGCCAGGACCTCGGGCTCGGCGGCGAAGATCTGCACGGCGAAGGGGACCTCGGCCGGGTCGCGGTCCAGGTAGGAGAGGGTCTGTGACGTTCCGTGAATGAGGCCGTGGGCGCTCACCATCTCGGTGTAGGCGAAGGCCGCCCCCATCTCCCGGCAGATGGCGCGGAAGGGGCGGTCGCTCACCCCGGCGAGCGGCGCCAGGAAGAAGCGTCCCGAGAAGCTGTGAGGTCCGATGTGCACCGGGAGCCCCTCCTAGCACGAAGGGGGCCCCTCCGCACGGCGGCCGCCCCGGGCCGCGGGCGCGACCCCGGGCGGGCGTGTTAGAGCCAGGGAGGCCCCCATGACTCCCGCGATCGCCGCCCTGGCCCTGCTCGCCGCCGCCGCGCCCCCGCGCCACGTGACGGTGGTCTACGCCGCCGACCTGTCCGGGTGGCTCGAGCCGTGCGGCTGCAGCGCCGACCAGCGCGGGGGGCTGGCGCGCGCCGCCACCGCCGTGGCCCGCATCCGCAGGGAGAATCCCGACACCGTCTTCGTGGCCGGCGGCGACCTGCTCTTCGGCGGCCCCCTCGACCCGGAGCGCAAGGCGCAGGACCTCGCTGCGGCCCGGACCATGGCCGAGGCGCTGCGGATGATGGGGCTCGCCGCCTCCTGGCCGGGCGAGCGGGACCTCGCGGCCGGGAAGGGATTCCTCGCCGGGACCGGGCTTCCCTTCACCCGCAGCAAGCGGATCGGCCCGGTGGGCTTCGGCGGCCTGGGATCGGTGCCACGCGCGCCCGTCCGGGTGGCGGTGGTCCACGAGGGCGGGAGCCGGGCCGCGCTGGCCCACGCCGAGGAGGCCCGGCGCGAGGGGGTGGACCTCCTCCTCGCCGCGCACCG
>CAIQRS010000060.1 GCA_903874275.1 uncultured Anaeromyxobacter sp.
GACTGCTCGAGCGAGTTCATGAGGAGGCCGGAGAGCCCGTCGAAGTCCGGGTCCCTGGTCTCGTTCGCGAAGTCGGCCACGGCCACCGTGATGCGCCCGTCCGGGCCGCCGGCGAGCCGCTGGAGGGAGGCGCTCGACCGGCGCTGCACGACGAGGCCGGCCACGACGGCGCCCAGCAGCAGGCTCCCGGTCACGACCGCCGCGACCCGCCTCACCTTGCGCGGCCGATCCAGGGCCGCCTGGACCGCGCGGATCTCCTCGAGCCAGGCGGTCCCGTCGCGCGGCCGGTCCTCGCGGTTCGCGGAGAGCGCCCGCTCCAGCGCGCGGGAGAGGGCTCGCGGTCCGACCGGCCCGGCGTCCGGGTCGCGCTTTCCCGTCAGCATCTCACGCAGCGTCATGGCCGCCGCGTACACGTCCGCGCGCGCGTCGATCTCGTCCCCGCGCGCCTGCTCGGGAGGCATGTAGCCGGGCGTCCCCGAACCCAGCGAACCGCCCTTCCCGAGGAGGTGGGCGAGCCCGAAGTCGAGCAGCTTGACCCGCCCGTCCTCGCAGAGGAACACGTTGGCCGGCTTGAGGTCGCGGTGCAGGATCCCCCGCCGGTGCGCGTGTGCCAGCCCCCGCGCCATCTGCTTCGCCACCTGGACCGCCTCCTCCGTCGGGAGCGGCCCCTGCGCGATCCGCTGGGCCAGGGTCTGCCCCCGGAGGAGCTCCATCACGAGGTAGGGGCCGGCCGCCGAGGTGCCCACGTCGAACAGCGTCACGATGCAGGGGTGGTCGAGCCGGGCGACCGCCTCGGCCTCCTTCTTGATCCAGTCGGCCGAGAGCTCCTTTCCAGTCCGGTGCGGGCGGAGCGCCTTCACCGCCACCAGGCGACCCAGCTCGCCATCCTGCGCCTCGTAGACCGCTCCGAAGCCACCCCTGCCGATCTCCCTGCGGACCTCGAACCTCCCGATCCGTTCGCCGGGCCGCGGCTCGCTCCTCCAGGCGGTGAGGAGGGTCTCGCCCGGCGCCTGCGCCAGCTCCTGGATGAGGACCGACAGCGGACCCGGACGGTCGCCCTCGGCGGCGTCCGGCCGCACCGCGGGCGTCGCGGGGCGCGGGCTCGGCGGTCGCTCGACGGTGGCCGCCAGCTGCGTGTCCGCCGGAGGCGTCCGCGTGACCCCCTTCGACGTGAGATCGTAGAGCCAGGAGAGCGCTGCCGTGATCGGGAACCCGGCGGCGAGGGTCCAGATCGCGCCCTTCAACGTCCAGTCGGGGAGCCCGAGCCCGTGCATCAGGGGCTCCACGACCTGCAGGGCGGCGAGGGCGAAGATCCCCCAGGCCAGCAGGGCCCGGAAGACCCGCCGGCGCTTCAGCTCGGAGAAGAGCTGCTCGAGACGCCCCACTTCGTCCCCCTGGACAGGGAACCCTGTCCTACTCCTTCTCCAGCGCGGCGCGGGCCAGCGCAAGCTCCTCCCGCTTGGAGTCGGGCACCTTGGGGAAGGCCAGGTCGAGCCCCTCCAGCGTCTCGACGATGGCCGCCGCGACCACGAGCCGGGTGAACCACTTCTGGTCCGCCGGAACCACGAACCAGGGCGCGTGCTCCGAAGCCGTGCCCCGGATGGCCTCCTCGTAGGCCTGCATGTAGCCCTTCCAGTGGGCCCGTTCCCGCACGTCGGAGGTGGAGAACTTCCAGTGCTTCTCGGGCGCGTCGAGCCGTTCCAGGAAGCGCCGCTTCTGCTCCTTCTTCGAGACGTTCAGGAAGAACTTGAGGATGGCGAAGCCGTTGCGGGCCAGGTAGCGCTCGTAGCCGGCGATGTCCTCGAGCCGCTGGTCCCAGACCTTCTTCCCCACCAGACGCGGCGGGAGGTGCTGCCCGGCCAGGATCTGCGGGTGGACCCGCACCACCAGGACCTCCTCGTAGTAGGAACGGTTGAAGATCCCGATGCGCCCGCGCTCCGGCGCGGCCCGCTGGGTGCGCCAGAGGAAGTCGTGGTCCAGCTCCTCGGGGGAGGGCTGCTTGAAGGAGTGGACCTGGCAGCCCTGGGGGTTCACGCCGGAGAGGACGTGCTTGATGGTGCCGTCCTTGCCGGCCGCGTCCATGGCCTGGAAGACCAGCAGCAGGCCCCACTCGTCGCTGGCGTAGAGCCTTTCTTGAAGCTCGGCCATCCGCTCCACGCCGCTGGCCAGCATCCTCTTCGCCTCCGGCTTGTCCTCGGAGTCGAGGCCGGCGGTGTCGCCCGGGTCGTGGTCCTTCAGCCGGAACTTCCTGCCATCGGTGATCCGGTACGGGTCGAGGAAGCGCGAGATCTCGCGAACGGTCTTGTTCTTCATCCCGCCACGGTAGGGAGATCGAGCCCCGGTGCGCAAGGCCCGGAACGGAGGTCCCCCTCTACGGCCCCCAGGCGGCCCGGACGGTGGCCTCGCCGTGGGCCCGCTCCAGTCGCCTCACCGTGAAGTGGGCCCAGGCGGTGCGCTGGTAGTGGTTCATGAAGGTCAGGTTGATGGCCACGCCCCCGGCGGCGCCGAGCAGCGGCACGAGCTGGGCGGCGGCCTTCTCCGAGACGGCCATCCCGAAGCGCCGGGCCACCGCGGCGAGCAGCCGGGCCAGCGCCGGCGCGCTCCGGTCGGCGGCGGCGCGGGAGACCCCCTTGGTGGCCAGCCACTCGGCGGCCTCGGAGATGGAGCGGGCCAGGGCCGCGCGGACCGCGAAGTAGCCGGCCTCGGCGGCGTCGTCGGCGGCGCGGGGGGACCCGTAGGCGAAGACCGCCAGGCACTGCAGGCGCGGCTCGGGGCGGGAGAGGTCCTCCCCCTGGGCCCGGGCGTGGTCGGCGATGGCCCGCAGCATGAGGGTGGTGGAGACGGGGAGCTCGATCGCCAGCCCGGCCAGGCCGAACGCGCCGCCCCCCGCCCCGGCGGCCCCCGCCGCCAGCCGGTGGACCCAGTCGGAGGGAGGGTCGGGATCGGCGTCCATGGTGCGGAGCGCCACCGACAGCGCCCGGTCGAGCGCGGCGCCGGTGGCGCGGTGGACGAGGCGAGAGGCGGAGGCGGGCAGGGCCGCCACCGCCATCTCGACCGGCCTGCCCAGGAGGTCGGTGAGGCGGATGGCGAGCCCCGGCTTCTCGAGGACCTCCCGAGCGCGCGCGAGAGCCTCGGCGTCGGCGCGGTTCACCCGGCCCAGCCCGTCATCCCGGCTTGCCGCCCATCGACGTCATCCACTCCTCCATGCCCTTCTGCATCTGCCTGGGCGTGAGGTCGGCCTTGTGGGTGGCGATGGACCAGCGGTGGCCGAAGGGATCGGTCACCGCTCCGTACCGGTCGCCCCAGAACATGTCGGCCGGCGGCATCACCGGCTTCGCGCCCGCGGCGACAGCCCGCGCGAACACCGCGTCCACGTCCTTCACGTAGAGCATGAGCGACACGGGCGAGCCCTTCAGCGTCTGCGGCGAGGGCGCGCCCATCTCCGGGGCCTCCTCGCCCAGCATGACGATGCTGTCGCCGATCTTCACCTCGGCGTGCATGAGCTTCCCGTCCGGCCCGGGCAGGCGCGACAGCTCCTTCGCACCGAACGCCTTCTCGTAGAAGGCGATGGCGTCGGCGGCGTCACGGATGGCGAGGGCGGGCGTGACCGACCCGTACGCCTTCGGGACCGCCTCCACCTTCCTCTTCCGGGTGGGCTTCCGGGCCGGCTTCCTCTTCGCGACCTTCTTCTTGGGCATGTGATCCCTCGCTTTCCGGCCCCCGCGGGCCGGGTCGCGCTTCCATAGCGGGCCGGGAGCGCGTCGCAACCGGCGATCGGCCGGAACGGCTACCATGGACCCATGTCCGAACTCGCCAAGGTCTTCGAGCGGGACCGCTTCGCCACCGGCATCGGCGTCGAGCTCCTCACGGTGCAGGAGGGGCGCGCCGTGGCCCGGATGGCGGTGGGCCCGCAGCACATGAACGCCGCCGGGGTGGTGCAGGGCGGGGCCGTCTTCACGCTGGCCGACTTCGCCTTCGCGGTGGCCTCCAACTCCCGGGGAAACGTGGCGCTGGCCATCGAGGCCCACGTCACCTTCCTGCGCCCCGTCCGCGAGGGCGTCCTCACCGCCGAGGCGCGGGAGGAGGGGGGCTCGCGTCGCCTCTCCACCTGCACCGTGCGGGTCACCGACGAGGCGGGGACGCTCGTCGCCCTGTTCACCGGGACGGCCTTCCGGAAGGACGACGCTCTACCGCTCCCGTAGACGCTTCACGAGAGCTTGAAGGGCAGGCTGCGCAGCCGCTTCCCGGTCAGGGCGAAGAGGGCGTTGGCCACCGCCGGGGCGATGGGGGGAAGGCCCGGCTCCCCGATGCCGCCGGGCGCCGCGGTGCTCGGCACGATGTGGGTCTCCACCCGCGGCATCTCCGAGATGTGCAGGGGGTCCTGGTCGGGGAAGTTGGCTTGCTCCGCGCCCCCCTTCGCGAAGGTGATCTCGCCCCGCAGCGCGGCCGAGAGGCCGTAGACCACCGACCCCTCCATCTGCTGGGCCACGCTGTCGGGGTTGAGCGCCGTGCCGCAGGAGACGGCCACCACGACCCGACGAACGCGGATCGCCCCCTTCACGAGCGAGACCTCGGCCACCTCGGCGACGTGGCTGCCGAAGCAGGAGTGGCAGGCGATGCCGCGCGCCACCCCCTTCGGCAGCTTCTTGCCCCAGCCGGACTTCTCCGCGGCCAGCGAGAGCACCGCCTGGAGCGGGTGGTCGGCCGGCAGCAGCGACCGGCGGAAGGCCAGGGGGTCCTTGCCCGCCGCGTGGGCGAGCTCGTCGATGAAGGACTCCTCCGGGAAGGCGTTCTGGGAGCTGTAGACCGAGCGCCACGCGCCGATGCGCACCCCCACGGTGGGGACGGCGGCCTCGATGCGCACGGCTCCCGCCCGGTAGGGGAAGCCGACGGCCCCCTCCAGCGTGCCGGGCGGTGCGGAACGGTTGCCCGAGGACTGGCGGGAGAGGGACGGGCTGCGAACCACGTGGTGCCAGGCCACCAGGTTGCCCCTGGCGTCGAGCCCGGCCCGGAGCTCGTTCCTCCCGCAGGGGCGGAAGAGGTCCCCGCGGAAGTCGTCCCCCCGGCTCCAGGTGACCTGCACCGGCACGCCGGCGGCCTTGGCGACCAGCGCCGCCTCCACCGGGAAGTCGGGGTAGAGCCGCCGCCCGAAGCCACCGCCCATGTAGGTGACGTGCACGGTCACCTTGTCCTCGGAGATCCCCAGGGCCGTGGCGACCTCGGTGCGGGCCCGCTGCGGGGACTGGGTGGCGGCCCAGAGCTCCGCGCCGTTCCCGTCCACGCGGGCGGTGCAGTTCAGGGGCTCCATGGCGGCGTGGGCCAGGAAGGGGAGGGTGTAGGTGGCCGAGAGCTTCCGCGCGGCCGAGGAAAGGGCCGCCTCCACGTCCCCCTCGTTGCGTGCCGGGGCAGGCTCGAGCGGCGCCGAGACCAGCAGGCGGGCGATGGCCGCCGAGTCGAGCGCTCCGTTCGGCCCGGCGTCGAAGACCGCACCGAGCGCCTCGCGCCCGCGCAGCGCGGCCCAGGTGGTGTCGGCCAGGACCGCCACGCCGGACGGGACCTCGACCACCTTCCG
Organism: uncultured Anaeromyxobacter sp.; assembly: GCA_903874275.1. GTDB lineage: Bacteria > Myxococcota > Myxococcia > Myxococcales > Anaeromyxobacteraceae > CAIOAK01. The sequence goes on from CAIQRS010000060.1 coordinate 5,573, forward strand.
GACGCCCGGCACGGCGAGCGCCTTGGCGGCGTCGAAGCGGGCCACCTTGCCCTCCAGCGCCGGAGGGCGCGCCACCACGGCGTGCAGCATCCCGGGGACGCGCACGTCGATCCCGAAGACGGCGGCGCCGCGGCTCTTCGGCGGCGTGTCGAGGCGCGGCACGGCCTTCCCGATCAGGGTGAAGTCCCTCGGGTCCTTGAGGACCGGCTTCTCCGGCACCGGGAGGCTGGCGGCGTCGAGGGCGACCTCCCCGAATCCGAGGCGGCGCCCGGAGGCGGCGTGCAGGACCTCGCCCTTCGCGGCGCTGCAGGATGCCGGGTCCACGCCCCAGCGGGCGGCGGCGGCGGAGACGAGCATCTCGCGGGCCGCGGCGCCTGCCTTGCGGAGCGGCTCCCAGGAGCCCCTCACGCTGGAGGATCCACCGGTGGACATCCGGCCGTACCGGGCGTTGGCGTCGGCCTGGACCACCCGGATGGCCTTCCAGTCGGCCTCGAGCTCCTCGGCGACGAGCACCGCCATGCCGGTGTAGCTGCCCTGCCCCATCTCCGACTTCCCCACCCAGATGGTGACGAGCCCCTTCGGGTCCACGTTGAGCCAGGCGCTGGGCTGGAACCCCGCGGCCGCGGCTTCCGGCCCCGCGGCGGCGACGCGCAGCGGGCTCGCCGCCAGCCACAGGCCGGCGGCGCCGGCGATCTCGAGGAAGGTGCGGCGCCCCATCTCGGTGCCGGTCATCGCCCGCCCTCCTTCGCGGCCCGGTGGATGGCGCGGCGGATCCGGTCGTAGGTTCCGCAGCGGCAGAGGATGCCGTCCATGGCGTCGTCGATGTCGGCGTCGGTGGGGCGGGGCTTCCGCGCCAGCAGGGCCGCGGCGGCCACGATCTGGCCGGGCTGGCAGTAGCCGCACTGCGGGACCTCGTCGGCGATCCAGGCCCGCTGCACCGGGTGGCTTCCGTCCGGAGAGAGCCCCTCGATGGTGGTCACCTTGCGCCCCTTCACCTCGGCGACGGTGACCTGGCAGCTCCGGACCGGGGCCCCGTCGAGGAGGACCGTGCAGGACCCGCAGGAGCCGATCCCGCAGCCGAACTTGGTCCCGGTGAGGGAGAGCGCGTCGCGCAGCGCCCAGAGCAGGGGGGTGTCCGGGGAGAGGTCCACGGGGCGAGGGGTACCGTTCACCATCAGTGTGATCATCGCGTCCTCCCCGGGCCGGGCCGGGCCCCCGGGGGGGAGCATAGCGGGCCCCGGCGCGGGGGGCGAGCCGTCCCGGACGTGCTAGCTTCCTCCCGCCATGCTCCGCGCGCGCCTCCTCCTCCTCGCCCTCGCCGTGCTCCTCGTCGCACCCCCGGCCCGGGCCCAGTCCACCTTCTTCCTGCCCCCCAGCGCCGTCCTCACCAACTACGACCGGGTCCTCATCGGGCAGGAGGAGGCGCTCGAAGGGGGCGCCTTCGTGGCCCGCGTGGCCGACTCGACGGCGGGCTGGTACAACCCGGCCGGCCTGGCGCTGGTCCGGCGCAGCGTCATCGGCGCCAGCGCCACCGGCTACGAGCTCGAGATGGTCGACCTCGGCCAGGTCCAGACCGGCAGCGGAAAGGTCTCGCTGGCCCAGCTCCCCAGCTTCTTCGGCGCCGTGCTGGGGGGCGACGTCATCTCGTCCGATCGCTGGCGCATCGGCTTCTCGGCCACCAAGCCCACCTCCTGGTCGGCGGCGGTGAACGGGGCCACCCTCGACGGGACCCAGGTCAACTACTCGTCGCGCGTGAGCATCTCCACGCTCGTCCCGGCCGTCTCCGCCGCCTGGGCGGTGCTGCCGTCCCTGCGGCTCGGGGCCGGTTTCGGGGTGGCCATCACGAGCATCTCCCAGACCCAGATCCTCTCCATGCGCTCCGACCTGCTGATCACCGACTCCGCCATCCTGCGCGCGGCCGACGCCACGGGCACGACCTGGGGCGGGCAAGGCACGTTCGGCGTCCAGTGGGACGTGACCGAGCGGCTGGTGGCCGGGGCCTGCCTGCGCACCCCGACCTTCACCATCCTCCGCACCGGCTCCCTCTCCTTCGAGGCCATGGAGACGGTCAACTCGGCCTCGGGCCCGGCCACCTCCCAGTCCTACTTCGCCGACCCCAACGCCACCTTCAGCTACCACCTCCCACTCAGCGTGAACGTCGGCCTTGCCTGGCGGGAGCCGCGCTTCGACGTGGAGATCGACGTCCGGTACCACTCGACCATCCCCACGTACACGCTCCTCGCCTCCAGCCAGATGGTGGAGAAGATCGCCACCTACGCGGACGGCACGGAGCTGCGGACCCGGGTGCCCTTCCCGGGGCTGACCTACGGCGCCTCCACCGTGTGGAACTTCGCGGTCGGGGGGCGCTACACGCTCGACGAGACGTGGAGCCTCCACGGCGGGTTCTACAGCGACGCCGCGCCGGCCGCCCCCGGCACCTCCGACGTCTTCCGGAGCGTGAACCTCTACGGGCTCACCGCCGGCGCCAAGATGAAGGGCGAGCACCTCTCGGGGTCGCTGGGCCTGGGCCTCTCCTGGGGGAGCTCGGACGACTTCCTGCTCGGCGCCCCGGGAGCGGGGGCCGTCACCACGCGCCTCTCCATCCTGACGGTGTCGCTGCTCTACGCCATCGCCTACCGGTTCTGAGCCACCCGCTCGGACGGCTTCCCGTTCCCGGCCTTGGTCGAGAGCAGGCGGAAGTCGCTCTTGATCCTCCAGTCGATCATCACCTGGACCTCGCGCGGCAGGGCCTCCATGTAGCCGGGGGCCTGCACCCCCACCCGGTAGTGGTTGGGCGGGAGGAGCGAGAGGACGTAGTACCCGGTGGCGTCGGTCTTCACCGACTGGTCGATCCAGCCCGGGCTCGTCGCGGTCACGGTGGCGCCGGCGACGGCCTTTCCGCTCTCGGCGTCGATGACCCGCCCCACCACCTGCCCGGTGATGTTCTGCGCCGAGGCCAGCCCGGCGGAGGAGAGGACGACTGCTGCCAGCAGGATGCGGATCCCGTTCGTGGTCTTCATGGAGACCTCCTTGCCGATCACAGAGACGGATCATGGCGACTTGTGACGGTGGACGGAAGAGGGGAATGGCGCGAGGCCCCGGCCGGGTTAAGCAGACGTTGCCGGACGGAGATCCCCCATGCCCCGATTCAAGCCCGACCTTCGAGAGAGCGAAGCCACCCCCGAGGGGATCTACCTGCGCCGCAGGGAGTTCCTCAGGCTCGGGGCGGCCGGGGCCATCGGCGCGGCCACCTCGGCTTTTCCGATCCCGGCGCTGGCGGGCCCCGACGACCCGGCCGGCGAGGTCCTCCCCGTGGCGAGGAAAGCCGACATGGCCGGCGGCGAGAAGCCCACGCCCTGGAAGTCGGTCACCACGTACAACAACTTCTACGAGTTCGGCACCGACAAGGCCGATCCGGCGCAGCGGGCCGGCGGGCTGCGCACCCGCCCCTGGACGCTCGCGGTGGACGGCGAGGTGAAGAGGCCGCTCACCCTGGGCATCGAGGAGATCCTCAAGCTCTCGCCGCTCGAGGAGCGGGTCTACCGCTTCCGCTGCGTCGAGGCCTGGTCGATGGTGGTGCCCTGGGTGGGGTTCCCGCTGGCCGGGCTGGTGAAGCGGGCCGAGCCCACCTCGCGGGCCAGGTTCGTGGTCTTCCAGACGCTGCTCGATCCGGCGCAGATGCCCGGCCAGAGGAGCCGCATCCTCGAGTGGCCCTACACCGAGGCGCTCCGCATCGACGAGGCGGTGAACCCGCTCACGCTCCTGGCGGTGGGGCTCTACGGACGCGTGCTGCCCGCCCAGAACGGCGCCCCGCTGCGGGTCATCACCCCCTGGAAGTACGGCTTCAAGGGGGCCAAGTCGATCGTGCGCATGCGCTTCGTCGAGGAGCAGCCGCGCACCACCTGGGCGGTCATGGCCCCCACCGAGTACGGCTTCTACGGAAACGTCAACCCGGCGGTGGACCACCCGCGCTGGAGCCAGGGGAAGGAGCGTCGCCTGGGCGAGTTCCTCCGGCGCGACACGCTGCCCTTCAACGGATACGGCGCCGAGGTGGCGGGGCTCTACGCCGGCCTCGACCCGAGGAAGCTCTACTGAAGGTGAAGCGCTGGCTGAAACCCGCCGCGGTGGCCGTGCTCCTCCTTCCCATCGGCAAGATGGGCTGGGACGCCGCGACCGGCGGGCTGGGCGCGAACCCCGTCGAGGCGGTGCAGAACCGGCTGGGCTTCTGGACCATCGTCCTCCTCGCCCTCTCGCTCGTCCCCACCCCGGCCGGGGAGCTTCTCGGCCTGGCCTGGCCGCAGCGGCTCCGGCGCGTGCTCGGGGTCACGGCCTTCGCCTACGCGCTCCTCCACTTCCTCTTCTACGTCGGCGTGGACAAGTTCTTCGACTGGCCGACCATCTCCCGGGACCTCACCAGGCGCCCGTTCCTCATGGTGGGGTTCGCGGCCCTCCTCTGCCTGGCCCCGCTCGCAGTCACCTCCACCGACGGGTGGCTGCGCCGTCTCGGGTACCGGCGCTGGAAGCTCCTGCACCGGCTCGTCTACCTGGCCGCGGCGCTCGCGGTGGTACACTTCGCCTGGCGGGTGAAGGCGGACATGAGGAGGCCGCTCCTCTTCGCGGGGATCTTCGCGGCCCTGCTCGCGCTGCGGATCCCGGGCTGGGTGCGCGCGGCGCGCCGCGGGCGGAGGAACGCTTGATCGACGGGAAGCGGGTGTGCGTGGTCATGCCGGCCTACAAGGCCGAGAGGACCCTGGCCCGGACCTACGCCGAGATCGACCGGTCCGTCGCCGACGACGTGCTGCTGGTGGACGACGCCAGCCCCGACGAGACCGTCCGGGTGGCGCGGGGGCTGGGGCTGCAGGTGGTGGCCCACCAGCGGAACCTGGGCTACGGGGGCAACCAGAAGACCTGCTACCGCGAGGCGCTGGCCCGCGGTGCCGACATCGTGGTGATGATCCACCCGGACTACCAGTACTCGCCGCGGCTCCTCCCGGCCATGGCGGGCATGGTGGCGAGCGGCCACTTCGACTGCGTGCTGGGCTCGCGCATCCTGGGCGTGGGGGCCCGCAAGGGGGGCATGCCGCTCTGGAAGTACGTGGCCAACCGGGGGCTCACCTTCGTCGAGAACCTGCTGCTCGGCTACAAGCTCTCCGAGTACCACACCGGCTACCGGGCCTTCTCCCGGCGGCTGCTCGAGACCCTGCCGCTCGAGGAGAACTCCGACGACTTCGTCTTCGACAACCAGATGCTCGCCCAGGTGCTCTGGTTCGGCTTCGACGTGGGGGAGATCTCCTGCCCGACGCGCTACTTCGCCGAGGCCTCGTCGATCGGCTTCCGCCGCAGCGTCACCTACGGGTTCGGCGTGCTGGCGACGTCGCTGGAGTACCGGGCTGCCAGGATGGGGTTCATCCACCCGGCGCGACTGTCGGCGACGGGGCGGCGGCTGCTCCTCGCGCCGCCCGGAAGAGTTCCACCCACCCCAGGCCGATGAGGCACAGGGCCCCCAGGATGTACGAGGAGGCCTGGAGCGGGAAGCTGTCCCGCAGGACCGGGAGCAGGTGAGGGCTCCCCAGCGCGCCCAGGGCGGCCACGGCGGCCAGGAGGCGCTCGGCGAGGGAGCGGCCACCGCATTCCTCTCCCGGCCCGGCGGGGCGGAGCAGCCAGAGGGCCAGCGGCGTGAAGAGCAGGTAGTAGTGGAGCCACACGAGTTGCAGGGGCCACAGGGAGATGGCGAAGGCGAGCGACCCGGCCGCCATTCCCAGCCTCCCCGCGTCGGCAGGTCCGGTGGCGCCGCGCCGGGCCGACCACAGGACGGCAGCCGTGACGGCGAGCAGGACCGCGGCCAGGATCGCCGAGGCGGCCGGCACCCCCCGTCCCGAAAGCACCTGCGCCGCGGCCAGGTTGTAGCTGGCCAGCGTGACGTTGGCGTCCCGCTCGAGCGAGCGCAGCGCCATCGCCCAGTCCCACCAGGCCCGCGCGGAGCCCCAGGCCACCGAGGTCACCACGACCACGGCCACGCCGGAGAGGGCCACGCCAGCCGCCTGGAGCGCCATCGACCGCCACTGGCGGGTGGCCCACCCCACCAGCGCCAGCACGGCGAGCGCCGGCCCGAGCGTGGGCTTGAAGGCGAGGAGCAACCCCAGCAGGAGCCCGGCCGAAACCTGCCGCGCCGGTGACGGGGAGCGCTGCGCCCACATCCAGCCGGCCACGGCGAGAAGCTGGAGCCGGTTCACGTTGGCGACCCGGACGTCGCTCGCCATCGGCTCGCTCGCCAGCCCGAGCAGGAGGAAGGCGAGCAGGCCGCCGGTCCATCCGTAGCCCATCATGTGGGCGAGGAGCAGCACCGCCGCCGCCGCCGCCGCGATCCCGACCCGCTGGAAGACGGCCAGGTCCCGATCGTAGTCGCCTCCCGCGATCCAGCCGAGCGACTGGTACAGGAAGGGCGTCGAGAAGGTCTCGAAGCGCTGCCGGTAAGCCGCCGCTGCCCGGAGCCTGGGCGAGCGGGACTCCGCGGCCCGCTCGCCGGTCCAGGCGGCGAGCCGCTCCCGCCCCCGGGGAGAGTAGACGTCCGCCGTCCCGTCCACCCTGGCGGCCTGCCCCACCGCCCAGAACTGCACGAAGTCCACCCCGCCCGAGCGCGGCGCGCCCTGGGGCCAGATCTGGGTCCACAGGAGCCAGGCGGCGAGGGCGGACGCGAGGGCGAGCCCGACGCGGGAGCGGGAAGGGCCGTCCGGCGTCACGGGGCCGGCTTGCGGGAAGGCCTGCGCACGGGCTTCGCGGTCGGGTTGGGCGTGGGCGGCGCGACCCGGTGGAGCGTGTTCCGGTCGGTGTGCCGGAACGGCTTCCTGCTTCCGCGGACCCGGAGCACCGTCTCCTGCTCGTAGGAGAAGGTGCGGGGCCCTTCCACGGTGACGGTGACGGACCACTCCACGGTCCGGTAGGCGTGCTCCAGGAAGGGGTTCGAGCAGATGCCGTTCACCGTGCTCCCGCGCTCGGCACGGACGGTGAACCTCCGGGCGCCGGGCCGGGCCTTGCCCGACGCCATGGCCACCTGGCCGCGGGGGATGGCGAGGGTCTGGTACACGGTCCGCGTGGCCGGCTCCCAGAGCCAGTAGCCCACCTGGTCGTGGAAGGTCTCCACCTCGCCCGGCTTCACGATGTGGACGTGGTAGCGGAGCCCGTAGAGCAGCTGCGGCCCGTTGGTCTGCGGGTCGATGGGCTGGAGCTCGTACGTCTCCACGTAGGCGTCGGTCTCGGTTCCCTCGGCCACCGGGTGATCGTCCGAACCCATCCTTCCCTTCCAGATCCCGGCCAGCCCCGCGAGGGGACCGAGGTTCGCGAGGGTGTCGGGGTCGGCGTCGGGCTCGGTGAAGATGTCCTTCGGGAAGCGGGCCATGCCGGATTCTACGTCCGGGAGGGCGGCCAGGAAGGACTTGACCCGGGAAGACCATGCTGATAATGATTCTCAAGATTGAATCAGCGGCCGGGGCTCCCGGCCGGAGGGCGAAATGATCATCTGCTCCTGCCGTGTCGTGTCCGATCGCGAGCTGCGCATGGCCGCCGAGGCCGGGCGCTCGCTCCAGTCGATCGTCCGGTCCACCGGCGCAGGCACCGACTGCGGTTGCTGCACGGAGTCGGTCGAGCGTATCGTGGCCGCCGCCCGCCCGTGCCGCCCCACGCCGTGCCCGGGATGCCCCAGCAACGGCCTGGCCGCCTAGCCGCCGAGGAGAGACGACATGAAGGGTGACGCCAAGGTCATCGCGCTGCTCAACGACGTGCTCGTCAACGAGCTCACCGCCATCAACCAGTACTTCCTGCACGCCCGGCTCTGCGAGAACTGGGGCTACGAGCGGCTCTGGAAGAAGGTCCGGGCCGAGTCGATCGACGAGATGCAGCACGCCGACAAGGTGATCCAGCGCATCCTCTACCTGGAGGGGATGCCCAACCTCCAGAAGCTCGGCAAGCTCGAGATCGGCGAGACCGTGCTCGAGCAGCTGCAGAGCGACCTCGCGCTCGAGAAGCGGGCCATCCCGGTGCTCAACGCCGGGGTCGAGTTCTGCCGCGGCAAGGGGGACAACGGCACCGCCGAGCTGCTCGAGGAGATCCTGGTGGACGAGGAGGAGCACGCCGACTGGCTGGAGGCGCAGCTGACCCTGGTCGAGCAGGTGGGCATCCAGAACTACCTGGCCCAGCAGGTGAAGGCCGAGGGGTAGCGCCGCCCGGCGCGGCCGCGGGTCACCGCGCCAGCTCTCCGGGCCAGGCCGTGACCGACTTCAAATCGTAGAGCTTCGAGAAGCCGGCCTTCTGGAGGGCGTCCACGGCGATGCCGCTGCGGCGCCCGGAGCGGCAGTAGAGCACCACCGGGGTGGCGGGTGGCCCGATCTCGGCGGCGCGGCGCGGCAGCTCGTCGAAGGGGATGTTGATGGCCCCCGGGACGTGGCCGGAGGCGAACTCCTCGGGCGTCCGGACGTCCACCACCTTCGCGCCGGATGCGGCGAGCAGCTTCGCGGTCGATCCATCCACCACCCCGGGCTTGACGGCGACGGAGGACGCGGACGGGGGCGCAGCGGACTCGGCAGGAGCCGGGAAGGCGGTGGCGAGGAGGAGGGCGGCGAATGCGATCTTCATGGGGAGCGGTCCTTTCGCGCGACGTGGGCTACCCGCGGCGCCCCGGGAAGGGCTTCCCCTGGATCGACGCGTCGAGGATCTCGATGGGGTGCGCGGCCTGGACCGCCGCCCCCTTCTCCCGCAGCACCCTCTGCACCTGAAGCGTGCAGCCCGGGTTCGCGCTGGCGAGATAGGGCGCGCCCGTGGCCATCACGTTGGCGGCCTTGCGCGCCCCCAGCTCGTCCGAGGCCTCGACCTGCACCAGGTTGTAGATGCCGGCGCTGCCGCAGCACTGGTCCCCCTCGGCGACCTCGACCAGCTCGAGCCCGGGGATGGCGCGGAGCAGGGCCCGCGGCGGGTCCTGGATGCCCTGGGCGTGCCCCAGGTGGCAGGGGGAGTGGTAGGCGACCTTCCCCGGGATGGGGTGGCGCTCCGCCCGGGGCGCCACCGCGGCCAGGAACTCGGTGACGTCCTTCACCTTACGTGAAAACTCCACGGCCCGGTCCCGCCAGGCCGGGTCGTTCCGGAAGAGGTGCCCCAGGTCCTTCAGGTGCGACCCGCAGCCGGCGGCGTTCACCAGGAAGGTGTCGGCGCCGGAGGCCTCGAGCCGCTCCACCAGGGCGCGGGTCATGGCCCGGGCCTCGTCGTCGCGCCCGGCGTGGACCGAGAGCGCGCCGCAGCAACCCTGCCCCAGGGGGACCACCACGTCGTACCCCTCGGCCGAGAGCACCCGCAGCGTGGCCTCGTTCACCCCGGGGAAGAAGACCCGCTGCACGCAGCCGCCCACGAGCGCCACCCGCCCGCGGCTCGTCCCCGCCGCCCGGGCGCCGGCGGGGAGGCTCGAGGTCACCTCGCCGAACCCGAGGTCCGGCGCCAGCGCGTCGAGGCGGCCGATGAAGGGCAGGAGCCGGGTGAGGCCGGTGGCCCGGGTGAGCCAGCGCAGCCCCGTGATCCGCCAGAGCCAGAGGAAGACCGCCGCCACCCGCAGCCGCCCCGGGTGCGGGAAGAGGGAGAAGATGGCCGAGCGGCGCCCGGCGTCGGCCGAGGTCCGCACGCCCGAGGCCTCGACCCGGGAGCGGGCCTCCTCGATGACCGCGTCGTAGCGCACCCCGGACGGGCAGGCCGCCAGGCAGGCCATGCAGCCCAGGCAGGAGTCGAGGTGGGAGACCATCTCGGCGGTGGGCGCCGCGCCGTCGAGCATGGCGCGGGCGATCTCGATGCGGCCGCGCGGCGAGTCGGGCTCGCGCCCCCAGACCGTCCAGGTGGGGCAGACCGGCAGGCAGAAGCCGCAGTGGACGCAGTCGAGCGCGGGGTGGCGACCGGAACCGGACATCACTAAATGCCCCCCACGAAGCGCCCGGGCGCCAGCCGCCGTTCGGGGTCGAAGCGTTCCTTGAGCGCGCGCATGAGGTCGATGGACGGCGGCGGCGGCCCCCACGGATCGACGGCGGGCCGGATGGCCGCCGGCGCCTCGCCGATGGTGAGCGAGCCCCCCGCGGCCACGATGGCGGCGCGCGCGTCCCGGACCCCGGCCACCAGCCCCGCCGCCGAGGCCGGCTCGCCCGAGGCGAAGGCGAGACCCAGCGTGGGGTAGACGGCCGCGGCGCCCGGCGAGAGCTCGCCCAGGAGCGTCGGCAGCCAGGACCGGGCCATCTCCCCGAGGCGGGAGGGGGGCGCGGAGAGCTTCACACGGAGCGAACCCCGTTCGCGGACCGCGTCGTGCCGGGCCCAGAAGCCGGCCGCGCCGGGAGCTGGGAGCCGCTCGCCGGGGATCCCGGCCTTGCGCGAGAGCTCGAGGAGCCGCCCCACCTGGTCCGCCACGCCGGCCTCGAACCCCTCGAAGCGGACGCCCAGGTCGAGCCGGTCGGAGGCGAAGAGGGCCACCGCCGACACCGGCTCGAGCTGCGCCGCGCGCCAGGCCGCGGAGAGCGACCGCACCTGGTCCACGTCGAGCCCGGGGAAGAGGACGGTTCCCTCGGTCTCTGGGAGCGGGTGCACCCGGAAGGTGACGCGGGTGAGGAGCGCCAGCGTCCCCAGCGAGCCCACCATGAGGCGCGGCAGGTCGAAGCCGGCCACGTTCTTCACCACCTTGGCGCCGCCCCGGGCCGCGACGCCGTCGGCGCGCACCAGCGAGACGCCGAGGACGAGATCGCGTGCGGCCCCGAAGCGGGCCCGCCGCGGGCCGAAGGCGTTGGCGGCCACCACGCCGCCCACGGTGGCCCTCCCCGGGAACGGGGCGTCGAGGGCGAGCCGCTGCCGGTGCCGGGCCAGGACCTCGGAGAGCGCCGCCAGCGTCATGCCGGCCTCGGCGGTGACCACCTGGTCGGCAGGGGCGTGGTCCACCAGGCGCGAGAGGGCGCCGGTCCGGAGGACGGCGTCGAGCCGGGACGGGCGACCGCCCAGCCCCAGGTCGGTGCCGCCGCCCACGAAGGCCAGCGCGAGCTTCTCGGCGGCGGCGCGGGCCATGGCCTCGACCGCCTCCTCGACCGTGGAGGGCTCGAGGACCAGCCGCGGCACCGCGCCCTGCACGGCGTCGGCGGCGGTCCCGGGGCGCTCGCGCGTCACCATCGCTGCACCTCGCCCGACTTCACCGCGGGGTGCTCCAGGCCGCCCGGCCCGGGCTTCTCGCCGCAGAGCCGCAGCTTGGGGAAGACCTTGCCCGGGTTCATGGCCCCCTCCGGGTCGAAGGCGGCGCGGACCCACTGCATGGTCTCGAGGTCGGACTCGCCGTACATGTCGGCCATGTAGGCGGCCTTCTCGGCCCCCACGCCGTGCTCGCCGGTGATGGAGCCGCCCCGCCGCACGCACATGCGCAGGATGTCGCCGCCCAGGTTCTCGGCCCGCTCCTCCTCGCCGCCGTTGCGGGCGTCGTAGAGCACGAGCGGGTGGAGGTTCCCGTCGCCGGCGTGGAAGACGTTGGCGACCCGCAGGCCGTTGTCCCTGGCCATGGACTCGATCTCGCGCAGCACCGGCGCGATCTCGGAGCGGGGGATGGTGCCGTCCTCCACCAGGTAGTTGGGGGAGATGCGCCCCACCGCGGCGAAGGCGCTCTTGCGCCCCTTCCACATGAGCTGCCGCTCGGCCTCGTTCCTGGGGAGCCGCAGCTCGAGCGCGCCCACCTCGCGGGCGATCTTCACGGCGCGTGCCGAGAGGTCCTCCACCTCGGCCGCCGGCCCGTCGGCGTCCATGAGCAGCGCCGCGCCCACGTCGGGCCAGTCGAGGCCGGTGGCGGCCTTGGCCGCCTCGATGGCCAGGCGATCCATCATCTCGATGGCGGCCGGCAGGATGCCGGCGGCGATGATGCGCGAGACCGCCTCGCCCCCCTCGTCGGTGGAGGGGAAGGTGGCGAAGAAGGTCCGGGTGGCCTCGGGCTTGCGCAGGAGCCGCAGGGTCACCTCGGTGACGATGCCCAGCATCCCCTCGCTGCCCACCAGCGCGGCCAGCAGGTCGTGCCCGGGGGCGTCGAGGGCCGGTCCGCCGATGTCCACCACCTTGCCGTCGTGCAGCACCAGGCGGGCGCCCAGCACGTGGTTCACCGTGAAGCCGTACTTGAGGCAGTGGGCCCCGCCCGAGTTCTCGGCGACGTTGCCGCCGATGGAGCAGATGCTCTGCGAGGAGGGGTCGGGGGCGTAGTAGTGGCCGGCCGCCGAGACGTGCTTCGTGACGTCGAGGTTGAGCACCCCCGGCTCGACCCGGACCCAGCCGTCCTCCAGGTTCACCTCGAGGATGCGGCGCATGCGCGAGAGGGCCACCACCACGCAGCCCGGGACCGGGCGGGCGCCGCCGGAGAGGCCGGTGCCCGAGCCGCGCGGCACGATGGGGCGGCCCGAGGCCCGGGCCAGCCGCACCACCTCGACCACCTCGGCGGTGGAGCCGGGCAGCACCACCAGGTCGGGACGGGTTCGACCGTGGGTCAACCCGTCGCACTCGTAGGTGAGGAGGTCGGGTCCGGCCGAGAAGCAGTTGCGCGCCCCCACCACCGCCGCCATGCGGCCGGCCAGGTCGGAGAGGGAAGCGGGCCCGCTCATGGAGGGAGGCTCAGCCGGCGTCGTAGGAGCGCAGCGCGGCGGAGGCGGCGGTGCCGGGGACGACCGCCTTGCCCTGCTTGCGCATGCCCTGCTCGATGGCCGAGAGGACGGCCAGCACGTTGGTCTGGCTGGAGCCGTAGCCCATGAGGCCGATGCGCCAGAGCTTGCCGGCCAGGGGCCCGAGCCCTCCGCCGATCTCGATGTCGTGCTCGGCGAGGACGTTCTTGCGGACGGCGGCCTCGTCCACCCCCTCGGGAGGGGTCACGGCGTTGAGCGAGGGGAGCCGCTGCCCGTCGGCGGAGAGCGGCTTCGCCCCCAGCGCGGCGAAGCCGGCGATGAGCGCCGCGGCGTTGCGGCGGTGGCGGGCGAAGCGGGGCTCGAGCCCCTCCTCGCAGACCAGCCGCAGGGCCTCGCGCAGCGCGTAGACCATGGTGATGGGGGCGGTGTGGTGGTAGACGCGCTTCCCCTCCGCCCAGTAGTCCGCGACCATCCCGGCGTCCAGGTACCAGGACTGCACCTTGGTCTTGCGGGCCCGCACCGCGTCGAGCGCGCGGGGCGAGAGGGTGAAGGGAGCCAGCCCGGGAGGGCAGGAGAGGCACTTCTGGGTGCCCGAGTAGACGGCGTCGGCCTCCCAGCCGTCCACCTCGACGGGCACGCCGCCCAGCGAGGTGACCGTGTCCACCACGAGCAGCGCGCCGTGGGCGTGGCAGAGCTTGCCGAGCCCGTCCATGGGCTGCTGGGCGCCGGTGGAGGTCTCGGCGTGGACGATGCCCACCGCCTTCACCGGGGCGTTCTTCTTCAGCGCCTCCTCGATGGCGGCGTGGGGGAAGACCTGGCCCCAGGGGACCTCGAGCTTCACCAGCTTCCCGCCGCAGCGCCCGACGATGTCGGCCATGCGGTTGCCGAAGACGCCGGCGGCGCAGATGACCACCGTGTCGCCCGGCTCGATCACGTTGACGAGAGCGGCCTCCATCCCGGCCGAGCCCGTGCCGGACACGGCGATGGTGAAGGGGTTGGCGGTCTGGAAGGCGAAGCGGAGCTGGGCCTGCACCTCGTTCATGATGACCAGGAACTGGGGGTCGAGGTGGCCGAGCTGCGGCGTGGTCATGGCCCGGTAGACGCGCGGGTGGACCGGGCTCGGGCCGGGGCCGAGCAGCAGGCGGACGGCGGGGGCGAGCTCTCCGACGGTGGGGGCGGGGATGGGCATGGGCCGGGATGATACCGGCTACGCGGCGGGCTCGTCGAGGAGATGTCGGGCCGCCTCGATGAAGGGAGCGGCGGCCTGGTGGTAGAGCGCCCGCCGGGCGCGCAGGTCGTTCACGAGCTCCAGCCCGGTGCGGTCGCAGGGGGCGAGCTCCAGGTCGCTCGTCCCCAGAGGCGTGGTGCGCTGGCCCCAATGCACCACGTGGGCGCACCAGGTGAGCCCTGCCCCGAAGGCGGGGAGCAGCAGCGTCGCCCCGGGCTTCACGCGTCCCTCCTCCAGGGCCTCGACGAGGGCCACCGGGACGGTGGCTGCCGACATGTTCCCGTACCGGTGCACGTTCACGAAGACCTTGGCCGGGTCGATGCCCACCCGCTTCCCCACCGCGTCGATGATGCGACGGTTGGCCTGGTGGGGGATCATGAGGTCCACGTCGCCGATGGCGAGCCCGCGCTTCGCCAGCGCCTCCTGGCTGGCCAGGGTCATGCCGATGACGGCCTTCTTGAAGATCTCCTGGCCGTCGAAGTTCCAGGACGAGTACCCGCCGGGGATGCCCTGGTTGGCGTACCGGGCGCCGACCCCCCGGATGTCGAGGATGGAACGGGCGTCGCCGTAGCAGCCCAGCCGCTCGGCCAGGAGCCCCTCCTCGCGCCCCGAGGCCTGGAGCACCACCGCGCCGCACCCGTCGCCGAAGAGCACGGCGGTGTTGCGGTCCTCCCAGTCCATGAAGGGCGACGGGGCCTCGGCCCCCACCACCAGCGCCGTGCGGACGACCCCGGTGCGGATCAGGGCGGTGGCCGAGGAGAGGCCGTAGAGGAAGCTCGTGCAGGCGGTGTTCACGTCCATGACCGCGGCGTTCCGCGCCTGGAGCCGCTTCTGGGTGCCGGAGGAGACGTTCGGACAGATCTCGTCGCCCAGCGTGCTGCCCACGATGATGAGGTCGAGCTCCCCGGCCTCCATCCCGGCGCAGGCCAGCGCCCGGGACGCGGCCACGTGGATGACCTCGGAGAGCGGGACGTGGGAGATGCGCCGCTCCCGCATGCCGGTGCGCGAGGCGATCCACTCGTCGTCGGTCTCGATGAACGTGGCCAGGTCGGCGTTGGTGAGCACGGCCGGCGGCAGGCACTTCCCCCAGCCCACGATGGCGGCGTGGAGCCCTTCCTTGCGCGTCACTGGTAGATCTCCCGGATCAGCGGTGCGAACTTCTCGTAGATGGTCTTGCGGCGGACCTTCATGGTCGCGGTGACCTCGTTGTCGTCGTGGTCCAGCTCCTTCTCGAGGAGCCGGAACTTGCGGACCTGCTCCACGGGCGAAAGCCCCTGGTTGGCCCGGTCCACCTCCCGGTCCATGAGCTCGCGGACCTCGGGGAGGAGGGTCAGGCTGCGGAAGTTGGTATAGGCCAGCTTCCGCTCCGTCGCCCACTGTCCGACGTTCTCGAAGTCGATCTGGACCAGCGCCGACACGAACTTCTCCCCCTCGCCGAGGACCACCGCCTCCTTGATGTACGGCGAGACCTTGAGGGTGTTCTCCACCAGGGAGGGCGAGACGTTCTTGCCCCCCGAGGTGACGAAGATGGCCTTCTTGCGGTCCACGATGCGCAGGTGGCCGTCCGGGTCGAGGACGGCCACGTCGCCGGTGTGGAGCCACCCTCCCGCGAGCACCTCGGCGGTGGCCTGCTCGTCCCGGTAGTAGCCGAGGAAGATGGTCTCGCCGCGCTTCAGCAGCTCCCCGTCGTCGGCCAGCCGGAACGCGAGCCCGTCGAGCGGGCGCCCCACCGTCCCCAGCCGCACCTCCCCCTCGCGCTGGACGAAGGAGAAGCCGGTGCACTCGGTCATCCCGTACCCCTCGCGCACCGGGATGCCCATGGCGTGGAAGAAGAGGAGCACCTCGGGGGAGATGGCGGCGGCGGCCGAGAAGGTCGCCCGGGTCCGTCGCAGGCCCACGTGGTTCTGCAGCGCGCGCAGCACGAGCAGGTGGTCCAGCGCCGCGGCGAGCCGCGTGAGCGCCCCCAGCGGCTCCCCGGCCAGGCGGCGCAGGGCGCGCTTCCGGCCCCGCTCCATGGCCCCGTCGAAGAGGGCGCGGCGCAGCCGCCCGGTCTCCTGGATCTTCACCTGGATGCCGGCCTGCATCTTCTCCCAGATGCGCGGCACGCCCAGGAACACCGTGGGTGCGATCTCGCGCAGGTCCTCCTGGATGGTGCGGATGCCCTCGGCGAAGCTCACCGTCATGCCCAGGTGGAGCGGCAGGTAGGCCGAGAAGATCTGCTCGGCCACGTGGCAGAGGGGCAGGTAGGAGACCACCGAGTCGGCGCGGCCGATCCCGGTGGCGAGCGCGGCGGCCCGGGCCTGCCCGAGCACGTTGCGGTGGGAGATCATGGCCCCCTTGGGGAAGCCGGTGGTGCCCGAGGTGTAGATGAGGAAGGCCACGTCGTCGGGGCGCGTGGCGGCGACCAGCTCCTCGAACCGGCCCGGCCGCTCCCCGGAGAGCCGCTCGCCCCGCTCCTCCAGCTCGTCCCAGGAGAGGATGCGCGGGTCCCTGTAGCTGCGCAGCCCCTTGGTCTCCGGGACCACGATGTGGCGGACGTCGGGCAGCCGGTCGCCCACCTCGAGGATCTTGTCCACCTGCTCCTGGTCCTCGGCCACCACGATGGTGGCGCCCGAGTGGGCCAGCACGTACTGCACCTCGTTGGACGGGCTGGTCGGGTAGACCCCCACGCCCACCGCGCCGGCCGCCATGGCGCCCAGCTCGGCGAAGAGCCACTCGCGCCGGTTCTCGGAGAGGATGGCGACCTTGTCACCCGGGGTGATGCCGAGCGCCACGAAGCCCATGCAGGCCCGCCGCACGTGGTCGAGGTAGCCCTGCCAGGTCACCCGCTGCCAGATGCCGTATTCCTTCTCGCGCAGGGCCACCGCCTCCGGGTGGAGGGCGGCCCGCGCCGCCAGGAGCTTGGGCAGCGTGTCGGCGGCCGCGCCGCCGGGGGCGCTCAGGAGAGCCAACGCTTCCTCCGCTTGTAGTGCTTCACCTGGCGGTAGCTGACCCGCTCGGAGCCGGCGCTGCCCAGGTAGAATTCCTGGACGTCGCGGTCCTCGCGGAGCTTGTCCGACGGGCCGTCGAGCACCACCTTCCCGTTCTCCAGGATGTAGGCGTGGCTGGAGATGGCCAGCGCCATGCGGGCGTTCTGCTCGACCAGCAGGATGGAGACCTTCTCGTCCCGGTTGATGGCCTGGATGATGCGGAAGATCTCCTGGACCAGGAGCGGCGAGAGCCCCAGCGACGGCTCGTCGAGCAGCAGCAGCGACGGGCCGGCCACCAGCGCGCGCCCGATGGCGAGCATCTGCTGCTCCCCGCCGGAGAGGTAGCCGCCCAGCTGCTTGCGCCGCTCCCGCAGGCGCGGGAAGTAGGCGAAGACCTTCTTGAGCGCCTCGCCCAGGTCCACGCCGCCCTTGCGGGCGTAGGTGGCGGCCTCGAGGTTCTCCTCCACCGTGAGGTGCTGGAAGATGCGCCGCCCCTCCATCACCTGGAAGAGCCCGTCCTGCGCGACGCGGTGGGGCAGCCGGCCTGCGATGGAGGCTCCACGGAAGGCGATCTCCCCGTCCACGATCTCCCCGTTCTCGAGGGGGAGAAGCCCGGAGATGGCCTTCAGGGTGGTGGTCTTCCCGGCCCCGTTCGACCCGAGGAGCGCCACGATGGCGCCCTCGGGGACGGAGAGGGAGAGCCCCTTCAGCACCTGGATGGTGTGGTGGTACACCACCTCCAGGTTGTTGACGTGGAGGAGCGGCGGATTCACTTCGAGTAGATCCAGTCGGAAGCCGGCTCGAAGATGCCCTTGGCGGCGTTGGCCCTGTAGACGCGCCCCACGCCGGCCTTGTGGTTCACGAAGGTCACCTTGCCGGTGACCCCGCCGGTGTCCCAGTCCTTGATGGTGTCGATGACGGCGGCCAGGTTCTCGCCGGTGACCGGCTTGCCCGCGGCCACCACGCGCCTCACCGCCTCCACGTAGACCATGCCGGTGAACCAGCCCTGGATGTAGGAGTTGGGCTGGTACTTCACCTCGGGGTGGAGCCTCTGGTTGTAGGCCCGCATGGCGGCGATCCCGGGGGCCGACTCCTCGTAGAAGTAGGAGTAGGGCATGACGCCCATGTAGCCCTCGGCGTCCTGCCCGAGCTTCTCGATGATGCCCTTGTCCATGGACCAGAACGTGCCCATGAACTTGGTCTTGAGGCCGAAGTCCTTGGTGGCCCGGATGACCTCGATGATGGGGGAGAGGATGTAGCCCTGGAAGATGACGTAGTCGGGGTTGGTCTTCTTGAGCTGGAGGACCTCGCTCGTCACGTCCACCGCGCCGGCCTTGGTGACGATCTCGTTCACCACGTCGATGCCCAGCTCGGCGGCGCGCTTCCTGGCGTAGGGAATGGGGTCCTTGCCGAACTCGGTGTCGCTGTAGAAGAAGGCCACCTTGGGCCGGGCCGCCCCCTTGTTGCGGGCGATGTACTCGAGCAGCACGCCGAACATGTCGGAGTAGGTGGGGCCGGAGATGAAGGAGAAGGGGTGGTTCTTGGGATCGGCCAGCTCGCTGGAGAAGGAGGCCGACGCGTAGAGCACCTTGTAGCGGGAGTTCAGCTCGGGGGCGATGGCCTTCCCCAGCCCGGTGGACTCGCCGTACATGATGGCCGGGGAGTGCTTGGCCATGATCTGCTTGAAGCAGGCCACGGCCTTCTCCACGTCGTACCCGGAGTCCTCGTAGACGTAGTTGAACTTCTTGCCCGGGACCAGCTTCTTCTCGTTGGCCAGGTTCAGGTAGTCCTGGAGCCCGGCGTTGATGGCGATGCCGGCGAAGGCGAATCGTCCGGTGATGGGCTGGCAGGCGCCGACGGTGACGACGTCGTCGGCGGCACGGGCGGCGGGGGCGAGCCCGACGGAGACGGCGAGGAGCAGTGCGGCGAATCGGATCTGGGGCTTCATGCGGGGTTCCTCCTTCGTTTCACTTCTCGAACGGCCACAGCGAGAAGAAGCGTTTCACGCGGTTCCACACCTCGGCGAGCCCGTGGGGCTCGAAGATCAGGAAGACGACGATGAGCAGGCCGAAGACCACGTCGCGCAGCGGGAAGAGGTACGACTGCGCGTTGGGCCAGACGACGCGGGCCAGGCCGGTCACGGCCTTGAGCACCTCCGGCACCAGCGTCATGAAGACGGTTCCGTAGACCGTTCCCTTGATCGAGCCCAGCCCGCCCACGATGACGATGGCCAGGAACTGGATGGAGAGGGAGAGCGGGAAGGACTCCGGCGTGATCACCTTGGTGAAGTAGACCCACAGGCCGCCGGCGATCCCGGCGTAGTAGGACGACACCATGAAGGACAGGATCTTGGTGCGGAAGAGGTTCACGCCCACGATCTCGGCGGCCACGTCCCGGTCGCGCACCGCCACGAAGGCCCGACCCCAGCGCGAGCGGCGCAGGTTCGAGGCGAGCAGGAAGTGGACCACCGTCACCCCGAGGATGAGGAAGTAGATCCGCTCGTCGGTGTCGAGCCGGAAGCCGGCGATCGAGGCCGGCGCGATGTTGAGCCCCCGGATGCCGCCGGTCACCGAGGTCCAGTTGGTGAAGACCCACTCGAAGATGACCTGCGCCGAGAGGGTGGCGATGGCCAGGTAGAGCCCCTTGATGCGGAGCGACGGCGCCCCCACCACCATGCCGGCGCCGGTGGCGAGCGCCCCGCCGGCCGGGATGGAGAGCCAGAAGGGGAGGCCGAAGCGGGAGGCCAGGATGGCCGTGGCGTAGGCGCCCACCCCCATGAAGGCGGCGTGGCCCAGCGAGATCTGCCCGGTGAAGCCGATGAGGATGTTGAGCCCCAGCCCGCCCAGCGCCAGCATCAGCATCAGATTCGCCAGGTAGAGCAGGTAGTCGCCGGCGACGAAGGGGAAGA
>CAIQRS010000061.1 GCA_903874275.1 uncultured Anaeromyxobacter sp.
CACGCGCGCCCGTCCGGGTGGCGGTGGTCCACGAGGGCGGGAGCCGGGCCGCGCTGGCCCACGCCGAGGAGGCCCGGCGCGAGGGGGTGGACCTCCTCCTCGCCGCGCACCGGGAGGGGCTGCTCGACGACGACGCCAGCCGCGCCGTCCTCGACGCCCCGGTGCCGGTGGTGCAGGTGCAGGGGCGCGGGCAGGCGCTGGCCCGCATCGACTTCTTCCTCCGGGGAGACGCGAGCAAGGGCTTCCTCGTCCTCCCCGGGCCGACGCAGCGGGCCGAGGAGCTCGACCTGCTCGCCGTGCGCCGCGCCGAGTACGGGAGGAGGCGGGCCGCGGCGGAGGGCTCCGGGAACACGGCGCTGGCCGCCGCGCTCTCGGGCAAGCTGGCCGAGCTGGCCGCGCGCGAGACGGCGCTGCGGGCCGAGCCGCCCCCGACGCCGCCCGACGACCGGCCTTCCCTGCAGATCTCCTTCGTCCCGCTCGGCGAGGACGTCCCCGAGGACCCGGCGGTCCGCCGGATCCTCACCCGGCACTACGGCGCGATCGCGCGGGCCAACCTGGCCGCGGCGAAGGCCGGCGGGAAGCCCTGCCCCGACCCGGCCCGCGACGCGCCCTCCTTCATCGGCGTGGACCGGATCCCGCCCGGCGGGACCCGCGACTGCCGCAACTGCCACCCGGGCGCCTTCGCGTCGTGGGAGCGGACGCCCCACGCATCGGCCTACGAGACGCTGGTCCGGGGCGGGCGGCAGTTCGACCTCGACTGCGTCTCCTGCCACGTGACCGGCTGGAAGCTCCCCGGCGGCCCCTGCGACGTGGCGAGCACCGCCGGGCGCCGCGGCGTGCAGTGCGAGGCCTGCCACGGTCCGGCGAGCCTCCACGCCGTGGATCCACCCGCACACATCGTGCGCGATCCACCTACATCGACCTGCACGGCGTGCCACACACCGGAACATTCCACGGGTTTCGAGCCGTCGAGCTTCCGCGGCCGGGTCGTCGGTCCCGGCCACGGCGCGCCCGGGGCGCCGCCCGCCGGTCCCTGACCGGGACCCGTCCTGGCAGGTGGGGAGCGCCCACGTTACAATGAGAAGTCGCTGTACCCTCCTCACCGGACACGAGAGTCGATGACCAGGACGACCTTCCTGATCGCGCTGTTCGCGATCGCCAGCGCGCTCCCCGCCAGGGGCTCCGACCCCGTCGCGCCCTCCGGGCCCGGCGCGGCGGCGGTCGAGGAAGCGCTGAACGTCGGCGACGTGCCGGAGGTGGAGGAGGAGCTCGAGGCCCAGTCGGCAGAGATCAACGAGGTCCGCCTGGCCGAGGAGAAGGCAGCGCTCGTGCCGCTGCCCCGCCCCGAGGACGGCGCCGCCCGCGAGGCGGTCCGGCTCGGGACCGAGTCCCCGCTGCGCCACCGCATCGACGGCGCGCTCTCGCGTGACACAGCCCCCATGCCGGAAGAGGACGTGGGCTCCATCGCCCTGCTCCCCGAGATCGGCCACGACCTGCGCCGGCTCCAGGCCGAGTACGACATCCCCATCGACGTGAACGAGGCGGTGGTCCAGTACGTCCGCTTCTTCCAGGTTCCCACGGTCCGCAAGCACTTCGTGAAGTGGCTGGGTCGCCTGCCCCGCTACCAGGAGCGCTACCGCGCCATCCTGCGCGAGGCGGGGCTGCCCGAGGACACCATCTTCCTCGCCATGATCGAGAGCGGGTTCGCGAACCTGGCCTACTCGCACGCCAAGGCGGCCGGCCCCTGGCAGTTCATCCCCTCCACCGGCAAGCGCATGGGGCTCGCCCAGGACTTCTGGGTGGACGAGCGGCGCGATCCGGAGAAGTCGGCGCGCGCCGCGGCCACCTACCTCAAGCGTCTCCACGGCTGGTTCGGCGACTGGCGGCTCGCCTGGGCCGGCTACAACGCCGGCGAGGGAAAGATCGAGAAGGCCAGGAAGAAGGGGCAGCTCGAGTTCTGGGAGATGGCCCGCGGGAAGATCCTCAAGCGGGAGACCAAGGGCTACGTCCCGAAGATCATGGCCGCCGCCATCATCGCCAAGCATCCGGAGGCCTTCGGCTTCCGGCAGGCGGAGATCGAGGCGGAGCGCTGGACGGAGTACGAGCGGGTCACCATCCCGCACGCCGTCGAGATCGAGGCGCTGGCGCGGGCAGCCGAGGTCACCTCCCGCGAGCTCCACGAGCTCAACCCCGAGCTGCGCCGCAGCTGCACCCCCCCGCGGTCCTACGCGGTGAAGTTGCCGCGCGGCGCCACGGCCACCTTCGAGAAGAACTGGCCGTCGATCGCCCCCACCGCCGGGCTCGGGTTCGCCCACCACACCGTGGTGAAGGGGGAGGGGATCGCGGTCATCGCCACCGCATACGGCGTCCCGTCGGCCACGGTCCTCCAGATGAACGGCCTCAAGGCCGGCAAGCGCGTGAAGCCGGGCACGGAGCTCGTCATCCCGCTCGGCGCGCTGGCCCGCCGTTCCGCCGCCCCGGCCACCGAGGCGGTGGCGCGTGCCCGCATCGAGGATCTCCAGAAGAAGAATCCGAAGCTCGTCGAGGCCGAGCCGGTCCGCCCTGCCGCGCGTGCCGCGGCGCCGCGGCGCCCCTCCGCGCCCGGGCAGGGCACCGTCCAGGTCCAGGCGGGCGACTCCCTCTGGGCCATCTCGCAGCGGGTGGGCGTGAAGCTCCAGGAACTCTGCGACTGGAACGGCATCAAGAACCCCAGGAAATACAAGCTCCAGGTGGGCCGGGAGCTCGTCGTCCGGCCGCCGTCCGGCCCCTCGGGTGCCGGGGCCGCCGTCGCCGGCTGATTCGTCGCCGGGGATTTGAATTTTCCCATCCAAATCGTGTATCTGGATGCACCCCATCGGTGAATACCCGTAAGGGTCGGTTCGTCCTCTCGAGCAGCAACCCTCCACGAAAGGAAGCATCCACATGAAGCGCATCATCGCCGCCCTCTTCGTCCTCGCCTTCGCCACCACCGCCTCGGCCGACGCCGCCGCCACCTACGCCGCCAAGTGCAAGATGTGCCACGGCGCCGCCGGTGAGGGCAGCGCGATGGCCAAGGCCCCGATCAAGGGCACCGCGGAGGCGAAGGTCCTGAAGGCCATCAACGAGGGGGCCGGCAAGATGAAGCCGGTCAAGATCGACGACGCCGCCGCCGTGGCCAAGTTCGTCGCCGGCCTGAAGTAGTCGCCGTCCTCGACTCACGACGGGTCGCGGGGCCTCGCGCCTCGCGGCCCGTCGCCGTTTCCGGCGGCGCGCGGTCAGGAGATGGCGCGGGCCGGATCGACCCGCGCGGCCAGTGCCGCGGGGGCGAGCGCGCCGAGGAGCGCCGCCGCGGCCGAGACCCCCACGCCCAGCGCGAAGATCCAGGGCGGGAAGAGGAAGAAGGTCGTCGGCCGGAACGGGAAGTCGGGCAGGAGCCCGATGGCCGCCGCGTCCACCCCGCGCGCGGCCGCCCAGGCGATCCCCACGCCGACCACGCCACCGGCCAGCCCCACCAGGCCGGCCTCGGCGAGCACCAGCGCCCGGACGTCGCCGGCGGTGGCCCCCAGCGACTGTAGAATTGCGATGTCCCGGGTGCGCCCCCGGACGCTGGCCGAGAGCGACTGGGCGATGGCCAGCGCGGCGAGCGCGGTCATGAGGAGCGCCAGCAGCGCCAGGGCGCCGGCGGTGACGGTGATGGCGAGCCCCACCCGCTCGGCGATGGCCCGCTCCCCCTCGTCCACCGCGAAGCCCATGCGCCGGACGGCGGAGGCCACGGCGGGGACGTCGTCGGGGCGCCCCACCTCGAGGACCACCGAGCTGTAGCCGGCGTCGGCCTTGCCGTACTCCACGTGAAGCCGCCGCACCGTCTCGACGGGTACGGCAAGTGAATAGAGGGGCACGCGGTCGGAGAGCCCCGCCAGGGCCAGCCGCGCGTCGTACACCTTGTCCTCGGTCTTCAAGGGAATGATGGAGAAGCCCACCTGCACCGGGATCTGCAGGCCGACCAGGTCGAGCCCGGGGGGCAGCCGGCGCAGGTTCCAGGCCGGGGCGATGGTCTTGTTGTAGACCTCGAGCAGCCGCCGCGAGGCCAGCACCGGGATGGCCTGGCCGGCCGGAGGATCGACGAACTTCCCGCCCGGGGCCAGGTCGGACGCCACCAGGCCGGCGTCCACCCCGACCACCGGCACCTGGACGGTGAAGCCCACGGGCCAGTTCATCCGCACGCCCTCGGGGGCACGGCTGGCCGCGATGGGAACCCGCAGAGAGAGGCGGCGCCAGGCCCCCTCCACCCCGGGAAGTTCGCGGAGCCGCCCCACCGCCGCGTCGTCGAGGGCGCCGCCGCCCAGGGCCGCCCCCAGCGAGACCGCCCCGGGGACCACCTCGACGAGCCGGGCGTCGCCCGGGAACATGAGGCGCGCGGCCTGGCCGACCCCCATGCCGAGGGCCACGAAGAAGACCAGCGCGGCCGCCCCGACGCAGGCCGCGGCGGTGTTCACCACCGTGCCCCGCGCGTCGGAGCGCAGGTTGAGCGTGGCCAGGTGGACGAGGGAGCGGAGCCTCACCGGAGCCGTCCCTCCTCGAGGTGGAGCACCTGGCCGGCGGCCGCCGAGACCCGCTCCTCGTGCGTGACCACGAGCACGGTGACCCCGTCCCGGACCATGGCCGAGAAGAGCTGGATGACCGCCTCGCCGCTCACCGCGTCGAGGTTGCCGGTGGGCTCGTCGGCGAGCAGCACGGCCGGGCGCGAGAGGAGCGCGCGCGCGATGGCGACCCGCTGCCGCTCGCCGCCCGAGAGCCGGCCGGGCAGCCGCGCCGCCTTGTCGGCGAGACCCACCCGGTCGAGCGCCTCGAGCGCGCGGCCGCGGAGCTGGCCGAGCGAGGGGGCCTTGGACCCGGGAGGCACGAAGAGCCCCGGCAGCATGGTGTTCTCCACGGCCGGGAGCGCGGGCAGGAGGTTGAAGGACTGGAAGACGAACCCCACCGAGGCGTTCCGGAAGGCGGCCCGCTCCCGGGCGGAGAGCGCCTTCAGATCCTTGCCGGCCACCACCGCCTCGCCGTCGTAGTCGGCGTCGAGGGCCCCGGCGACGTAGAGCAGGGTGGACTTTCCCGAGCCGGAAGCCCCGACCACCGCGGTGAAGGTCCCCCGCGGAACCGTGAGCTCGAGGTCGCGGAGAACCTCGACCTGGCGCTCGCCGTCCCGGAAGCGCTTGGTGATGTGGCGGAGGGCGATCACGGGCGCGGCTTCGGCTCGCTCCGGCCGTCCACGTCCAGGTCCACCAGGGCGGCCCCGGGCGCCAGTTCGAGCCGCAGCGAGATGGTGGCGAGGGCCGTGGCCGGCTCCAGATAGCGGTTCACCAGCGAGCGCATGACCACGGCGTTGGGGCCGGTGCCATAGGCCTCCTCGGGGAGCACCTCGACCGAGCGGGCCAGGTGCTCGACGTCGAGGACGGCGCCGCCGAGCCCCGTGGAGAGGGCGGCCCGTGCTGCCGGGCCCGGCGCCGCGTAGCCCTGGCCCGCGGCCGGGCGGGCCTCCAGCGCGGCCAGGCGCGGCGCCCCGCCGGAGAGGAGCAGCCGCCCGCCGGAGAGCGCGAGGCCGAGCTGCGCCTTGCCCCAGGAGAGCGTCCAGCCGGTGGGCTCGGCGGCCGGTCCGCGCGCGGCCACCTTGAGCGAGAGGCGGGGGCCGGCCTTCTGCAGCCTGGCCAGGAAGGCGCGCAGCACCGCGGCGTCGCGCACCGGCAGGACCGCGTCGAGGTGGACGAAGGAGAAGGGGTCCACCCGGCGCAGGTCGAAGCGGGGGGAGGAGAAGTCGGTCAGGGTGAAGGTGGGGGCGAGCGCCAGGGCGAGCGCTCCGCCGGGGCCGAAGGCCGGGGAGAGGCCGGTGACCGGGTCGAGCCGCTGGGCGGAGAAGGCCTTCTTCACCTCGGGTGGAAACCAGGGCTCGAGGCGCCGGGTGGCCTCGGCCGGGTCCCCGGCGAAGCGCACGAGGAGCGCCGCCTCGGGCGGGAGCAGCGCCACCGCGCCGTCGTCCACCGGACCCTCTCCGCGCAGGGCCTTCCACCAGCCCTCCCGCTCCGGGGAGAGCAGGAGGGCGAGCCGCAGCCCGAGCCGTGCCGACTCGGCGCGGATCCCCAGGGCGGCGCCGTCCCGGGCCACGCGGACCTCGGCCAGCGCGGTCGAGCCGGCCGGGGCGAGGACGGTGACGAGGAATCCCTGGCCGAGCGCCTGGCGCGCACGGGCCGCGGCCGGGCTCTTCCAGAGGGAGCGATCCTCGGGGAGGGTGGCGGCTGCGGCCACGGTCTCGGGTGCCTCGGGGCCGGAGGCGAGCAGGGCGTGCGGGCCGATGGCGGCGTAGGCGAGCGCTGCCGGCCCCTTGCCCTCGCGCCGGAAGGTGACCACCTCGACCCCGCGGAGCTGGACGGTGACCCGCTGCGTGGCCCCCATGCGGTCGCGGGCCAGGCGGGAGAGGGTCGCGTCGAGCTTGGCCAGGTCCTGCACCGGCACCACCAGCAGCGCCGGGGAGGCCGACCCGAGCGCCGCGGCCGCCGCTCCGGCCGGGTCCACCCCGGCCTGCTCCATGCCGCGCGGGTCGAGCGGGTCGAAGCCCAGCTGGGCCTTCAGGGCGGCGTGGGCCTCGGCGAGCTGCACGGCCTGGGGCGCCTGGGCGATGGTGCGGTAGAGTGCGCCGGCCTGCCGGGCCGCCGTGCCGAGCCCGGGCACCAGCACCGCCAGGGCGGCGTCGGCGGGGACGTAGCGGTCGGGAGGCGGGTACTCGCGCTTCCGCCCGCAGCCGGCGAGGAGCAGGGAAGCACAGAGGGCGGCGGCCAGGGCGCGGCGCATGGTCGCCCATTATCACCGAATCGAGCCAGGGGACCTTCAAGCGGATGATCTTTTCGGACCGGGACGAGGCGCCCATCGCGCTCGACATGCACCCCGACTGGGCCGCGAAGCTCGGGGCGGCGGCGGGAAACCTTGAGTTGGAGATCGGCTCCGGGCACGGCGGGTACGCGCTGGCCTTCGGGGCCCGCCACCCGGACCGGGCCCTCGTGGCGGTGGAGCAGAGGCGCAAGTTCGCCGCCGACCTGGACGGCAAGGCCCGCGGGCGGAAGCTCTCGAACCTGGTGGTCCTGATGGGCGACGCCCGCATCCTGGCGCCGCGCATCTTCCCGGAAGGCTCCCTGGCGGCGATCCACGTCCACTTTCCCGACCCCTGGTGGAAGCGCAAGCACGAGCGGAGGCGGCTGGTGGACGACGGGATGTCCACCCTGCTCCTGCGGTTGCTCCGGCCGGGCGGCCTGCTCGACTTCCGGACCGACGTGGAGCGCTACGCCCGGGACGCCGTGGAACGGCTCGAGGAGGCCGGCTTCGAGAACGCGCTCGGCGCCGGGCGCTTCGCCGAGCGGGACGCCGACGAGATCCCCTCCACCCGCGAGAAGCGCTACCTTGCCACCGGCCAGCCGGTGTGGCGGCTGCGCATGACCCGGCCCCGGGAGTCCCGATGAAGCGCCGCCTCGCCCCTTCGCGCCTCGCCCCCCTCGCACTGGCGTTCCTCCTCGCCGTCCCCGCCTGCCAGCGGGACCTCCCGCCCGACGCCGCCTACCGGGCGCTGGTGCGGGCCATGTCCGAGCGGGACGAGGAGGCCGCCTGGGACCTGCTCTCCTCCGCCACCCAGGGGCGGCTCGCCGAGCGGGCCAGGGTCGCCGCGGCGGCCGCGCCCGGGGTGGTGCCGCCGAGCGCGCGGGCCATGCTTGCCGGGGACGCGCCCCTGGCGGTCCGCCCACCCACGTCGATCGTGGTGGTGGAGGTGGGGCCGGACCGGGCCGTGCTGCGGGTGGAGGCACCCGGCGCGAAGACCGCCGACGTGGTGCTGGTCCGGGAGCGCGGGGGCTTCCGGGTGGACCTGCCGGTCCAGTAGCCGCAGGCCGGCTCCCTCTGTTATCTAGCCCCTTCCCCACGGAAGAACGAGACACATGAAAACCCTGACCGCCGCCGAGATCCGCGAGGCCTTCCTGCGCTTCTTCGAGGAGCGCGCCCACCGCCGGGTGACGAGCTCCTCGCTCGTCCCGCAGAACGACCCCACCCTGCTCTTCACCAACGCCGGGATGGTCCAGTTCAAGGACGTCTTCACCGGCCGCGAGAAGCGCGACTATACCCGGGCCACCACCGCCCAGAAGTGCGTGCGCGCCGGCGGCAAGCACAACGACCTGGAGAACGTGGGCTTCACCGCCCGTCACCACACCTTCTTCGAGATGCTGGGCAACTTCTCCTTCGGCGACTACTTCAAGAAGGACGCCGTGGCCTGGGGCTGGGAGTTCGTCACCAGCAAGCAGTGGCTGGGGATGGACGTGTCGCGGCTGGCCGCCACGGTCTTCGCCGGGGAGGGCAGCCTGCCCTGGGACGAGGAGGCCTACGAGCTGTGGAGGAAGGCCGGCGTCCCGGTGGAGCGCATCCACAAGCTCGGGGCCAAGGACAACTTCTGGGCCATGGGCGACACCGGCCCCTGCGGTCCCTGCTCGGAGATCCACTACTTCCAGGGAAGCGACATCCCCTGCGCCGAGGAGAAGGCCGGGCGGGCGTGCCAGGGGGTGGCCTGCGACTGCGACCGCTGGCTGGAGATCTGGAACCTGGTCTTCATGCAGTTCGAGCGGGCCGCCGACGGGCACCTGACCCCGCTGCCCAAGCCCTCCATCGACACCGGCGCCGGGCTCGAGCGCATCGCCGCGGTGGTGCAGGGCAAGCGCTCCAACTACGACACCGACATCTTCCAGAACATCATCCGGGCCATCGAGAAGGTCGCCGGCAAGAAGTACGGCCACACCGACGCGCCCGACGACGTCTCGATGCGGGTCATCGCCGACCACGCCCGGGCCACCACCTTCCTGGTGGGCGACGGGGTGCTGCCCTCCAACGAGGGGCGCGGCTACGTGCTGCGCCGGATCATGCGGCGGGCCATCCGGCACGGGAAGCGGCTCGGGCTCGACCAGGTCTTCCTGGCCCGGATCTGCGAGGCGGTCATCGCCGAGATGGGGGACGTCTACCCGGAGATCCGGGAGAACCGGGCCTTCGTGGTCAAGGTGGCCGAGCAGGAGGAGGAGTCCTTCCGGCGCACCCTCGACAAGGGGCTCACCATCCTGGAGGAGCAGATCCGGCACCTCACCGCCCGCGGCGAGAAGACCATCCCGGGCAAGGTGGCCTTCCAGCTCTACGACACCTTCGGCTTCCCCATGGACCTGACCCGCGTCATCGCCGAGGAGCACGCGGTGGGCGTGGACGAGGCGGGCTTCGAGACGGCCATGGCCGGGCAGCGGGCCCGCTCGGAGTGGAAGGGCACGGGCGACGAGGCGGTCGCGGAGCTGCACCGGCAGATCGCGAGCGAGCTCGGCGAGGTGCGGTTCGTCGGCTACGAGTCCACCGCCGCGAAGGCGCCCGTCCGTGTGCTCGTGGTGAACGGCCAGCGGGCCGACCGGGCGCGCAAGGGCGA
Organism: uncultured Anaeromyxobacter sp.; assembly: GCA_903874275.1. Classification (GTDB taxonomy): domain Bacteria; phylum Myxococcota; class Myxococcia; order Myxococcales; family Anaeromyxobacteraceae; genus CAIOAK01. Next base: position 9,458 of record CAIQRS010000061.1, read on the forward strand.
CCGGGTCGAGGTGATCACCTCGGAGACCCCGTTCTACGGGGAGTCGGGTGGCCAGCAGGGGGACGCCGGGAGCATCGGCGCGCCGCACGGGAAGGTGGCCGTGCAGGACGCGCAGCGCCCCGCGCCCGGCCTGGTGGTCCACCGCGGCGAGGTGACCGACGGGGAGATCGCCGTGGGCGACCCGGTCGAGCTCCGGGTGGACGAGGAGCGGCGCGACCGGATCCGGGCCAACCACTCGGCCACCCACCTGCTCCACCTGGCGCTGCGCGAGCGGCTGGGCGAGCACGTGAAGCAGGCCGGGTCGGTGGTGGCGCCCGACCACCTGCGCTTCGACTTCTCCCACTTCCAGCCCCTCACCGACGAGGAGCTCCGCGACGTCGAGCGGCGCGTCAACGACCTGGTCCGGCGAAACGAGCCGGCCGCCACCTCGGTCCTGGGGATCGACGAGGCCCGCAAGACCGGCGCGATGATGATCTTCGGCGAGAAGTACGGCGAGACGGTGCGGGTGGTGGGCATCGGCCCGTCGAAGGAGCTCTGCGGCGGCACCCACGTGCGCCGCGCCGGGGACATCCAGTTCTTCAAGATCGCCAGCGAGGAGAGCATCGCCGCCGGCGTGCGCCGCATCGTGGCCCACGCCGGGCACGACGCGGTGGAGCTGGCCCAGCGGGCCGACGCCGAGCTGCGCCAGGCCGCCGCGCTTCTCCGCTCCGGCGCCTTCGACGTGGCCGCCAAGGTGGAGGGGCTGCAGCGGCGGATGAAGGAGCTCGAGAAGCAGCTCTCCGAGTCGCAGGCCCAGGTGGCCGCGGCCCGCTCCGGCGATCTGCTGACCCAGGCCCGCGACGTGAACGGGGTGAAGGTGCTGGCCGTCCGTGCCGAGGGGGACGGCAAGGCCCTGCGCGAGCTCGCCGACAACCTGCGCGAGAAGCTGGGGCGCGGCGTGGTGGCGCTCGCCTCCGAGCACGACGGCAAGGCCGTGCTCCTCGTCGCGGTGACGAAGGACCTCACGGGCATCGTCAAGGCCGGCGAGCTGGTCAAGGACGCGGCGAGGCTCATCGGCGGATCCGGCGGCGGCAAGCCGGACATCGCCCAGGCGGGCGGGGCGGATCCTTCCGGCATCGAGCGGGCGCTCGCGCGGGTGGTCGAGCTCGTCGGCGCGGCGGGCATCTAGGGGCCGGCGGGCCTCGGCGGGCGACGTCCTTCCGGATGCCGGCGCCCGTGGGTACGCCTCGTCGCTGGGGTCGCTGGTCCTCGCGGCGCGGACAGCGGGGGAGGGGAAGGATCGGGTCGCCGCTGCGGAGGCGACCCGCGCCGAGGGCACCCCGGGCGCCTGGCGGAAGGACGGGCGCCGGCAGGCCGCGGTCCAGGTGCCGGCGCTGCTCGACGAGCGGGCACCCGCGGAGCTTCCGTGTGGGGAAGCGCCCCCCACCTGGTTCACTCGGAGAGGTGACCCCAACAGCCCGACCTCCAGCGATCGCCACCACCGTGCGGGAAGCCGCCCCTAGACGCCGGGGGCCACGGCCGCTGGTCCGGCGAGAGCAGCACGCCGCCAATGCCAGGACCGCCGCAATCGTCGGCGCGCGTGTCACATCGGTGGGTCATCCCAGGTCCTGGAGTCGGGCACTTCGAACGCATCGTGCGTCACGGGTGCTCCGTGCAGGGGGAGGTACCCATGGACACGAAACGAAAGCTGTCGAGCGCAGTCGTGGTCCTCAGTCTCGTCGCGTGCGGCACGGGCAGTGGACCGAAGCCGTTCCCGGAGGACCCCGACATCACGGCAGCCAAGGAACAGATCCTCGCCACCTCGGCGTGCCGCGAGGACGGGGCGACGTTGAATGTGCCATCGGAGAAGTACCCGACGATTGCAGCCGGACTCGCCGCGGCGAGGTCGGGCGACACGGTCCGCGTCGCCGCGGGCACCTACCAGGAGTGCCTGGTCCTCGTGGATGGTGTCACCCTCAGCGGACCGGAGGTCAGCGCGGGACAGCCGCCCGCGGCGACGCTCGATGGAGCCGGATCCTGCCATCCCGTGGTGCTCGGAGATGCGACCATCCTTCACGGTGCCACGATGAAGGGTTTCCGCATCGTCAACCCCGCCAACTTCGGCGTCCTTCTCAGCGGCTCGAAGGGAATCCGGCTCTCCGGAATGCTCTTCGGGGCCGCGCCGGGTGCCGGTCTCCGGTCCGAGCAGGCATCCTTCGTGCTGGAGCACTCGCGTTTCCGCGGCAGCCAAGGGCTTGCCAGCGTCCGCATCATGCAGGGCTCACAGGCGGTCCTCGTCGGCAACGACATCGCTGGGCTCGTGAACGGGGTGCTGGTGGAGAACGGGCTGTTCCTGAACGATCCGAAGTGGTCGCCGTCGCGGGCGTGGCTGATCCACAACAACTTGCATGACAACGGCGCGAACGGGCTGCTGGTCCGTGACGCCGGAAGCGAGGTTCGTGGAGTGGGGAACCAGTACGACGGCAACGGGAGCGGCGTGCTGGTGACCGGTGGAGCCTCCTATGTGGGCGAGGGCGAGGCGATGACGAACGCCCGTGACGGTTTCGGGATCTGGGTGATCGGTTGCGAGCTCAGATGCCTCGACGCCCCAGCATGCCCGGGCAACCCGGTCATCGTTCAGGAGCCGACCTCCGCGAAGCTGCACAAGGCGACGATCGGCAACAATGCGAGCGACGGCCTCTTGGCCAGCTGCGGTGCGAGCGTGGAGATGAGCAAGACCGACGTGACCGCCAACGGAGGCGTGGGCGCAAAGGCCCAATCGACCTTCTTCCTGGACGGCACGCACGTGGCTTCGGTTCCCAGCACGATCCGCGCCGTCGATACGAACTTCTCGGCCAACACCTACTCCGGCCTCTGGCTCATAGAGAAGGGCACGACGGGCCAGGGCCTGAGGAATCGATTCAAGGGCAACGGGGATGGAATCCACGTCACGGGCGGAGCGAACTATTCCGGCCGCGACGACTCCATCTCCGGAAACGGTGGAGGGGTCTTCGCCCTCGGCTGCGAGCTTCTCTGCATGACACCCGATTGCTCCGCGCCGACCCTCCTGCTGGAAGCGTCCCGCGTGACGCTCGAGCGGGCGGAAATCCGGAACAACCAGGGCCAGGGAGTGGCTGCCGGCTGCGGGGCGGAAGTCGACCTGAGCAACAGCGTCAGCGCAGGCAACGCGAACGGCGCTGCAGCGGTCGCGTACGTCGACTTCGGGGGCGGGATCGACGTCACGGCACCCAGTACGATCCGTGCGCGCGGGACGGTCTTCTCCGGGAACGTCGAGTGGGGGGTCATCTCATACGATTCCTGGCCGGATCTGGGCTCCATGCAGGATCCGGGGAAGAACAGCTTCCTCTCGAACGGAGCTGGCTCGATCGCCAACGTGTCGCCCGATCCGGTGCTTGCCCAGTGGAACTGGTTCGGGACGGCGGACCCGCTGGCCATCGCCGCCACCATCGGCGGGACCAACGTCGCGTTCGAGCCCTTCCTGTCACGCGCCCCGTCGGGCCATCGGTGATCCATCCGCGGCGGACGGTCCCGGCTGCGGGGCCGTCCGCCTTTCCGGCCGCGCCACCCGCGAGTGGCCGCCCGGATCTCCCCACGAGGCACGCTGTTCGCGTCGCCTTCGGCCCGGGCTGTCTCAGCGGGCGCGGGCGCCGCTCAGAGCGAAGCCTCCGCAGCGGGCGTCGGGAACCGGCGATGCTCTGGCCCGGTGTGACCCGACGCCATTCACCCTAGGTACACGAGCCCCGCGAGGACAGCGGAGCGGAGAGCGGTGCCCCAGCGTCCCGCGGCAGACGTCCTGCTGGAACGAAGGCGATCCGTCGAGCCAGCGTTCCGATGGAAGTCAAGGGCGCCGCGTGCGTTGGCGCGCTGCGTCGCGCCCGGAGCCGTTGACCCCGCCTCGGCCCCGCACCTACGATGCGGTCGTGAGGTGCAGATCCTGACTGTCACGGTGCGAGCCGCCCGACGCGAGACCCCGGTCATCGAGCTGGCCCGGGTCCGCGACGCGCGCCGGCTGGTGGACTACCAGCTCCGCACCCGCCAGGTGATCGACGCCAACAAGCGCGCGCTGGCCCGCCTCTTCCAGTCGGGCGTCATCTACTCGCGGGTGGGCGCGCGCCTGGGGCGCGACCTCCTGCTCGCGCACCAGCACCTGCTCAAGGTGTGCGACCTGCTGGCGCGCATCTCCGAGATCGAGTCGCCGGAGCGCCTCGACGCCGAGGCGGTCTACGAGCAGGTGCAGGCGCTGCTGGTGCGCACCTCTGCGCTCACCGCGCGATCCGAGGGCGTGCTGGCGCGGCGCTGAGTCGCCGCGCCACGGTCACTCCGCCCGCGGTCCCTCCTCCACGATGATGGTGCGCGGGAAGTTGCCGTAGTTCTCCATGCACTCGCGCGCGGTGCCACGGACCCAGACGCTGGCGGTGTGGCTCCCCGCGCCGACCCGGCCGAAGAGCGCCGCGACCGTCACCGGCGAGGACCCACCCGTGCTGCTGGGGGGCACGTAGACCACGGCGCGCCCACCCCCGCCGTCCCGGTCGGTGTCGGGCTTTCCGTCCACCCGGAGCTGGAAGTCGCAGAAGGTGCCCGGCTCTCCCATCGCGTCCACGTGGGTATTCCAGGTGAGGAGGGCCGTGGAGTGGGGCGAAGCCTTGGAGAAGCTCCCGATGTTGCGCAGGAGGACGTAGGAGGCCGCCACCGAGGAGGTCTCGCTGCCGTCGGTGTACTCGATCCGGCGACGCGGCGCGGCCACCTCGGAGATGCGCCCCTCGAGCGTCTTGATGCGCCCCTGGGTCTCGTCCTCGGACAGCCCGACCTTGGCGACCTGGCTCCGCACGTCCCCGAGCGCCGCGTCCTGCACCACCGCCACCCCCTGCATGGCGGCCTGGCTGGACTCGACCTGCTTCAGCTTCTGCGAGAGCTCCCGCAGCGCGTTGTCCACGTCGGTGGCCTTGAGGTCGGTTCCGTCGGGGCGGAAGGCGAGCCGGCTGGCCTCCCGGGCCGACGAGGTGAGGAACCATCCGGTGGCCGGTACGGCGACGGCCACGCCGAGAACGACCCAGGCGGCGGAAACGAGCTTGGAATTCATGGTCTGGCGGCGGATTGGAGCACGGGTCGGTTCGGGAGTCCATGCCCCGGGGGGCTACCTGCCGGGCCCGGACGCGCCGGCCTTCTCGATGCGGGAGAGGACGGCCGGATCGGCCGGAAGGAGCCCGGAGGCGGGGAGGCGGGGGACGAGCGTCCGCCAGGCCGGGTCGAGGGAATAGGCCCGGGCGAAGAGGGGGAGCGACCGATCGACCTCGCCGGCCATGGCGAGCGCGGCGGCGTACCAGAAGACCACCTCGGCCGAGTCGGGAAGGATCTTCATCGCCGCGCCGTACTCCCGCTCGGCTCCCGGGATGTCCTTCTTCTCGACCGCCAGGTCGCCGGCGTTCATGTGGCGGTAGGCGCGGGCCACGAGCAGGAGGCGACGCAGCTCCTCGAGGGGGCGAGGGTGATCCTCGACGCGCAGGTCGAAGATCCGGTCGGCCCAGGGGCGTCCGCTCGGGGTGCCGGGGACGACGATGATCGCCGCCGACTGCTGGCCGCGGATGTCCCCGCCGACGGCCTGGGCGGCCTCGAGCGCGACCATCATGCGCTCGGCCAGATCGCCCTTCGCCTCCTCGAAGGCCTTCGCCATGGCCGGCCAGACCTTGTCGTTGGCCATGAGGTTCGCCTGCACCGAGAAGCCCTTCCCGACCTGCTGGCCGGCGGCCTGGATGTCCTTCTTCCCGGTGTGGGCCGCGACGCGCCCCTGGGCGTCCACCATGGCCACCTGCCGGACCTCCCGCTCCGCGTCGGCGGCGAGCAGGCCGGCCAGCGCGTCCGGAGCGCTCTTCCCGGCCCGCATCATCTCGAGCCCCAGCGGGCCGTAGCTCGGATCGACGAAGGACTGGGTGGCGACCGCACCCACCCCCGCCTCGGCCCAGGTCACGGTGGTCCCCACCGAGAACCAGTGGGACTGGACGGCCACGCCGATCTCCCCGGTGGCCGGGTCGCGGGCCACGATGGAGTAGGTGTGGACGGGGCGGCGCGGGACCTCGGGTGCGGCCGAGGCGGCCAGTGCGGCGATGGCGGATGCGGCGATCGGTGCGAGGAACATGGCGGAACTCTATAACGGGACTCGCCATGCCATTCGACCGCGCCGCAGCCTGGGGCCTTCTCGCCGAGTTCACCCCGTCGCAGCCGCTGCGCCGTCACGCGCTCTCGGTCGAGGCCACCATGCGGGCGCTGGCGCGGAGCCGCGGCGTCGCCGATCCGGCCGAGGTCGAGACCTGGGGGGTGGTGGGGCTCCTCCACGACTTCGACTACGAGCGCTTCCCGACCGAGGCCGACCACGTCTGGCGCGGCATGGAGATCCTCCGGGAGCGGGGCTGGCCCGAGCCGGTGATCCGCGCCGTCGGCGCCCACGCCTTCTATACGAACATCGAGCGGGTCACTCCGATGGAGAAGGCCATCCTGGCCGCCGACGAGCTCTCCGGCTTCGTGGGCGCTTGCGCGCTGGTCCGCCCGTCGAGGAAGGTCGCCGACGTCCCGGTGGAGTCGGTCGTGAAGCGTATGAAGGACAAGGCCTTCGCCCGCTCGGTGGACCGCGGCTACATCACCCGGGGCGCGGAGGAATGGGGGACGCCGCTGCCGGAGCTGGTGGCGATCGTGATCCGCGCGCAGGTCGCCATCGCGGCGCGCCTCGGGCTCGACGGCGCGCCGGCGGGCGACCTGCCCGACGAGCCGGTGCCGGCAGCGCCTCCCGAGGGGTGACGCGCGGTTCGGGCGGATCGCCTTCGTTCCAGCCGGGCGTCTGCCGCCGGCGCCTGGACGCCCCTCTCCGCGGCGCTGGTCCTCAGGGCGATTGTACACGTCGAGTGAATGGCGCCGGGGCACGCCGCGCCCGAGCATCGCCGGTTCCCGGCGCCCCTTGCGGAGGCACCGCTGCGAGGGACGCCCGCGCCGTCTGAGGAAGCCCGGGCCGAAGGCGACGCGGTCCGGCGGCCTTCGTGGGGAGCTGCGAACGGCGACTCGCGGGCGGATGTCCGCGGGCGGACGTCTCGTGAAGGGCGGTCGTGGTCGTCCCTCCGCGGCGTTCTCCGCGAGGTTCGTCTGGCGAACCGATTCCGGTGGGCCCCGATTCCCGTTGCCGCGTCGGAGCCCTTCACGTACCCTGCGTGTGCCCAACCCGCCGGGAGGTCTCCATGGCTCGCCTGCTCCTGATCCTCGCCTTCGCCGTGTCGGTCGTCGCCTGCGGCGGAAGCGCCGAACCGGTCGTGGACACCCAGGGCACCGTCCAGTACGGGAACCTCGAGACCGGCTGGTGGTACATCGAGGCCGACTCGGGCGTCCTGTACACGCCGTTCCCGCTGCCCGACGAGTTCAAGGTGGCTGGGCTGCGCGTCCAGGCGTCGCTCCTGCTCCTCACCGACACCGTCAGCTATTTCCCGGGGACGTACGTCCGGATCGTCTCGATCGAGAAGCTTGCCGCAACCGCGGGCGGCGGCTGACGGACCGCGGCGCTCTCGCCGATCGCCGCAGGGCCGTCGCGCGCCATTCCCCCCGCCGTTCGTGCGCCCGGGCGGCACCACGAAGAACGCAGGCTCGAGTCGCCTTCGGCCCCGCCAGTCGCCAGCCGGCGCGGGGCCCCCTCGGAGCGGAGCCTTCGCAGCGGGCGCCGGGAACGGGCGTCGCTCTGGCCCGGTGTGACCCGGCGCCATTCACCCTAAGTGAACACTCCCCGCGAGGA
>CAIQRS010000062.1 GCA_903874275.1 uncultured Anaeromyxobacter sp.
CCTCCCGCCCTCCGCCGAGATCCCGGTCATCAACATCGAGTCGTCCGACAGCCAGTTCGCCTCGGCCTACCTGAGCTTCTCCTCCCAGTTCCTGAAGCAGAACGAGATCACCGACTACCTGGTCCGGGTGGTGCAGCCCCGGCTCTCCGCGGTGGAGGGCGTGCAGCGCGCCGACATCCTGGGCGCCCGCACCTTCGCCATGCGCATCTGGCTGAAGCCCGACAAGATGGCCGCCCTCAACGTGAGCCCGGCCCAGGTGCGCCAGGCGCTCGCCGCCAACAACTACCTCTCGGCGCTGGGCCAGACCAAGGGCTCGCTCGTCCAGGTGAACCTCACCGCCAACACCGACCTGCGCTCGGTGAAGGAGTTCCAGCAGCTGGTGATCCGGGAGAAGGACGGCTCGGTGGTCCGGCTCGGCGACGTGGGCGACGTGGTGCTCGGCGCCGAGGACTACGACGTGATGGTGAACTTCAGCGGCGACACCGCGGTGTTCGTGGGCATCTGGGCGCTCCCCAACGCCAACTCGCTCGACGTGATCAAGAGGGTCCGCACCGAGATGCTGGAGATCCAGCGGGAGATCCCCGAGCAGATCAAGGCCACCATCGCCTACGACGGCACCGCCTACATCCAGAACGCCATCGACGAGGTGGTCCAGACCCTGCTCGAGACCATCCTCATCGTGGTGGTGGTGATCTTCCTCTTCCTGGGCTCGCTGCGGTCGGTGCTGGTGCCGGTGGTGGCCATCCCGGTGTCGCTCATCGGCGCCGTCTTCCTCATGCAGCTCTTCGGCTTCACCATCAACCTGCTCACCCTGCTCGCCATCGTGCTCTCGGTGGGGCTCGTCGTGGACGACGCCATCGTGGTGGTGGAGAACGTGGAACGGCACGTGCGCGAGGGGATGAAGCCCTTCGACGCCGCGCTGGTGGGGGCCCGCGAGCTCATCGGTCCCATCATCTCCATGACCATCACGCTGGCGGCGGTCTACGCCCCCATCGCCTTCCAGGGCGGCCTCACCGGCTCCCTCTTCCGCGAGTTCGCCCTCACCCTGGCCGGCGCGGTCTTCATCTCCGGGGTCGTGGCCCTCACCCTCTCCCCCATGATGTCGGCCCGCCTCCTCACGGCCAGTCACGAGAACGAGGGGCTCTCCGGCCTCGTCAACCGGACCTTCGAGCGGATCAAGAACACCTACGCCCGCCACCTGGAGGCGTCGTTCCAGGCCCGCGGCATCATCTACGCCTCCTGGGTGGTGATCTCGCTGCTGGCGGCCGTCATGTTCTTCCAGTCGCCCCGCGAGCTGGCGCCGGTGGAGGACCAGGGGATCATCTTCGGCATCGTGAACACCCCGGCCAACTCCACCCTCGACCAGGTGGCCCAGTCCACGCGGGAGATCAACCGGCAGGTCATGACCATCCCGGAGACCAAGTTCACCTTCCAGATCACCTTCCCCTCGGGCGGCTTCTGGGGGGACGGGCTCAAGCCCTGGAAGGAGCGGAAGCGCTCTGCGGCGCAGATCCTCGGCGACGTCCAGCAGAAGGTGTCGGGCATCCCGGGCGTCCAGACCTTCCCCATCCTCCCCCCTGCCCTCCCGGGCGGCGGCAACTTCCCGGTCGAGTTCGTCATCGCCTCCACCGCCGACACCACCGAGATCCTCGGCTTCGCCCGGCAACTGCAAGAGAAGGCGGCGAAGAGCGGCATGTTCGCCTTCCCCCCCCTCATCGACGTGAAGGTGGACCAGCCCGAGTCTGAGGTGGTCTTCGACCGGGAGAAGGTGGCCCAGCTGGGACTGAACCTCCAGACCGTCGGCCAGGACCTCTCGGCGGCCATGGGCGGCAACTTCGTGAACCGCTTCAGCGTGGACGGGCGCAGCTACAAGGTGATCCCGCAGCTGTCCCGGGCCGACCGGCTCAACCCGGAGCAGCTCAAGGACATCTACGTCACCGGGCCAAACGGCCAGCTGGTGGCCCTGTCGTCCATCGCGACCATCAAGAACTCGGTGGCGCCGCGGTCGCTCAACCGCTTCCAGCAGCTCAACGCGGTGAAGATCTCCGGGGTGGCCATCCGCCCCCTCGACGAGTCGCTCCGCTTCCTGGAGGACGAGGCCGCCGGCATCCTGCCCAAGGGCTACGTGGTGGACTACACCGGCGAGTCGCGCCAGCTGCGCGTGGAAGGCAACAAGTTCGGGCCGGCCTTCCTGCTCTCGATCCTGCTCATCTTCCTGATCCTGGCCGCGCAGTTCAACAGCTTCCGGGACCCCTTCGTCATCCTCATGGGGTCGGTGCCGCTCGCCATGTTCGGCTCGCTGGCGCTCACCTTCCTCAAGATGCCCAACCCCAACATGCGCTTCTGGACCGACGGCTGGACCACCACGCTGAACGTCTACTCGCAGGTCGGGCTCGTCACCCTGGTGGGCCTGATCGCCAAGAACGGCATCCTCATCGTGCAGTTCGCCAACGAGCTGCAGCGCGAGGGGCAATCCAAGATGGAGGCGGTGAAGAACGCCTCGGTGGTCCGGCTCCGCCCCATCCTCATGACCAGCGCCGCCACCATCTTCGGCCACCTGCCGCTCACCTTCGTCTCCGGCCCGGGAGCCGCGGCCCGCAACAGCATCGGCCTCGTCCTGGTGGCCGGCATGGCCGTCGGCACCGCCTTCACCATCTTCTTCGTGCCCTCGATCTACCTGCTCATCGCCAAGGACCACGGAAAGAAGGCCCGCGCGGGGGCGGCGGCAAGCCAGGGCGCGGGGAGCGTGGCGGGGGCCTGATCGCGTCCTCCGGCCCGGGGACTACCGCGACGCCTTGTGCGGCGTCCCCTCGTGCCACCCGCTCGGCGTGATGACCACGTAGTTCAGCTTCCGCTGCAGTTCGCGAATGGTGCGGCTCCCGGCGTAGGTGAGCCCGGACCGCAGCCCGCCCACCAGGTCGGCGACGATGGCCTCCTCGTCGTCCCGGTACGGGACGGTCACCGATACGCCCTCGGCCGTCTTCCACTCGGCGATCCCGCCGTGGTGCTCCTCGGCAACCTCGCGGCTGGCCATCCCGCGGTAGGCCTTCACCCAGCCGCCCTTGCTCTTGACCTTCTTCCCGGGGGTGGGGCGCGTCCCGGCCAGCATCCCGCCGATCATCACGAAGTCGGCGCCGAAGGCGAGCGCCTTCACGACGTCACCGGGGTGGCGGAGGCCGCCGTCGGCCACGATGGAGCGATCGCAGCGGGCGCAGTCCTGGATGGCGGTGAGCTGCGGGACTCCGTGGCCGGTCTTGAGGCGCGTGGTGCAGACGCTCCCCGGGCCGATGCCAACCTTCACGATGTCGGCCCCCACCGAGGCCAGGTAGTCGGCCCCGGCGTAGGTGGCCACGTTGCCCGCCATGAGACAGGCCTCGGGCAGCAGCTGCCGGAGGTTCTTCAAGGTCTTCCCCACGTAGCGGGCGTGGCCGTGGGCCACGTCCACGACGAAGTGGGTTGCCCCGGCGTCCCGCAGGGCCTCGGCCCGCTCCATCTCCTCGTCGGCGCAGCCCACCGACACGAAGACGGTGTCGCGGCACCGCCGGAACTCGGCCACGTTCCGGTCGATCGACATCATCCGGTGGAGGACGCCGATGCCGCCCTTCCCCCCGATGAAGTTCGCCATGGCCGACTCGGTGATGGTGTCCATGTTGGCGGTCATCACTGGGAGCTGAAGCGAGAGCTTTCCGGTCCGGTCGGTGACCGACAGCTCCACGTGCTGCCGCGACTCGTAGTGGTTGTACGCCGGGACGAGCAGGACGTCGTCGAAGGTGAAGGCCTCGCGCATGTGCCCTCCGCTCAGGCCGGCAGGGTGGAGAGCGCCTGCTCCAGGTCGGCGACGAGGTCCTTCGGGTCCTCGATGCCGATGGAGAGCCGGATGACGCCGTCGGTGATCCCGGCGCGCGCCCTCGCCTCCGGGGTCATCGACGCGTGGGTCATCGAGGCCGGGTGGGCCACCAGGCTCTCCACCCCGCCCAGGCTCTCCGCCAGCGTGAACCAGCGCAGGGAGCGGAGCACGTGGTCCACCCGGTCCTGCCGGAACCCGGCCAGCTCGAAGCTGACCATGCCCCCGAAGCCGTCCTGCTGCGCCTTCGCGAGCGCGTGCTGCGGGTGGCTCTCGAGCCCCGGGAAGTGGACCTTGGCGACGGCCGGGTGACCTGCCAGGTAGCGCGCCACGACCTGCGCACCGGCCTCGTGGGCTCGCATCCTGAGCAGCAGGGTCTTCAGTCCACGGAGCACCAGGAAGGCGTCGTGGGGGCTCTGGGAGGTCCCCAGTAGATTATTCATGCTCTGGATGCGCTGGAGGAGGGCGAGCTGGCCCGGTGCCGAGACCACCGCGCCGCCCACCACGTCGCTGTGGCCGTTCAGGTACTTGGTGGTGGAGTGGACCACCAGGTCGGCGCCGAAGCGGAAGGGGCGCTGCTGGACCGGGGAGAGGAACGTGTTGTCCACCACGGTGAGGGCGCCGCCGGCCTTGGCGATCGCAGCAACCGCCCGGATGTCGGTGAGGCGAAGCAACGGATTGGACGGGGTCTCGATCCAGACCATCCGGGTGTTGGGGCGGAAGGCGGCGGCGACGGCGCGCAGGTCGGCCAGGTCCAGGTAGGAAACTTGAAGTCCGTAGGCCGCCCTGGCGTGCTCCAGGGCCCGGAAGGTCCCGCCGTAGCAGTCCACCGTGCAGAGGAGGTGGCTGCCGGTGGGGAGCAGGTTGAGCGCCACGATCACCGCGCTCATGCCGGTGCTGGTGCAGGTGGCGCCCATGCCCCCCTCGAGGACGGCGATGGCCTCCTCCAGCGCCGCGCGGGTGGGGTTTCCGCTCCGCGTGTAGTCGTACCCGGCGTTCACGCAGACGTCACGGAAGGCGAAGGTCGAGCTCTGGTAGATGGGCGGCATGACCGCCCCGTAGGCCGGGTCGGGCTGCACGCCGGCGTGGACGCACTGCGTGGCCAGGCCGGCCCCGGGGACGAGCGGGGCGCGCTGCGCCCAGCCAACGCGCCCGGGCGTGCCCGCCGGGACGATGGTGAAGTGGTAGGCGGGGTTCCCGGGGACGTTGGAGTCGAGGTGGACTTCGTCGGTCATTCCGAAGAGGTACCCTCGCCAGCGCCGGAAGGCAACGACTCCGGGGGCTTCATCGCCGCAGCTGCTGCTCCAGGAACTGCAGCATGGCCCCCAGCTCGAGGACCTGGTTCCCCCGCTTGGCCGAACCGTGCCCCTCGTCCGGGAAGATGATCAGGGAGGCGGCGACCTTCCGGGCGTTCAGGGCGTCGTACACCTGGATCGCCTCGCCCGCGGGCACGCGCGGGTCGTTCGCACCCTGGATGATGAGCAGAGGCGCCCTCAACCGGTCGATGTAGGTGACCGGCGAGAGCTTGACGAGCGCGTCGCGGTCCTTCTCCGGATCCCCGTACTCGTTCACGCGGAGCGCACGCCGGTAGGGGGCCGTGTTCTCGAGGAAGGTCACGAGATTGGAGATCCCCACGATGGCCACGCCCGCGTCGTAGGCGCCGGCGAACATCGTCATGCCGATGAGCGCCGAGTAGCCGCCGTAGCTCCCGCCCACGATGGCCACCTTCGGCGCCACCCCGTTCACCGCCCACTCCCTGCGAACGAAGCGGGAGGCGTCCTCGATGTCGGTGATGATGTCGAGCCGCCGGGGACCGTCGTCGGCGTGGAACCAGGTCTTCCCGTATCCGTCGCTTCCGCGGACGTTGGGCTCCACCACCACGAAACCGGCGTCGACCAGGAGCTGGGCGTAGGGGTTGAAGCCCGGGGTGGCCTGCCCCTCCGGGCCGCCGTGGAACTCCACCACCACCGGGCAGGGAGCGACGCAGCTCACCGGGCGGCGCACGAACATGGGGATGGGGGTGCCGTCGCGCGCGGGGTAGCTCTCCAGCGTGGCGCGCACGAACCTCGACAGGTCCACCTCTGGCGCGCTGGGAAGCTGCCACTGCACCGCCTTGCCGGTCTTCCAGTCGACGACGTAGCCGACCGAGGGGGCCACGCCGGTGTCCACCCACACCGTGAGGAAGCGGCCGTCGTCGCTGAAGCGGAAGGGGTAGACGTGATCGGCGGGAGGGAAGGCGGGCAGCTTCACGGGCCGGAACGTGCGGGCGTCGAGGGCGTGCAGTCGCGTGTAGCCGTCCTCGTTCACGGTGTAGACGATGCGCCGGCGGGCGTCGTCGACGACGAAGCCCGAGACGTCGTGCCTCACGTCCGGCGTGATCGGGTCGAGCTTCCCTGCCCGTAGCCGGTAGAGCCGGCGGAACTCCCCCAGCCTGGGCGTCAGCACGAGCACCTCGCCGTCGGCGAAGCCGTAGAGGGCGTCGTACTCCTCCTTCTCCCCCACCCCGATGACCGGGGTCAGGACCTTCCTCGCCGGGTCCCACTCGTGGATCTCGTTCTGCGCGCTCCCCAGCGCCCGCACGAGCAGGAGCCGCCCGTCGGGCCGGTGGTCGGCCACGCTCCAGAGCCCATCGCGGTCGAACACCGTCTCCTTCACCCGGGCCTTGCGATCCCACCGGTAGATGGCGAAGGAGTCGGGCTTCCGGTCGTTGGCGCGGAAGTACACCCAGCGGGAATCGTGGGAGACGAACTCGGCGAAGGTCTGGACCCGGGGCTCGTGCTGGATCGGCTCGAGGGCTCCTCCCTCCGGGGAGAGCAGGTAGAGGCCCGGGTACTCCTCCCCTGCCCGGTCGCGTTGCACGACGAGGAAGGTGCCGTCGGGGGAGACCGCCGCGAGGCCCGTCGCGTCCTCCCCGCCGGTGAGCTGGACGGGAAAGCGCTGGGGACCGTCGAGCCGCCAGATCTGTGAAGTCCCGGTGACCCGCCAGCCGAAGAAGAGCCTCCTTCCGTCGGGGGAGGTCACGCCGGCGCCCGGCGACCGCACGTCGAGCATCGCCTGGATCTTCCGGCTCAGCGCCGGCGGCAGCGGCGGGGGGGCGAACCTCGCGAGGACCTCGGGAGGGACGCTGCCCACCCCGTGGCCGGAGTACCCGGCGGGGGGCGTGGGCGCCGGCGACTGGGCCACTGCGGTCGAGGAGAGGACGGCGAGGAGGAGCGTGATCCGCATGTCGATACCCCCGGGGCGAGCCCCGGGAGGGTACCGCAACCGGCGGCGGCGATGGAACGGGGGCGCGGCCTGCGGCCTACGCGGCGACCTTCCGCCCGGCCCGGAAGAAGTCCACCGTCCGGAAGAGCCCCTCTCCCACCGCGACGGAGGGGGACCAGCCCAGCACCTCCCAGGCCTTTTCCGGGTCGATGCAGGAGCGCTTCTGCTCCCCGGCCCGGCCCGGCGCGTGGCTGGGCTTGGCCTGGACACCCGCGGCCGAGGCCATGATCGCGAAGACCTGGTTGACGTCGGTCTCCACGCCGGTGCCGACGTTCACCGCCCCGGCGAAGCCGGTCCTGGCCGCGAGGAGGTTGGCGCGGGCCACGTCCTCGACGAAGACGTAGTCGCGGGTCT
Organism: uncultured Anaeromyxobacter sp.; assembly: GCA_903874275.1. Classification (GTDB taxonomy): domain Bacteria; phylum Myxococcota; class Myxococcia; order Myxococcales; family Anaeromyxobacteraceae; genus CAIOAK01. Next base: position 7,463 of record CAIQRS010000062.1, read on the forward strand.
GCTCGCCGTCTCCGTAGATGGTGCAGGGCCTCCCGTCGAGGAGGCGCGAGGCGAAAATGGCCACCACGCCCGCCTCCCCGTGCGGATTCTGGCGAGGTCCGTAGACGTTGGCGTAGCGGAGCGCCGCGGTCTTGATCCCGTAGAGGGAGGAGTAGACCCCCAGGTAGAGCTCGGACGAGCACTTGGCCGCGCCGTAGTGCGAGATGGGGCGGGCCGGGTGGGTCTCCGGGGTGGGGATGACCTCGGTGTCGCCGTACATCGCGCCTCCTGAGGAGGCGAAGAGCACATGCTTCACCGTGCCCGACTTCCGGGCCGCCTCCATCACGTTGAGGAGCCCACCCAGGTTCACGTCGCAGTCGAAGCGCGGGTCGGCGACCGACTTCCTCACGTCGATCTGCGCGGCCTGGTGGCAGACCACGTCGGGCTTCTCGGCCACGATGGCCGCGGCCGCCTCCGGGCTGCGCACGTCGCAGACGTGGAGACGGACGCGCGGGTCGAGGTTGGCCCGCTTGCCCGAGGAGAGGTCGTCCACCACCGCCACCTCCCAGCCGTCGGCCAGGAACGCGTCGGCGATGTTCGAGCCGATGAAGCCCGCACCACCGGTGATGAGGATCCTCTGGGCCATGGTCATTCCACCGTCACGCTCTTGGCGAGGTTGCGGGGCTGGTCCACGTCGGTGCCCCGCAGGTCGGCCACGTGGTAGGAGAGGAACTGGAGCGGCAGGATGGAGAGCAGGGGCGCGAGCAGCGGGGGGCAGGCCGGCACGCAGAGCGCCACCGAGGCCAGGCTGGCCGCCAGGTTGTCGCCCTCCGAGACCACCGCGAAGACCTCGCCGCCGCGGGCCTTGACCTCCTCCATGTTGCCCAGCGTCTTCTCGTAGTGGGGCTCCTTCACCGCCAGGACCACCACCGGCAGGTTCTCGTCGATGAGGGCGATGGGGCCGTGCTTCATCTCGCCGGCGGCGTAGCCCTCGGCGTGGATGTAGGAGATCTCCTTGAGCTTGAGCGCCCCCTCCAGCGCCACCGGGTGCTGCGAGTTGCGCCCCAGGAAGAGGACGTCGCGGGCCTTGGCGCAGCGCTTGGCCACCGGCATCACCGACGGCTCCTGGCGGAGCACCTGCTCCATCTGGGCCGGGATGTGGCGCAGCGCCTCGAGGTGCGGGCGGGCCTGGTCGGCCGACAGCGTGCCGCGCAGGCGCCCCAGCTTCACGCCGAGCAGGAAGAGGGCGGCGAGCTGGGTGGTGAAGGCCTTGGTCGAGGCCACGCCGATCTCCGGGCCGGCCCGGGTGTAGAGCGTGCCGTCGCAGTCACGGGGGATGGAGGAGCCGATGACGTTGCAGATGGAGACGGCCCGGGCGCCGCGGCGCTTCGACTCCTTCACCGCTGCCAGCGTGTCGGCGGTCTCGCCCGACTGGGAGATGGCCAGGACCAGCGTCTTCCCGTCCACCAGCGGGTCGCGGTAACGGAACTCGCTGGCCAGCTCGACCTCCACCGAGATGCGGGCCAGGCTCTCGATCATGTTCCGGCCGCAGAGGCCGGCGTGCCAGCTGGTGCCGCAGGCCACGACGGTGATCTTGGTGAGCCCCTTCACGTACTCCTCGGTGAGCTCCAGCCCGTCGAGCATCACGTCGCCCTGCTCAAGCGAGATGCGGCCACGGATGGTGTCGGCGACGACCCGGGGCTGCTCGAAGATCTCCTTGTGCATGAAGTGCTTGTGGCCGTCCTTCTCGGCGGCCACCGAGCTCCACTCCACGTGGTGCGGGACGCGGGTCACGGTCTCGCCCATCGCGTTCTCGATGCGGATGCCCTCGGGGCCGAGGTGGGCCAGCTCGCCCTCCTCCAGGTAGGAGACCTCGCGGGTGTGCTCCAGGATGGCCGGGACGTCGGAGGCCAGGAAAGCCTCGCCCTTGCCGTAGCCGAGGACGAGCGGGCTGGCGTTCTTGGCGGCCACGATCTCGTTGGGGCGCTTCTCGGAGACCACCGCCATGGCGTAGGTGCCCTTCACCTGCTTGAGCGTGTCGCGAACCGCCTGGGAGAGGTCGTCGCCGCCCTTGCCCATGGCCTCGGCGATGAGGTGGGCGAAGATCTCGGTGTCGGTCTCGCTGGAGAACTTGTGCCCCTTGCCGGTGAGCTCGGCCTTCAGCTCCATGTGGTTCTCGATGATGCCGTTGTGGACGACGGCGACGCCCTTGTACGAGTGCGGGTGGGCGTTCTCGTCGGAGGGGCGGCCATGGGTGGCCCAGCGGGTGTGGCCGATGGCGGTGCGGCCGCTGAGCGGCCTGTCGGCCAGCTTGTCCACCAGGTTCTTCAGCTTGCCCTTGGCGCGCGAGATGGTGAGCCCTCCGGGCCCCACCACCGCGACGCCCGCGGAGTCGTACCCGCGGTACTCGAGCTTCTTCAGGCCGCCGACGACGACGTCGACGGAGGGGCGCGGGCCGACGTAACCGACGATTCCACACATGGGATGGGCTTCCTTTCGGGTGAGCGGAGCTGGGAGACGGAGGGGGCTTCTTCAAGCGGCGCGCCAACGTCGAGGCGCCAGGGCGCCGCCGGATCTGTTCCGCAAAGGCTCGATCGCCGGCCCGGGCGGGTCGGGAAGCTGTGCCGGTACGGGGCGGCCCTCGACCACCGGTCGGTTCGGAACGGCTGGGCGTCCCGGCAGGGGCTCATCCCTCGCCCCGGCGCTGGACGCGAACCGGACCGGCCGTGGAGGACGTGCTATGCAACGGGGAGTCGATGTCACGCCGAAACGCCATCCCCTGGTGGTTCCTGGCGGTGCTCCCCGTGGCGCTCGGCGCGTGCCGCTCGACCGGCGAGTACGTCAAGGTGGACGACTACGTCGCGCCGGCCGACAGCCCCGAATCGGAGTACGTCATCCGCCCGGGGGACGTCCTCCAGATCCGGGTCATGGCGCAGGACGCCGTGTCGGCCCGTGCCAAGGTCCGGCCCGACGGGAAGATCTCGATCCCGCTGCTCTCCGACGTCGTGGCGGCCGGCGTGACGCCCGCCGCGCTGGCCCGCCAGATCCAGGAACGGCTGGCCAAGTTCATCGTCAATCCCTCGGTGACGGTGTCGCTGGAGGAACCGCGGGCCATGATGGTCTCGGTCCTGGGGGAGGTGGCCAAGGTGGGCAGCTACCCGCTCGAGCAGGGAAGCGGCCTCATGGAGGCGATGGCCGCCGCGGGCGGACCCACCCAGTACGCCGCCACCGACCGCATCGTCGTCATCCGCCGCGAACCCTCCGGAAGCCGGGTCCGCATCCGCTTCGACTACGACGCCCTCACGCAGCTGCGGGGAGCGGCGGCCACGTTCCGGCTTCAGAACGGCGACGTGATCGTCGTCGAGTAGCCGTGCACCCTGCGCTCGCCGCGGCGCTCCTCTCCCTCCTGGCCGCTCAGGCGCAGGTCCCGGCCGATCCTCCCGCGGAGCCGCAACCCTCCCCGGCGATCGAGGCGCCGTCCATCGGCGAGGACGAGCCCCCCGCCGTGTCCGGGGCCGAGGTGGCGGTCGAGGCACGGCTCCCGGGAAACTCCGTCCCTCCCCCGACGCCGGTGGGGCTCTCCGACGTGATCGGGCGCTCGGAGGAAGCGGCGAACGAGGACCTGCGCCGATCCCGGGTCCCGTTCCTCCCGTCGGCCTCGGCTCCGGTGCGGAACCGGACCGGAACCCACCTGGCGGCCGGAGCCATGGGCCAGCTCCGCACCCGGAACGTGTCGGCCGAGACCGGATTCCGGCAGTGGGACACCGACCTGGAGGTGGTCCCGGGGATCTCGCTCTTTTCGGTCGGGCACAAGGCCCAGTTCACCCTGTCGTACGCGCCCCGCCTCTACTTCCCGGCCGTCTACCACGGGGTGGGGATGTCGATCCTGAACCGGGCCCGCCTCCGCCTGGACTGGAGTCCTTCCAAGGCCTGGGCGTTCGCCGTCTGGGGGAGCGGGACCTACGGCGACTACTCCCAGCTCGTCCCCAGCTCCACCCCCGGGGGCCCCGGCCCGGCACCCCCGACCCTTGACCCGATCCGCACCTTCTCCTCCTTTCCCTACCTCGCCGTCGACGTGAACGGCTCCGTGACCGCGAGCCTGGGCAGGCGGCTCCGGCTCCGCCTCGCGGGAGGATGGGTCGACGTGGGTGGGGTGGGCGAGGCGGGTCAGGAGGCCCAGCCGCGCACCTGGGGTCCTCGCGCCAGCGCCGCGCTCGACATCCTCATGGGGTCGAGCGCCACCCTCTCCGCCACCTTCGCCGCCACCGACTCCGAGCTCGTGGGCGGCTCGGCCATCCGGATCGCCGCCGGAGCCGGGTCGTGGACGCAGCGCTGGTCGGGAAGCCTCGACACCTCGGTCTCGCTCGGCGTGGCGTTCGTGAACAACCCGCCGATGGCGAGCGCGACCCTGGGCCATGTCCTGCCCGTGGCGGGCCTGAAGCTCACCTGGGTCGATCCGTCCCGGGACCTGTTCCGGGTCATCGCCGAGCTGGGGCTGGGCCCGTACGTGGACACCTACCTGCAGGCCGCCTACCAGCGAATCACCGGGCGCGTCGGCGCCGAATGGTTCTTCCGCAAGGACTGGAAGCTCGAGGTCTCGCTCGCGTCGGCGCTCGTGCCGTTCACGATCCGTGCACCGGAATCCTACGGGGTGCTGGGGGCGTCGGCCGTCTGGAGCCCGGCGCGCTGGGCCACGCTGCTCGCGGGCGGCTATGCCCAGACCCAGCTCGCCGGAGGAACCGGCACGCGGTTCGTCCAGGTGACCGGCTACGTCTCGGCGTCCTTCCAGTCCCCCGACTTCCCCTGATGGCGGCGACGCCCGAGCCGGAGGAGAATCAGCGGGAAGAGAAGCAGCGGGAGCGCGTCCGCGACCGGGACGGTGGAACAACCGAACCCGGACTTGGTGGGAGCTGTCTCGGTCGTCCCGCCGCCCGTCCCAGCGGTCCCGCCACCCGCCGAACCGCTGGTCGGCGGGGGGCCGAGCAAGGACTGCACCGCTCCGGGGACGAAGGCCAGGATCTGCGCACCGGAATTGAGGATGGCCTGGTCCTGCGTCAGCTGGCCCGCGGGAGGTGCGTCGGCGGGCAGGAAGGCGCCCTGGGTCGGGCCGGTGGGGATGGCCAGGACGGGGGGGCTCTCCAGGTCCAGCTGGAAGGCCACGGGTGGACCGGCCGGGCGCCCGGCCAGCGGCACGAGCTGGAACGACGCACCGGCAGCCTCCTCGGCGACGAGCGCGGCCACGGCCCCGTCGACCGCGGCGACCAGCTTCAGATCCCCGCCGTCGTCGAGATCGGCCACCAGCATGGGCCAGCGGACCGCGGCCGGCAGCCTCACGAGCTTCCGGAGCACCCCGCCCTTCCAGCCGAACACCTGTCCCTGCATGTCGGCCCAGGCGATGCCGTGGTCGGATTTCCCGCCCCAGGCGACGAGCCCGCCCGGAGCGCCCACCGAGCCGGCCTGGACGAGCTGCGGAACGTCGGTCGTCACGCTCCAGCCGTGGAGGCTTCCCGTCTTCCCGAGGAACCAGATCACCGCCTGGCCGTCCGACCAGACCGCGCCCGGCACGGCGGCGGAGGCGATGGTGCCCCCGAAGCGCTTGCCATCGGACACCCGCACGGCGGCCAGGGTGCCGTCGACGCCTCCCACCACGAGGAGGTCCTGCCGGGAGGCCACCAGCACGCCGCGCGGAAGCTCGTGCCAGTCGACGACGGCGGGGATCACGGCCGTCAGGATTGCCACGGCTCCTGAGGGCCCCACGAGCGCCACGTCCCCGCTCTGGAGGACGATGGCGTGCTGGCAGCCGGTCGACGTCGTCACGGGCACGGCGGCGGACATGGCCTGGGCCGGGAGCGAGGCCGTCGTGACGAGCGACGCCGGGGACCCGGGGCCGAGCAGGAACACGCTCTTCCCGGAGGGGATGGCCAGGCGCGGGTCGGCGCCGGGGCAGAGGCCGGCCCCGAGCGCGGCGGAGACGTCGGCGACGACGACCGCCGCTGCGGTCGCCGAGCGGATGCCCATCCCACCGGGGGCGGAGGCGACCAGGATGACTCCGGAGGTGGGCTGGAGCGAGCCGGCCCAGAGGGGCCGCTCGTCGAGGAGGGCGGGAGAGGCGCCGAGAGAAGCGGCCAGGAGGATGGCGGTCAGGTTCATGTAGTTCACCCTTAGTGGTTCTCGTCGAAGACCGACCTGCGGTCCCTCGGACGGTCGGCCCAGTCGGCCGCTGCGGGGTTGGCCGTCTTCTGGAAGGGGGTGAACTCGGGGTACCCGTTCCAGACCGGGGCTCCCTCGTAGCTCCAGCTGGGCATCGTCGCGGAGAGCGGGTGGATCATCACGAAGTCGAGGATGGTTCCGACCAGCGGCCCGCTCGAGACCACCTCGCTGGCACCGCCGTACAGGCTGCGGTGGACCTCATTGCCCTGCGGCCCGGTCAGGTAGGGCATGCGGAGATACGCGTCCCAGGGCGCTGCCCCCGCGGCGCCGTCCGGGTTCGATCCCGGGCTGGCGAGCGTGATCTCCAGGCGGGACAGCGCGCCGGGGCGGAATCCGGCCTGCCCGGAGACCGTGTTGGTGTAGGCCCCGACCGCGGGCGGCAGGGCGTCCTTGGTGTCGGCGTAGATCTCGATGTCGATCGGCCCGGCGCCGGCGGTGGTGGTCCGGGAGACGACCTGCGACGGGTTGCCCGCCGCGAACCGGGTGACCGTGGCCGTCCAGGAGCCCACCACGGGGACGTGCTGCCGGAAGGCGTGGACATAGGACGCGCCCCGCGCCAGCGGCTCGTAGTCGATCGTGATGGACGACAGGCCGCCGCCCGACACGCCCTCGGTCGTCGCCATCCGGATGACGAAGTCGTTGTAGTCCCAGTCGTTCACGCCCGACCCGAGCATGTCCTCGAAGTAGAGGACCAGGTTCGTGCTGCGGCTGGCGCTCACGCCGGGAACCGCGCTGCGGGGAACGCCGTACGGGCTGTAGAGGTTGCCCGTGTTCACCGCGCGCGCGCGGTACCAGTAGACCGTCCCGTTGGAGAGGTTCCCGTCGGTCACGGTCGCGCTCGGGCCGGGCACGGGGATGGCCGTGATCACCGACCAGGGACCGGCCGAGCTCGTGGCCCGCTCCACCAGGTATCCCTTCAGGTCGGGGGTACCCGAGCCGGAGAGCGCGACCGTCACCGTGCTGCTGGAGGGTGAGAGGGTCACCACGGGGGTGGGGGGCGGGGTGTTGTTTCGCGGCTGCCCCAGGACCGGCCCGGCGGTGCTCACGTCCCCGGTCGCCCCGGTGGCGACGACGCGGTAGTAGTAGTTCCCGTTGTTCAACGCCGTGGTGTCTGAGTAGACCGCGGCCGCGGGCGTCCCGTTGCCGGTGAAGGTGCTGCGGGCCGGGACGAGCTCGGTCCACGGGCCGGCGGTGGCGGCGCCGCGCTGCAAGGTGATGCTGCTCACCACGCCAGGCCCGGCCTGCTGCTCCCAGGTGAGGACGACCGCCGAGTTGGCCGATCCGGCCACCAGGTTGCTGATGGTCGCGACGCCGGCGGCGGGGGGGCGGGTCGCGGCGCTGGCGGTCTGGCCGATGTGGAGCCCGGCGTCGGTGGCGGTGGTGGAGACGTTCACCGAGGCGACCTGCCCGGTCGAGGCGGTGATGGTCACGTTCATGGCCAGGGCGGCCGACTCGCCGGGAGCCAGCGCGGGGAGGTTGTAGACCACCTCGGTGCCCTCGGCGACCGGAGTCACCGCGGTCTCGGGGCGGCCGGCCAGCGTGCCGTCGACGTAGGTGAGGCCGTTCGGCACGGTCACCCGCGTCTCCACCGCCGTGATGCTCGACGACCCCTGGTTGGTGATGGCGCCGCCCATGGCGACCGTGCTCCCGACCGTGGCCGACGGAGGCGGGCTCACCTCGACCTTCGGGTTGAGCGGCGTGACCGAGGTGGCGAAGGCCATGATGTTGTCGTTCCAGTTGGACATGTTGACGGCGATGGGCCCCCTCGAGTCGATCCGGAGGTAGGGGCGCTTGCCGGCCGCCGGGACGTTCATGGCGTTCCACTGAGCGGGCGTGATCTTCACGTCCACGTACCCCCTGGGGGCAATGGCCACGGTCTGACTGAAGAGGGTGCCGTTCGTGTCGGCGTCGCGCACCCAGACGGCCGACTCGCCGGCGAGGCTGAAGAGATAGATGTGGCTGAAGGTCCCGGCCTGGGTCGTGAGGGTCTCGGTCCCCGGAGGCCCGACGTAGACGACGAAGGTCTCGCTGCCGTCGGCGTTGAAGAATCCGGGGGCGAAGTCGGCGTCGTCGCTGGTGCCGATCTGCCCGGTCTCCATCCAGTTGGCCTCGTAAACGGTGACGTTCCCGCCCGTGGAGGTGAGGTGGTAGAGGTCGTAGGTTCCGCCCACGTAGTCGGCGTGACCGAAGGGCGCGAGGGTCCAGGTCTTGATGACCGCCCAGGTGTTCGTGGCCGTGTTCCAGCCGTTCAGGGTCACCGTCGCCGGGACCGTGCCGGCGACGATCCGGAGTTCCTGCTCGTTCAGCGCCCCGATGTTGTGGGGGATGGCGAAGTAGAAGTCGTTGTCGATGGCGTGGCCGGAGCGGCCCGGGACGAAGCCGGCGCCGTCGCGGGCCTGGTTCACCGTGGCAACGCTGTCGATCGATCCGAAGAGCGCGGTGACGTCCTTGGTCGAGACCACCTGGTACACGTGGCCGGGGAGGAAGATGTCCTTCCCGAGGCCGTACCGCCGGTTCAGGTCCTCTCCCTCGTTCAGGTCGGCGGAGAGGATCGGAGCCCCCGACCTCGCCTGCACCCGGGCGATGCCCGTGGTCGAGAGGACCACCGGGAGCTTCGTCACGTCGTAGATCTCGACGTGGGTCCCGTTCTCGTAGGCGAAGACGTCGATGTCCCGGTTCGTGCCCCCGGAGAACTGGGCATAGAGGAAGAACTCGGATCCGCGGAGCGTGCCGCTCGTGGCCGGGGCCCAGTCGTGCTCCCAGTCGGAGTCGGAGGCGATCATCACGCTGACCGGGAGGGACGCGTCGATGACGAAGTAGTCGCCGTCGGCCTTCGAGCCCCACTCGTCGTTCACCGCTCCCATCTTGAGGTAGATGACGATGCTCTCCCCCTTGGCGAGGCGCACTCCGTACTGGCTGTCGTCGGAATCGCCGTCGGCCGGGTCGTCGTACACGTCGACCACGCAAGGGGTGGTCGCGGAGCCGGCCTGCGCCGTGATGACCATGGCATTGGCGCGGCCGAAGGAGGCGGCGTTGGGGGGCAGGAAGACCTGGAAGTGGGTGCCGACGTGGGACTCCTCCAGCGCCGGGGTGATGGCGGGAGCGAGCAGTGTTGCCAGAGCAGCGGCCGTGGCGAGGCGGATCCGTGGCGTCATGGATCCATGTCAATTCAAGAGCTGGGCCAGGCGAAGATCAGCGTCCCGAGGCCATCTCGTTCCGGAACGGCACGGTTCGTCCCGTCCGGGAGGCCCGGACCCGTTCCAGTCCGGCCAGGATCGGCTGGAACACCCGATCGGAGCGGTACACCAGGGCATCGGCGGCCGCCCGGGCCCCCAGGCGGGCGCAGAGGCCCGGATCCGCGGCCACGCGCCGCAGCGCCCCCTCGAGGCCCGCGGCCGAGCCCTCCGGGTAGAGGAGACCGTTCTCCATGTGCCGGACCAGCCTCCCGGGGGTGCCCGCGTCCGGCGCCACCGGGCAGAGCCCCGCCGCCATGGCCTCGAGCAGCGAGCGGCCGAACGGCTCGGGGCGGAGCGCGGTGTGGACGTAGACCGAGCACCGGGAGCGAACGGCGTCGAGGTCGGGCGGCGACCTCCGCGGCGTGACTCCCGGTGGAAGGAGCTCGGGTGCGTCCACGGCGTCGGGGTGACCAGCGGGGAGCGTGGCGAAGCACAGCTGGAGCGGGGACGCGTCGGCGCCCAGCGCCCGGTAGGCGTCCAGGAGCAACGGAAGCCCCTTCCAGCCCACCAGCGCGGAGTTCCACAGCCACTCGCGGGCCCGGGGATCGCGTGCGGCGGGCCAGCGGTCCGGGTCGAGCCCCTCCTCGACCTGCGCAACCCCCGTGCAACCCACCGCCGCCGCCATCCGGGTGCATTCGTCACCTACCGTGAATACCGCCCCGGAGGAGCGCAGCACCCGTCCGGCCAGCCGGCTCACCGGGAACGGCCCGCGCACGTACTGGGCCACCGGCACCCCGGTGGCCCAGCCAGCCAGATGGGTGGCCAGGTTCGCGGTCGGACCGTTGTTGGCGAGCAGGACGTCGGGGCGCAGGCGGCGGCAGATCCGCCCGAGATCGAGCGCGCGACGGGTCTCCCGCGCGAAGTACCCCGCCCCCTGGATCCGCTCCCCGCGCCGGGAGAGCAGGTGCGGGACGATCCCCTCCCCTTCCCAGCCCTCCGGCTGCATGGCGGCGACCTCCACGATCCACCCGGAGCGGACGAGAAAGGGGACGAGCGCGCCCAGGCTGGTGATCGATCCGCCCAGGCCGGGGCTCTCGTCGTGGACGAGGAGCAGCGGGGGGCGGCGTGGGCGCGGGGTCATGCGACCGGCTCACCCCGGATCGAGTGCTCCAGGGCCTCGACCGCCCGGTCCAGCTCGCAGGCGAACCGGTCGGCCAGGGCGTACGTGGACTCCTCTCCGTGCCGGGCCGCTCGTTCCAGGACGGCTGCCGCGTCGGCGGCGGGCGTCGCCCCCATGGCGGCCAGGGAGGACTTCATCTTGTGCGCCACGCGGGCGACCGCGGCCACGTCGCGGGCTTCCACCGCGCCGCGGAGCGCCGAGCGATCCCTGGGGACGGACCGGAGCAACTCCCCCGTGACGTCGCGCCGGAGTTGTTCGTCCCCGCCGCAGGTTTCCAGCGCCCGGGCCACGTCCAGTGGAGCGCGGGCGATCCTGCGCGGGCAGCCCTCGAATCCCTGGTTGCGGCAAGTTCGGCAGGCCTCGAACCCGATCGCCTCCCGCCGAGCGGCCACCGTCGTCGGCGGCGGGTCGGAACGGAGGGCGGCATCCACCCCGGCGTGCAGCGCCTCGGCGGAGAAGGGCTTCGCGAGGTAGGCGTCGGCCCCCGCGGCGAGGCAGCGCTCCCGGTCTCCGCTCATCGCCTGGGCCGTGAGCGCCAGGATGGGCACGTGCCGGCCGGTCCCCCGCTCGGCCGCCCGGATCCGCCTCATGGCCTCGAGCCCGTCCAGGACCGGCATCTGCACGTCCATCAGGATCAGGTCGAAGTCCACCTCTCCCAGCCGGTCGATCGCCTCCTGCCCGTTGGCCGCCGTCACCACGGCGTGTCCTGCCGCCTCGAGAAGGCGGACGGCCAGGAGCTGGTTCACGGTGTTGTCCTCGGCGAGCAGGACGCGGCGCGAGACGGGGCGCGCCCTCTCCACCGGAGCCTCCGGCCCGATGGCCTCCAGGGCGACCGACAGCCGGACGACCAGCTTGAAGACGCTTCCGACGCCCGGCCTGCTCTCGACCCCCACGCAGGCCCCCATGCGGTCGGCGAGCTGCTTGCAGATGGCGAGCCCCAGCCCCGTCCCACCGAACCGCCGGGTGATCGAGCCGTCGGCCTGCGCGAAGGGCTTGAAGATGGCCTGGATCCGCGCGGGCGCGATGCCGATGCCGGTGTCGCGGACCGTGAAGACCACCTCGGCCACCCCGGGCCGGACCAGGCCGCCGCCCACCAGGAGCGCGACCGAGCCGCGTTCGGTGAAGCGGACCGCGTTGGAGAGCAGGTTGTTCAGGATCTGCCCCAGCCGCCAGCCGTCTCCCAGGAGCTCGTCGGGGAGGCCGGGCTCGACCTCGGCGGTGAAGCGGAGCCCCTTCTGCCCGGCGCGGGTGGCGATGGGGCGCACCACCCGTTCCACGGTACCGCGCAGGGAGAAGGGAGCCGACTCGATCTCCATCTGCCCGGCCTCGATCTTCGAGAGGTCGAGGATGTCGGAGAGGATGTGCAGGAGCGACTCCGCGGATCCGTGGGCGATCTCCACGTACTCGCGCTGCTCGGGCGTGAGCCCGGTTCGCAGCGCCAGGGAGAGCATCCCGATGACGCCGTTGAGCGGCGTGCGGATCTCGTGGCTCATGTTGGCGAGGAACTCCGTCTTGGCGCGGGAGGCCTGCTCGGCTGCCTCCTTGGCCCCGACGAGCTCGATCTGCGCCCTCTTCCGCCTGCCGATGTCGTTCAGGATGGCGATGGCGTACCGAACCGAGCGGTCGGGGTTCCGCACGCAGCTCACCGACAGCATGGTCCAGACGAACGTCCCGTCCTTGCGCCGGAATCGCTTGTCGAGGGAGTAACGGTCGATCTCCCCGCCGAGGAGCCTGTCGAACTCCGCCACGTCGTCCGCGACGTCCTCCGGATGGGTGAGCTCGAGCCAGGACAGCTTCCGGAGCTCGTCCCGGGTGTACCCGAGCATGGAGCAGATCGTGTCGTTGGCCTGGAGCCAGCCCTTCTCCGGGCTGGTGACGGCGATCCCGACGGCGGGCGACTCGAAGTAGGCCCGGAATCGCGCCTCCTTCTCCTGCAGCCTCTCCTCGGCCACCTTGCGGTCGTGGACGTCGGTGAGGCTGCCGGCGACCCGCCTGGCGATCCCCTCCCCGTCCCGCTCCACGACCTTTCCCCGGCACTGCACCCAGCGGAGCGACCCGTCGAGCATCCGGATCCTGTACTCCCAGGTGAAGCGGTCCCTCTCGCCGGCGCGGAGTGCCGCGACGTCCGAACGGATGACCGGGAGGTGCGACGGCTCGACGAGGGTGGCGAGGTGCGCAAGGGAGGTGTCGCCGGAGAGCTCGGGGCGGCCGAGGATGGCGCCGTAGCGCGGACTCAGCCAGATCCGGTCGCTCGGCAGGTCGAGGTCGAAGAACCCGTCCGAGCTCGCCTCCATCATGAGCGCCTGCCGCTCCTGACGCAGGCGACATGGGTCCTCGGTGGATGGGCCGCTCACGGTGCTCCAGTCGTGAAGGGGTCAGTGTACGGCGGGCGCTTCGGTCTCCTGCCCGAGGGAGGCCTCCAGCAGGGCGGCCAGGAGCGGCTCCACCATCGGCTCCTCCAGGACGCGGGGCGGACGGGCGACGACCGCCTCGCGCAGCTCCTGGGCGAGGTCCGAGACCTTCTCGAACCCGTACGTCCCCGAGGTGCCGTGCAGGCGGTGGAGGAACTTCGCCAGGCGGTCGCGCGCCTCCGGCTCCCCCTGGCCGAGCTGCTCCCAGAAGGAACGCAGGGTCTGCCCCTCCTGGAGGAGCTGCAGGCGGTAGGCGACGTAGGGATCCATGCGGCTGTTCATTGCAGCACCCCGGCGGCCCCACCGGGCCGCAGAAGAGGAGCGATCCCGGCGGCGATGGCGGCCGGAGGCGAGGGCTTGGGGAGGAACGCGTTCGCGCCGGCCTCCATGCCGGCGTGGCGCTGCGGACCGTCCTCGTGCCCCGAGAGGAAGACCACCGGGGTGGTCGCGCCCACCCGCAGCCGGATCTCGGCGCACAGCTCGGCCCCGTCGAAGTCGGGCAACTCGTAGTCGAGGAGCACCAGGTCGAACCGCCCGTCGCCGAGCAACGCCAGCGCGTGGTTCCCTGTGGTCGCGGTGACCACCTCCACCCCGGCCAGGCGCGGCAGCGTGGCCGCCACGATGCGCAGCATGGCCTCGTCATCGTCCACGTAGAGGATTCGCTTTCCGTGCATGGGAGGGTCTACTGCACGCCCTGAGCCACGGTGGAACGCTGGAATCGGAGCCCGGTGTTCCATGTCGGAACGCACCCAGGGTCGGGGAAAGCCTGGGCGTGGAACGGAATCGTCCCGTTCCGGCGCAGCGTTCCGTCCCCGGCCATCCGGCCCACATCGTGCAGCCAAACTGGAACATGAGCCCTGCCCGTGACGACGACCGCCCTGGCGTGTTCGTGGTGGACGACGACTCCCACCTCCGCACACTCATCGGAAGCTGGGTGGAGGCCGCCGGCTTCCGGTCGGTGGAGCTCGACAGCGGCGAGGCCTGCCTGGCCGCCCTCCCCGTCGAGACGCCGGCCGCGGTGCTCCTCGACCTCTCCATGCCTGGGATGGGCGGCGCTGCGACGCTCGACCGGATCCGCTCGCACCACCGCCACCTGCCCGTCATCGTCCTCACCGCCAACAAGGACGTGGACACGGTCGTGGACCTGATGCGGCGCGGCGCCTACGACTTCCTGCCGAAGCCGGTGGACCGGACCAAGCTCGTGACCACGCTCGTGAACGCCATGGAGCGCCACGCCATGGCCATGCGGCTCGCCACGCTGGAGCGGGAGGCCGCAGGGCGCTCCATCCCCGGATTCGTGGGCGCGTCGCCGGCCATGCGGGAGCTCTACCGGCAGATCGACCGCGTGGCCGCGTCCGACATCTCGGTCTACATCCACGGCGAGAGCGGAACCGGGAAGGAGCTGGTGGCCCGGGCCATCCACGACCGGTCGGGGCGCGGGAAGTCGCCCTTCATCGCCCTGAACTGCGCCGCCATCCCGGAGAACCTCCAGGAGTCGGAGCTCTTCGGCCACGAGCGGGGCTCCTTCACCGGGGCCGCCCAGCGGCGCGTCGGCTGCTTCGAGCAGGTGGCCGGCGGAACCCTCTTCCTCGACGAGGTGGCCGAGCTCTCCCCGGGCGCGCAGTCGAAGCTGCTGCGCGTGCTGCAGCAGCGGACCATCCAGCGGGTGGGCTCGAGCCAGGAGATCGAAGTGGACTTCCGCCTGCTCGCCGCCACCCACCAGGACCTCTCCGCGGCGGTCCGCGACGGGCGCTTCCGCGAGGACCTCTTCTACCGCATCGTCGTCTTCGAGCTGGAGCTCCCCCCGCTCCGCGAGCGCGCCGGCGACGTGGAGCTCCTGGCCCGCCACTTCGTCGCCCAGGCCGGGAAGGAGCTGGCCGGGCGCGAGGTCACCCTCTCCTCCGAGGCCCTCGCCGCGCTGGAACGCTACGGCTGGCCGGGAAACGTGCGGGAGCTCCAGAACGTCTGCCAGCGGGCCGCGGTCACCTGCGAGGGCGACTCCATCGTCCCCGCCGACCTGCCCCAGCGCGTCTGCTCGGCGGTCGCCCAGCCCCGCTGGGTTGCTTCCCCCGAACCCGCCGCTCCCCAGGTCCAGCCTCCCGCGCCCATCGCCGCCGAGGGGTTCCGCGTCGAGGGGCTGGCGCCCGTCATCGGCCATCTCGCGCCCGATCCGGACCTTCTCCCGTCGGTCGGACTCGAGGGTGGCGCCGCCGCGGCCCTGACCCTCTCCGGGATGGAGCGGAACGCCATCGTGGATGCGCTGCGCCGGGCTGGTGGGAACCGGGCGCGGGTCTCCCGGGAGCTGGGCATCGGCCGCACCACGCTCTACCGGAAGCTGAAGGAGTACGGGATCGCCTAAAGCACGGCGACCCGACGGGGCGCGCCGTCCGCGGACGCCGCGGCCAGCTTCTCGAAGTACCAGGCCACGGTCTCGGCGAGCCCCTGCTGGATGGTGTGGGTCGGCGAGAAGCCGAGCAGCCTCCGGGCGCGGCCGATGTCGGCGTGGGAATGGCGGATGTCGCCCGCCCTGGCCGGACCCCGGGTGAGCTCGACGCTGGCGGCGGCCGGGTGCAGCCGGGCGGCCTCCTCGCGCATCATCCCGAAGAGCTCGAGGAGCGTGCTGCGCCCTCCCGCGGCCACGTTGTAGACGGTGCGGAGCGCGGCCGGATCCGTGACCGTCGCGGCGAGCAGGTTGCCCTGGACGACGTTGGCCACGTAGGAGAAGTCGCGGCTGGTCTCGCCGTCGCCGTTCAGCCGGGCCGGGGCCCCGCCGAAGAGGCTCGCGAACCACAGCGGGATCACCGCGGCGTAGGCGCCGTTCGGATCCTGCCGCGGACCGAAGACGTTGAAGTACCGCAGCCCCACCGTCTCGAGCCCGTAGGCGTTCGCGTAGGCGTGGGCGTAGAGCTCGTCGGCGGCCTTGGTGGAGGCGTAGGGGGAAAGCGGCCGTCCGGTCGCGTCCTCGACCTTGGGCAGGCCGGGGTGGTCGCCGTAGACGGCGCTCGAGCTGGCGTAGACGACCCGCTTCACGCCGGAGTCCCGCGCGGCGTCGAGCACGTTCAGGAAGCCGGTGACGTTCACGTCGTGGCTCGTGGCCGGGTCGTGGATCGAGCGCGGCACCGAGCCCAGCGCGGCCTGGTGGAGGACGACGTCCACCCCCTGGCAGGCGGCGCGGCAGGCCGCCCGGTCGCGGATGTCCCCCTCCAGGAACTCGAAGCGTTCCGGGGCGACGGCCGAGGCCTCGTCGAGGTTTGCCTTGTGGCCGGTGGCCAGGTTGTCGAGGACACGGACCTCCTGGCCGAGTGACAGCAGCCTCTCCACCAGGTGGGATCCGATGAAGCCGGCCCCGCCGGTGACGAGCCAGGTCCGCGGCGGACCGACGCGGAACTGCGCGGGAGGGTGGCTCACGCCTTCACCAGGCGGCAAGGAGGTGCGGCGTCGGGGAAGAGGGGCGCCACCAGGTTGCGGGTGTCGACCACCAGCTTCACCTTCCCGAAGAGCGCCGGGTCGCGGAAGGCGTCGTGCGCGGTCGAGACCACGACGGCGTCGTACTCCGCGAAGCGCTCCGGGCTGCAGGGCACCGACGACAGGGTCAGGTCGTGCTTGCGTCCCTTGCGCGCCTCGGGGAAGTGCGGGTCGCAGAAGTCGACGGTGGCCCCGGCTGCCTGGAGGTGCTCGATGATCTCGTAGGAGGGGGACTCGCGATCGTCGTCCACGTTGGCCTTGTAGGCCAGCCCAAGCACCAGGATGCGCGAGCCACGGACGGCCTTGCCGTCGTCGTTCAGGGCGGTGGAGATGCGGCCGCAGACGTGGCGCGGCATGCTGGTGTTGATCTCACCGGCCAGCTCGACGAAGCGGGCCCACTGGCCGTTCTCGGCAGCCTTCCAGGAGAGGTAGAAGGGGTCGAGCGGGATGCAGTGGCCGCCCAGCCCGGGGCCCGGGTAGAAGGGCATGAACCCGAAGGGCTTGGTCTTGGCGGCCTCGATGACCTCCCAGATGTCGATGTCCATCCCGTCGAGGATCACCTTCATCTCGTTGACGAGGGC
Organism: uncultured Anaeromyxobacter sp.; assembly: GCA_903874275.1. GTDB lineage: Bacteria > Myxococcota > Myxococcia > Myxococcales > Anaeromyxobacteraceae > CAIOAK01. Next base: position 24,465 of record CAIQRS010000062.1, read on the forward strand.
GATGTTCACCGACCGGAAGATGTTCTCGAGCAGCTTGGCCGACTCGGCCACGCGGGCCGAGGAGACGCGGACGACCTTGTCGACCGCGGCCGTGTAGAGCGCCACGGCGGCATCGGTGGAGGCGACGTCCACGCCGCCGACGACCTTGGGGATGCCGCGGGTGGAGAACTTCCCGTTGCCCGGGTCCTCGCGTTCGGGCGAGAAGGCCAGGAGGAAGTCCCCGGGGCAGCTGAGCCCGCTCCGCTCCAGGAGGGGCCGGACCTCGCCGTCGGTGGTCCCGGGGTAGGTGGTGGACTCGAGCACGACCAGCTGGCCCTTGCGCAGCCGGGGGGCGATCGCCTCGGCGGTGCGGTGGATGTAGGAGTTGTCCGGCTCGCGGTGGGGTCCGAGCGGCGTGGGGACGCAGATGATGATGGCGTCGCACTCGCGCAGCCCTTCGAAGTCGGTCGTGGCGGTGAATCGGCCGCCGTGGATGGCCGCCGCGACGCGGTCCGGCCCGATGTGCTTGATGTAGGACTCACCCCGGCCGAGGGCCTCGACCTTGCGCGAGTCGACGTCGAAGCCGACCACCGGGAATCCGCCCTCGGCGAAGACCAGGGCCAGCGGAAGCCCCACGTATCCCTGCCCGATGATGCCGATGCGCGCCGTGCGTGCCTGGATCATGGCGATCAGGTCTTCGGCGACGGTCGAGCCCGTGGCGGTTGTCCGGGGCTGCGCGATGGTGGCGAGGCTGCGTGCTGCGGCGGTGGCGTTCATCGTGGCTCCGGGTGAATGGTGGGTCAGGCGAGAAAGGGGAGGCTAGGCGACGACGTTGCGCATCGGCTCGTTGGCCGGGGCCAGGTCGGGCAGCGGGCGCCCGTCGAGCATCCAGGCGAGGCCGAGGTCCCGGAGCATCTGGGCGACGTCGGGGGTGGCGTTCACGACACGGACCTTCCTGCCGCTGCGGGACACCTTCCCGTGCGTGCGGACCAGGGAGGAGAGGACGGCGGCGTCGAGCGAGGGGACCCCGGCGAGGGAGACCACGTCGGCTCCGGCGAAGGAGACGGCACGGGGGGCGGCGCTGGGAAGCGGGAGGGCGGCGGCGTAGGCGGGAGGGCTCATGTCAGGCGACCTTCAGGACGGGGTTGGGAATCACGACCGGAACAGTCGGGTTCATTGCAGGACGCGTGCCGAGCAGCTTCACCAGCGAATCCGCGATGCGAATCGAGGCCCGGCCGTCTCCGTAGGGGTTCACCGTGCGGGTCCGGCGCACCGATGTGGTCAGCAGTGTTCCGAGGCGGCGCGCGATCCGTTCCGGATCGGTACCAACCAGCTCGGCCAGGCCGGCGTCCACTCCCTCGGGGCGCTCGGTGCTCTCGCGGACCACCAGGATCGGGGCACCGAAGGTCGGAGCCTCCTCCTGCACGCCACCCGAGTCGGTGACGATCACGTCGGCGCGCTTCATGAGCGAGACGAAGGGGAGGTAGGCCTGGGGCTCGACCAGCTCGACGCCGGGAACTCCGGCGAGCATCTCCGCCGCCGCCTGCCGGACGTGCGGGTTCGGGTGGACGGGCCAGATGACCCGCGCCCGGGGAACCCCGGCAATGGCCTCGCGGATGGCGCCGAGGACCCCGCGAAGCGGCGCCCCCAGGCTCTCGCGGCGGTGCAGCGTCACGAGGACCAGCCGGTCCACCGCGTCCACCGCGAACGGGAGCTCGGGGGCGCGGCCGGAGGCGTCGAGGAGCGCGTCGATCCCGGTGTTCCCGGTGACCACGATGCGGTCCGCCGGGACGCCCTCGGCGAGCAGGTTGGCGAGCGCCCCGCGCGTGGGGGCGAAGTGGATGGTGGCGAGCGCCCCGGCGAGCCGGCGATTGGCCTCCTCGGGGAACGGGCTGTCGATGCTCTCGGTGCGCAGCCCGGCCTCGACGTGTGCGAAGGGGATCCGCCGGTAGAAGGCCGACATGGCGGAGGCGAGGACGGTGGTGGTGTCCCCCTGCCCGATGACGACGTCGAAGCTCCGGGTGGCGAGGACCGCGTCGATGCCCTCGAGCAGCCGGGCGGTCAGGCTGGCCAGCCCCTGGTCGGGGCGCATCAGGTCGAGGTCCGCGTCGGCCACGAGCCCGAAGTCGGCGGCGGCCTGATCGAGCAGCCCCCGGTGCTGGCCGGTGAAGAGGACGTGGACGTCGAAGCGGCCGGTGGCGCGGAGGGCGCGGACGACCGGGGCCATCTTGATGGCCTCGGGGCGGGTGCCGATGACGGCGAGGGCGTTGATCTTCTTCATGTCGTCCCTGGATTGCACGGGGGGTGCCAGCCCCGGGGACGACACGCGCCTGGGAAGTGCTTCAGCGCGGGACAGCGGGCGTCGCGCCAGGGACGCCCTGCACCGCTTCGGAACGGTTGACGCGGAACAGGTGGAACAGCCTCGGCCCGGCCAGGTAGACCGACAGCACACAGGCCTCGGCGACGAAGGTGGCGATGGCCGCTCCGTGCGCGCCCATGGTGGGGATGAGGAGCAGGTTCACGCCGACGTTGGCCACGGCCGCGAGCCCCTGGCCGAAGGGCATCACCTTCTCGCCACCGCCGGCGACGAGCCTGCGGGAGAGGAAGGCGGTCTGGACCTGGAGGACGCTGGCGCCGAGCAGCCAGGCGAAGGCCGGGGCCGCGTCGCTCCAGCCCTTTCCGTACAGGAGCGTGATGAAGGCGCCTGCGAACGGGAGGATGAGCAGCGGACCGGCCGAGAGCCCCAGGGAGGCGAGGATCCCGATCTTTCGGGCCCTCTTCCGCGCCGCCGGATCCGCCGAGACCAGGCCGGGGAAGAGCGCCAGGGCGAACGCGCCCGCACCGGCGGCGACTCCGTTGATGACGCGGTAGGCGCCGCCGTAGAGGCCGAGCTGCACCGGAGTGGAGAGCCCCTCGAGGAGGATCATGTCCACCCGGGCCGAGATCGATCCGAACACCGACGAGACGCCGATCCAGCGCCCGCGGCGCCTGAAGTGCTCGCGCACCTCCTCATCCCTGCGGGGGCGCAAGGGGAAGAGGTTGCGTTGGACCACCAGCGCCCGTCCCGCGGTCAGGGTGATCGCGCCTGCGAGCTGGCCGGCCATGGCGATGATCAGGCTGCCGCGCCAGGCGCCCAGGGCCACGCCGGCGAGCATCACCGCCCGGGAGACGACGATGACCGGGAGGTCGCGGGCCGAGGCGTCCCGACCCAGGATGGAGTAGTTGAAGGTGGTCGCCAGGCCGTTCACGATGAGCGCGAGCAAGGCCAGGGCCAGCGAACCCGCTCCCTGGGCGTCGAGCCGGAGCCCCAACCCGATGGCGAGCCCCACCACCACGGTGATGGCTGTCCCCTTGGAGAGCGCCGCCAGCGAACCCTCCAGCACCGCACCGGGGTCGTGCTTGCGCTCGGCGTAGAGCGTGATGGCCACCTCCCCGGCCCCGAACAGGAGCACGATGGCCAAGATCCCGGCCACGGCCAGCGCGAAGGTGTAATGGCCCATTGCCACCGGCCCGAGCGCCCGGGCGACCAGGACGCCGGCGGCGACCTGGCTGCCCATGTCGATGACCTGCACCACCATGGTGGCTGCGGCGGGAGGGAGGCGGAGCTTCTTCACGGCAGGCACTCCTCGAACATGCGCCGGTAGGCGGCGGCCTTGGCCGCGAAGGTGAACTCGGAAACCACCCGGCGGCGCGCCTCGGCGCCCATCTTCCTCGCGGTCACGGGGTCGGCGAGGAGGTCGAGGATGCGCCGGGCCAACTCCTCCGGCCGGCGCGGCGGGACGAGGTGCCCTCCCCGGCCGTCCTCGAGGACCTCTCCGGTCCCTCCCACCGCGGTGGCGACGATGGGCACCGCGCAGGCTCCGGCCTCGAGCACGACGTTGGGCATTCCCTCGGTGTGGGAGGACTGCACGAACAGGTCGGCGCTGGCCATGAGCCTGTCGAGGTCGTCCCGGAAGCCCGCCAGGACGAAGGTGTCCTCGAGACCCGCCGCCCGGATGGCCGCAGCGATCTCCTCGCGGAGGGGGCCGTCGCCGACGAGGAGGAATCCCGCCCGGGGGGCGCGGTCGGCCACGAGCCGTGCGGCCCGGACCAGGTCGCCGAAGCCCTTCTCGGGGCTCAGGCGCCCGGCCGCAACCACCAGGTGCTCCGGCCGGACCGGGAAGAGCGCCTCCATCTCACGCCGGGTGGCCTGGTCCGGCGCCGGGAAACGGGCCGGGTCGATGGCGTTCCGCACAACCACCACGCGCTCGGGGCGCACGCCGGCATCCTTCACCCGCTCGCCCTGCCGCTGCGAGACGGCCACCACGCGCCGGGCGCGGCGCATCACGAGCTTGTCGACGGCCTCGTTCAGCCGGACCCGGAAGCTCGCCCCGGTCCAGCCGTGGGCGACCGCGATGAGCGGCACCTTGGTCCGCCGGGTGGCCAGGAGCCCCACCAGGTCGGGCTTGTAGCCGTGGGTGATGACCACGTCGGGCGCGAGCCTGCGGATCCAGCCCTCCACCTCGCGAATGGAACGGCGGAGCGGCCGCCCGGTCGAGGCGAGCAGGTGGGACTCGATGCCCTCCCGGCGGAGCCGCGCATCGAAGTCGCCCCCCTCGGGGAAGCCGAGGAACACGGTCCTCTCGGCTCCGCGCTGCGCGCGGGCCAGGCCGATCATCTGCCGCTCTGGCCCTCCCAGGAATGGCGAGGCGACGAGGTGCAGGACGGTGCGCGGCGTCGAGGTGGGGAGGTCCATGGCTCAGGCCACCGCGCCGACGGCGGAGACGGGGATGGGGCGGAGGTCGCGGACCGGCTTGGCCGGGGCCCCGGCGACCAGCGTGTACGGCGGCACGTCCCGGGTGACGATGGAGCCGGCCCCGACGACCGCTCCCTCGCCGATGGTGACGCCCGGCATGATCTTGCTGCCGTGGCCGATCCACACGTCGTCGCCGATGGTGACCGGGCGGATCTGGTCCGGCTCCACGCCCTGGACACGCCGCTTCATGGCGTCCATGGGGTGGCCGGGGTTGTCGGCGATGAAGACGTCGTTGGCGATGAGGACGTGGTTGCCGATGGTCACGCGGCTCCCCACGCTGATGGAGACCTTGTGCCCCAGGTAGGTCTTGTTCCCGATCTCCAGCACGGGGCTCCGTCCCACGCTGGTGGCCACGAAGCTGGAGATGGCGTTCATGGTGCAGTCGTCGCCGATGCGGATGCGGATGTCCCCGTAGACGTAGGGTGCGCCGAGGTCGACGCGAAGGTTCCGCCCCACCTTCTCGCAGCGGGCCCGGAACATGGGCTGGTAGTAGAAGCTCCTGGTGAACCAGCGGACGCCGTTGCGGATGGCGTGGTGCGCGTACCACACCGGCAGGAAGATCACCCGGGGCGCCGGCACCTCGAAGGTGCGCACGCGCTTGGCGAGCCGGTAGAGCCTGTCGAAGAACGGCGTCTCGCGCCGCTTCACCTTCCGGATCAGTCCCTGGATCATGTCTTTGCTCCTTGCATTTCGGGTGCCGCGGGCAGGCTGCGCTCCGTCGCGGCGACGAGCGCGAGCAGGATGAAGGTGAACCAGCTCCAGCACTGGGACAGGAAGAAGGCGGAGATGAAGAAGGCGGTCATGGTGGGGAGCAACGAGGATGCCGCCGCCCGTTCCATCGGGTCGTCGAGCTCGTTGCGCCGCCTCCGCACCCGCACCGCCGACCGGAAGGACAGGACGACCATCGTCATGAAGGGAACGAAGCCGACGATGCCCGTCTCGGCCACGGCCTTGACGAACGAGTTGTGGGCCTCGAGCTTCCCCCAGATGACGGCGTTCGTGACGTAGGTCGGGTAGTTGTCGGCGAACCGGTCGTACCCGACGCCCAGGATGGGGCGCGCCTTCACCATGCGCATCCCCGCCATCCAGGCGTCGAGCCGTCCCTGTGCCGACTCGTCGATCCCGTCCCCTTCCCCGCCGCCGCTGGAGCGGTCCGACATGCCGGAGACCGCCATGAGGCCGGCCATCCCGACGGCCAGGATCCCGATCTGCAGGGCGCGACTCTTCACCTTGTCCTGCAGCAGGATGAAGGCGGCGGCCCCCAGCCCCATGAACCCTCCTCGGGACTGGGTGGAGACGATGCCGGCGATCACCACGGCGAGGAGAAGCCCGTAGATCCACCGGCGGGATCCGTGGGTCATCATGACCACGCTGGCGAGGAACGGCATGCCCATGAGCAGCACGAGGGCGAGGTCGTTGGGGTCGCCGAGGAGGCCCACGAACCCGGCCCGGCTGCCCTCGATCTGGGCCTGCCCGGTGAGCTTGGCGTTCAGGGCGTAGGCGCCCAGGGCCGCGCCGACCGCGCCCAACGTGGTGAGCGTCGCGGCGGCCCGCGCCGGAGTGTTCACCAGGTTCCGGATCAGGACGTACAGGATGATGACCTTGACGAAGACGTCCTGGAACAGCGCGATGCTGGTGGCCGGGTCGGTCCCGACGAACGAGGACGCCAGCAGCGCCACGGTGAGCCAGGCGAAGTAGCGGTCGAGCTTGCTCCCCGGCCAGGTGGTGTCCTGGCGCACCATCTTCTCGACGGCCCAGAGGCCGAGCGCCGACAACGCGAAGATCTTGGCCGGCTGGAGCACCGCAAGCTCCGGCACGATGTCGGCCGGGCGCAAGAGCAGCGTGGCCATGAACCCGAGAAGGGCCCGGAAGGGGCTCGCGAAGACCCAGACCGCGAGCGCCGCCCCCGCCACGGCGCCAGCCGGGGCGAACGGGTGGAACGCGGCCAGCGAGCCGACGCCGGCCGCGCCGACGGCGGTCGCCGCGGCGATGGCCGGGGCGCGCCTCACGGGCGGCTCCGGGATCCGAGTGTCCCGACCAGGTCGACGCCGGCGATGGTGGCCACCCGGTCGCGACGGACCACGCCGGAGAGGATCTCGGCGGCGGCGGCCAGCACGATGCCCAGCACGATGCCGCCCAGGAGGCCGCCGATGGCGACGATGGGCGTGGCCGGCTTGGTGGCGTGGAGGGGGCGGCTGGGGGGCTCCACGATCCAGACCTGCCCCTTCTCGTCGAAGAGGGCCAGTTCGCGCGTCACCAGCGCGTCCTCGTACTTCACGAGGAGCTCGCGGTAGACCTTCGACTTGGCGTCGACGTCGCGCTGCATGCCGGCCACGTTCATCTCGTTTCGCGCGAAGTCGCGAACCTGGCCGTCGGACTGGACGAGGCGCCGCTTGACGGCCTGCACCCTGCCGCGCGCCCCCTCGATGTCGCCGAGCACCGCCCTGTAGGCGAGGATGTCGTTGGACAGCAGGTCTCCCCGGCCGTCGGCGCCGCCGTTCGTGCGCTGGTCCCCTCCGCGGGAGCTGGCCAGCGCCTCGAGGTGCAACAGGTCGACGTCCTTCCCGGTGGGGACGGCTGCTTCGTGCTCGTCCTCCAGGCGCCGGATGAGGGCCCGCTGGTTCTCGAGCACGGGGTGCTCATCGGTGTAGACGCCGCGCAGGTCCCTCAGGCGGGCCTTGGCCTCGAGGATCTTGACCTCCACCAGCCTCGAGGTCGGGGTCTGGGAACGCAGGCGCGCCTCCAGCAGGTCCTTCTTCCGGATGGCGGCCTCGAGGCCAGTCTCGGCCTCGGCCAGGGCCCGGCGGAGCTGCAGGGTCATGTCCAGGTTCTGGTGGAACACCTCGGGCAGCTCGGTGGCGTTCTCCCCCTTGTACTTGGCGAGGAGACGCTCGTCGCCCTGGAGCTCGCGTCGCAGCCGGTCGATCTGGACCCGGAGGAACTCGGCCGACTCGCTGATCGACTCCTTCTGGGGACGGAGCATCTCGGCGATGAAGGTCGAGACGAGGGCCTGGAGGGTCTCGTAGGTGTCGTCGGGGCTTCCGCGCGTCACGGTGAGCTGCGCCATCGTGTTGGCCACCCCGAACACCTCGACCTCCCGGCGGAACTGGTTGATCTTGGCGTCAACGGCCTCCGGGCCGTCGGCCGCGGTGACCATCCCGCGCTGCCGCAGCACCTTCTCCAGGATGGCGTTGCCCCGGATGAGCTCGGAGAGCACCTTGATGCGGTTCTTGACGTTCCAGTCCACCATCTTGTCGTTCAGGATGGGGTTGAGCGCCTTGCTCTCCTGGATGAGCACGCGCGCGGACGCCTTGTAGCGGTTGGGCATGGCCCGGTGAACGGCCAGGGCCGCGATGGGCGTGACCACCACGGCGACGACCACGAGCAGCCAGCGGCGCCGGACCGCGGTGGCGATGAGGGTCCAGGTCCCGGCCTTGGTGGTGGGCTTCACGCAACGCTCCCGTGACCGGTCCGGCGGAAGAGGGCGACGCCCGGCTTTCCGCGCCCGCTCGCCTCCGCCCGCGTGGCTTCGGGGGCGGCCTTGCCGCCCGGGAACATCTGGCGGACCGACGAGGCCCTGCGCTTGAGCGCTCCGAGGAGGGACGGGAGGCCGCGGTCGTCGCGGTCGTTCCAGACCACCCCGACGGGAGGAATCTCCAGCGCGTCGAGGCGGGCGCGCAGCTGCGCCACCTCGTCCTCGGTGGTGCGCCCGGCGAGCAGGACGATGAGGGCCCCGTCGAGGGCCTTCATCCACTCGTCGTTGAGCTGGATGCCGCCGTCGCCGTCGAGCAACGCCGCCCCGTCGATGACCACCCGCCGCGGCGCCTGGAAGTCCCCGGGGGAGGCCCGGGCTGCGCCGTTCACGTCGAGGAAGGACCAGGCCTCGGGCTCGGCGGTCGCGAGCACCGACTCGAGCGTGCTGAAGAGGTGGCTCTTGCCGTCTCCATTGCGGGCCGAGACGACCAGGATGTAACGGCAGGACGTCGCTCCGAGGGCGGCGGCGACCCCCTCGGCGAGGAGGCGGTGGGCCAGGACCTCCTTCTTCGGAGCTCCGGCGTCGGCATTCTGGTCGTGTCGGGCAATGGAGCGCATGTCTGCAGGGACCAACTGCAACTCACGATCCAGCCGCGGTGTTCGTCGATGGAACACCCGCCCGTCCCTGCCGGGGCGGCTCCCGATCGAACGGCGTCGGCTCATCCCGGTTCGGAACACACGCCCGGGAATGGAACGCCTTTCGACCCTGCCGGGCGCCGAAGTCGTCGGCACGCCACTTGCCAAGGGAGAGTGCATGGCACGACGGCTTCGAGTGGCGCAGCTCATCCAGTACTTCGGCATCGGCGGCATCGAGCGGATGGTCGAAGGGCTCGTCCCGGCCTTCGACGCCCGCGGCGTGGACACCGTGGTCGCGGCCTACCGCGGCGACGGCCCGGTGCGCGAGGCGCTCGAGGCCAGGGGCGCCCCCGCCGTGCTCCTCCCCGGCCGGTCCGGGCTCGACCCCCTCCTCCCCTTCCGCCTGGCCCGTTGGATCCGCACATCCGGCGCGGATGTGCTCCACACGCACCACCTCGGCCCCTTCATCTACGGCGCGGCCGCGGCCCGCCAGGCCGGCGTGCCCCACGTCCACACCGAGCACTCCCACGAGATCTACGACGCCCCCCGCAGGCTGGCGCTGGGCAAGCGCATGGACGGACTGGCCACCGTGGTGGCCGTATCGGAGGAGATCGCCGCCTGGAGGGAGTCGGCCATGGGGCAGCGCTGCATCGTGATCCCGAACGGGGTCCCGGTTCCCCCCACGCCCACGCCCGAGGTCCGCGCCCAGGCCCGGCGGCTGCTCGGGGTGGCGGAAGGGGACGTCGTGGTCGGCTGCGTGGCCCGGCTCGCCCCCGAGAAGGACCACGCGACCCTCGTCCGGGCCATCCACACCGCCCTCCCGGCCGCGCCGGCCCTGCGCCTCGTCCTCGTCGGCGACGGACCCGAGCGGGCCGCGCTCGCGTCGCTTGCCTCTGAACTCGGAGTGACCGATCGGGTCCTCTTCCTGGGCGCCCGGTCCGACGTGGCGGCGCTCCTGCCGGGCCTCGACCTCTTCACGCTCTCGAGCCGCCGCGAGGGGCTTCCCCTCTCCCTGCTGGAGGCCCTGGCCTCCGGGGTCCCGGCGGTGACCACCGCGGTGGGCGAGATGCCGCGCGTCCTCGCCGGTGGCGCCGGGCGCACCGTTCCCTCCGGGAGCGTCGCCGACCTGGCCGCGGTCCTGGCCGGGGCGGCCCTGGACCCGGACTGGCGGCGCGTGGCCGGGAACACCGGTCGTGAACTGGTCCGCACCCGCTACTCGATGGATGCCATGGCCGACGCCTACGTCCACTCCTACAGGGCCGCGCTGCACCGCCGGAGGGCGGCATGACCTGCCTCGTGTTCGGCGACGACTGGGGACGCCACCCCTCGACCACCCAGCACCTGGCCCGGCAGCTCGGCGAGCAGTCGCGGGTGGTCTGGATCGACTCGATCGCCATGCGCTCCCCGAAGCTCACCGCCGCCGACGCCCGGCGGGTGTGGGGAAAGCTGCGGGGCGGGCGCCCGGCCGTCGGGTCGGCGCCGGATCCCGCCTGGCTTGTCCGTCCCCGCCCGAGGGTCCTCCCCTGGCACCTCTCCCCCGCCGTGGCCTCCCTGAACCGCGCGGCCATCACCCGCTCCGTGACCGAGGCACTCCGGGGCGAGCTCCCGGTCGTTCTGGCGGCGAACCCGGTCGCCGCCTTCTACCTGGAGGGCATCCCGCGCGAGGCGCTCGTCTACCTCCGGCTCGACGACTACGCCGAGCTCCCCGGGGTGGACCCGGACCTGGCCCGGGCCGCCGAGGCCCGCATGCTCCGGATGGCCGACGTGGTGGCCGCGACGGCGCGGCGCCTGCTTCCTCCCGGCGTGCCGGGGCTCTACCTCCCCCAGGGAGTGGACACGGCGCACTTCGGCCAGGTGTCGCTCGTCCCGCCACCGGGCAAGGTGCTGGGGTTCTTCGGCCTTCTCGCCCCCTGGATCGACCTCGCGCTCGTCGCGGCGGTGGCCCGGGCCGCCCCGGACTGGACGCTCGAGTTCGTGGGGCGCTCCGACGTGGACACCGCGGCGCTCCGGGCCCTCCCCAACGTCCGGATCCTCCCCGCCGTCCCCTACTCCGAGCTCCCCTCGGTCATGCGCCACTGGCGCGCCGCCTGGGCTCCGTTCGCCATGAACGAGCTCACCGCCGCGGTGAACCCGCTCAAGATCCGCGAGTACCTGGCGGCCGGTCTCCCCTCCTTCTGCACCCCGCTCCCGGAGGTCCGGGAGATCGACGGCGTCCGCCTGGGGCGGACCGCCGACGACGTGACCACCTGGCTCCGGGAGGAGGCAGCCGTCGATGCCCCGGCACGGCGGGCCGCCCGCCGCCGCGGCGTCGCCGGAGACTCCTGGACCGCCCGCGCCGCCGAGCTCGAACGATGCATCCGCGCCATTCCCGGGCACGCCCTTCCCGCCACCGCACTGGAGAACCGACGATGAGCGAGCTTTCCCTCTGGATCCTCTTCGCCGCGCTCTGCGGGCTGGCCCTCTTCCCGTACGCGGGCTACCCGCTCGCGGTCCTGCTCTTCCCGCGGCGCAGCCCCAGATCTGGCCCGCCCGTGGAGGGCGACATCAGCGTGGTCATCCCGGCCCGAAACGAGGCGGCCACCCTGGCCGCGAAGCTGGACGCCACCCTGGCCCTCGAGCCCCGCGCCCGCATCCGCGAGGTGCTGGTCGGCTCCGATGGCTCGACCGACGCCACCGCATCGATCGTACTGGCGGCCGGCTCCCGGGACCCGCGCGTTCGCCTCGTGGACCGGGGCGCCCGCCGCGGCAAGGCCGCCGTGATCACCGACCTGGCCCGGCAGGCCGGGGGCGAGTTCGTCCTCTTCACCGACGCCGGCGCCACCGTGGCTCCCGATGTGATCCCGGCGCTGCTCGAGGCCATGCGCGACCCCGAGGTCGCCGTCGCCGTTCCCCGCTACGAGACCCGCGGGCAGGAGGGGGGCGAGGGGGCGTACTGGCGCATGATGACCGCGCTCAAGAGGGCGGAGTCCGACCGGGGGCTGGTGGTCGGGGCCCACGGGGCCTGCTACCTGGCGCGGCGCTCCGCCGTCCCGCCGCTCCCGAGCGGAACCGTGAACGACGACCTCCTTCTGCCGGCGATGATCCGCGCCGATGGCGGGCGGGTGGTCTACGTGCACGAGGTCGCCTCCTCCGAGGGCGCCACGTCCGGACCGGACGCCGTCTGGGGGCGCCTGGCGCGGATCTCGCGCGGCAACTGGCAGCTCTTCTCCCGCCACACCGAGCTCCTCTCCCCGCTCCGCCCCCGGCTCGCCTTCCCGCTCGTCGCCACCAAGCTCCTTCGAATCCTCGGCCCCTGGCTCCTCGTCGCCGCGCTCGTCACCGCAGTGGTGGGGGCGACGCGGTACCCGTCCTTCCAGGCCATCCTCGCCACCGGGCTCGTGGTCCTGGCGGCCGCTGGCCTGGCCCTCTGGCGGCAGCTCGACGGCCGCGTCGTGCGCGGCCCGCTCGGCCTGCTCGGCTACGGCCTCCTGGGTCAGGCGGCCACCGCCGCCGGGGCCTGGCAGGCGCTCCGGGGAGGCCACGGCGCGGGCTGGGAGTCCGTAGACGGCGAGGCGGAAGGCGACGTCCCGCCCCCGCTGCCGCTCAGCGTCCGGGGCGCCAAGAGGACCTTCGACGTCCTGGGCTCGGCCCTGCTCCTGCTCGTGACCTGGCCCTTCATGCTCGCCTCCGCGCTCGCGGTGAAGCTCACCTCGCCCGGCCCGGCCATCTTCAGGCAGGAGCGGGTCCGGCACGACGCGCGCGGCCGCCCCATCTCCTTCCAGATGTACAAGTTCCGCAGCATGTGGGTGGACGCCGAGGCCCGCAGCGGCCCGGTCTGGGCCACCGTGGCCGACCCGCGCATCACTCCGGTGGGGCGCTTCCTGCGCAAGGCCCGGCTCGACGAGCTGCCCCAGCTCTGGAACGTCTTCCGCGGCGACATGACGCTGGTCGGTCCCCGCCCCGAGCGCCCCTCCTTCGTGAAGCAGCTCTCCGACATGATCCCCGGCTACACGGACCGGGTGGCCCGCTGCAAGCCGGGCGTCACCGGCTGGGCCCAGATTCACTGCGAGTATGATACCTCGATCGACAGCGTCCGCACCAAGGTGCTCTACGACCTGGCCTACGTGGCCCACCTCTACGACCTGCGCAGCTACCTTGGCATGGAGGTCAACGTGGCCCTGCGAACCGTGATGGTGATGGTGAAGGGCAAGGGCGCGCACTGACCATGTGGGCCGTGGTCCTCGCCGCGCTGCTGCTCGCCCAGGGCCCGGCCGCTCCGGCCGCCCCGCCCCCTCCGCCCGATCCCCTCGCCGCGGAGTTCGAGCCGCGCATCGACACCAATCCGGCTCACTACCCCTCGTCCGTCTGGGTGACCGGGAGCATGGCCAAGGTCCGGCGCACCGACCCGCCCGGGCCGGTCCACTGGGCGTTCCTCTCGGCGGCCCGCAACGAGGTCGAGAGCTTCCAGGTCCACGTTCACGCCCCGACCAGCCTCGCGGACGTGACCGTGGAGCCGTCCGACCTGGTCGATGCCCGGACCGGCGCGCGCATCCACGCCGCCACGCACGTCTCGGTCTCGCGGGAGCTCTACCAGCGCGTCCCCCCGGGACAGCGAAGCGACGCCAACGGCCTGGCCGGCGACATCCCGGACGCGCTCGTCCCGGCCCGGGACCGGTACTGGGGCGAGGTCCGCAACGCCTTCCCCGCCGAGGTCCGGGCCGCCGAGAACCTCTCGGCATGGATCGACGTGCACGTCCCCCTGGGCATCCCCTCCGGCTGGTACGTCGGCGACGTCGCGGTGCGGTCCGGCGACAGGCTGCTCGCCACCATCCCGGTGCGGCTCAAGGTCTGGAACGTGGACCTGCCATCGACCGCGTCGCTCCACTCCCACTTCGCCATGAGCTGGAACGGCGCCTGCGTGCAGGAGTTCGGCAGCTACGAGCGCTGCGGGGCCGCCACGCCGTCGGGCAAGCCGGACGCCGGCGTGGAGCAGTTCCACGTCCTCTACTCCACCTTCGGCCTCGACCGGCGCGTCTCCATCGCCAACGTGGTCTACGGCCCGCACCGGGGGAACGACTGGTCCCGGTTCGACGCCCTCTACGGGCCGCTCCTCGAGGGGGGAGCGGAGACCCGCTTCCCGGGCGCGCGGCTCACCCGCATCACCTACGCGGGGGGGGGCGACGACACCCAGGTCATGTCCCGATGGGTGAACCACTTCCGGAAGCGCGGCTGGCTGGACAGGCTGGTCTTCTACCGCTGCGACGAGCCCGGGAACGGCACCTGCACCTTCGCCGACGCCCGCGCCGAGGGCGATCGGGTCCACTCGGTCTCCCCCGACTTCCGCACCCTCCTCACCACCGACATCGAGCACCTCACCACCCACGGCCTGCTCGACTCGGTGGACGTCGCCGTCCCGGTCCTCGACCGCATGCAGCCCCACGGCAAGGAGAGCCGCCGCCCCCTCTACGACGCCTTCCTCTCCCGGTCGCCGAGGAAGCAGCTCTTCTGGTACCAGTCCTGCGACCAGCACGAGAGCTGCGCGAACGGGCGCATGGGCCCGGCCCAGGCCACCTGGCCGAGCTACATGGTGGACGCCTCCCCCATGCGGAACAGGGTCTTCCAGTGGATGGCCTTCCTGGAGCGCGTCCAGGGGGAGCTCTACTACGCGGTGGATTACTGCTTCAACCGGGAGTGCGGCCCTGCCGGGTCGGCGTCGCGCGACCCGTTCCGCTCCGTCTACGCCTTCGGTGGCCACGGGGACGGCACCCTCCTCTACCCCGGCAACACCCGCACCATCGGGGGCAAGCACCACGTCCCGCTCTCCTCCATCCGGCTCGAGCTCATCCGCGAGGGCATGGAGGACTACGAGCTCCTCCACCTGCTCGAGGCCCAGGGAGAGGGCGACTTCGCCCGGGCCAAGGCTGCCTCCTTCATCCGCCGCGCCGACGAGTTCGCCTCCGACCCGGCCCGGCTCCTCACGGTCCGGGAGGCGCTGGGCGACCGACTCCACGCCCGCTCGCTCCGGCGCTGATCGCCCTGGTGGGTGAGCCGATCCGGTCCGTTTCGACCCTCATGGATCCGCCACCCGTGGGTGGATGTGGGATGAGCGTGGCTCGGCCTAAAGAAATTCTCAGGAAGTACCGGTCGCTCCGGTGACGGTCTCCTCCGCGTGCCAGGAACCGGCGATGGCCCGGCCCGTGCTCTTCCTTTGCGCCGAGGGCAAACATGACCGCCACCGCCTCCCCCGTCGCCGCCACGCAGGAATGCCAGACCGCCGCCGCACATCCCCGGACCGAGGCGGCGGAGTCCTGGCCCACGGTGTTCGTGGTGGACGACGACGAGTGCCTCCGCTCCCTCGTGGGCGACTGGGTGGATGACGCCGGCTTCCGCGCGGTCCGCCTCGACGGCGGGGAGGCCTGCCTGGCCCTCCTGGCCCTGGAGCGACCCGTCGCCGTCATCCTGGACCTGCACATGTCGGGGCTCTCCGGTGTGGAGACCCTCGACTTCATCCGGATCGTGGACCTCGACGTCCCCGTGATCGCGATGACCGGCGAGTGCGATCCCGCCATCGCCCTCGACATGGTGGACCGCGGCGCCGACGAGTTCCTGATCAAGCCCGTCAGCCGGACCCGCCTGGTCCGATCGCTCCTCGCGAACGTGGTCCCGGGCCGGCTCCCGAGCCGGGTCCCGGAACCCGCCTGAATCGGGCGCTCCGCCCCAAATCGGAGCAAGACTTGTGTCCCCCGGCCCCCGTACGCTGGCGCACGACGTGCATCTCCCTTCCGGCCGAAAGGGAATTCACATGCCACCCATCCGCATCCTCCTCGTCGCCCTGCTCCTCGCGGGCGGATCCGCCACTGCCAGGGACCCCGCGCCAACCGGTCGCCTCGCGCGGATCCAGGCCGCGGGAGTCCTCAAGGTCTGCATCTGGCCCGACTACCACTCGATCACGTTCCGCAATCCAAAGTCGGGTGAGTTGTCCGGGATCGACGCCACGCTCTCGGCGGCCTTCGCGAAGGACCTGGGCGTGAAGACAGCCTACGTGGACTCGAGCTTCCCGACCTTCATCGGCGACCTCCTGGGCGACCGCTGCGACATCGCCATGTTCGGCGTCGGCATGCTCCCCGAGCGGGCCGCCAAGGTGCGCTTCTCCCAGCCCTACCTCCGATCGGACATCTACGCGGTCACCACGAAGACCCATCCCGCCATCAAGTCCTGGGACGACATCGACAGGCCCGGACGGGTGGTGGCCGTGCAGGCCGGGACCTTCATGGAGCCGGTCATGCGCGCCTGGCTCAAGGAGGCCACGATGCTCTCGGTGCGCCCTCCCGACACCCGCGAACGGGAGGTCCAGTCCGGACGGGCCGACGTCTTCATGACCGACTACCCGTACAGCCGGCGCGTCCTCGACAACGCCGACTGGGCCCGCGTCATGCCCCCGGAGAAGCCCATCTTCCCGCTCTCCTACGCCTACGCGGTGGCCCCCGGAGACGACGCCTGGCTTGCCCGGGTGGACCAGTTCGTCGCCGACGTGAAGCGGGACGGCCGCCTGCTGGCGGCTGCCCGGGCCAGCAAGCTCGAGCCCATCGTCCTGACCCAGTGACCTCCCCGGCGCCCACGCTGGCGCCCACGCCGGCGCCCACGCCTCCCCCGTCGCCGCGGCGCCGGCTCGTGGTGGTGGTGCGGCGCGCCTCGCTGACCCTGGCCGCGGTGCTGATCGCGGCCACCGCCGGGCACATGGTGCAACTCTGGCGCGCCATGAAGGAGGACGCCGAGGCAGACCGGTCCACCTACGCGCGCATCCTCGCCAAGGAGGTGAACCGGAGCCTGGCCGAGGTGGGAACGCAGATGGAGGCCGTGGACGGCCCGGTCCTGGAGGCCCTGCGGTCCGGGGACCCCGGGGTGGCCGATTCCCTTCTCTCCCAGGAGACCCGGAAGAACAGCCTGCTGCGCGAGCTCGCCGTGGTCTCCCCCGATGGCCGGGTGCTGGCCTCGTCCAGCCCCACCAGCCGGGGGGTCGTCCTCTCCGGGTACGACTTCCTGGCGTCGCCGCGCGACGGCCGCCTCAAGGTGGGCGTCCCCAAGGAAGGGCGATCGTTCGCCTCCCGCGGAGCCGGGCGCGAGGGCGAGGAGTTCGCCCGATCCGGATTCCTCACCGTCTCCCGGCACGCAGAGTCGGGCCCGGACAGTCCGCTGCTCGTCGCGGTGATCGGCGCCGACAGCCTCCTGAACGAGCTGCAGCGCATGGCCGGCGAACCCGAGACCATCACCGTGATGCGCTACGACGGGGAACTCCTGGCGGCGAGCTCCGAGCAGTTCCTCAGACCGAGCGGCTCGAACCCGATCTTCACCCGCTTCCTCCCGGCCCGGGAGTCGGCCGCCTTCACCGACGTCTCTGCGGACGGTGAACGGTGGCTCGCCCACTTCGACACGGCCGAGGAGTTCCCGGTGCTGGTCGAGACCCGGATCCCGGTGGCGACCGTCATCGCCCGCTGGCGCGCCGAGCTGGTCTTCCCCGTCGCCGTGCTCGCCATGGTCCTGGCGGCGGTCTGGGTCTACGCCCGCCTGCTCTCCCGGTCGCTCCTCCAGCTCGACCGGTCGGCCCGGCTCGCCGAGACCCAGGAGCGGCGCCTGCGCAACATCATCGGCTCGGCCGCCGACGGCATCGTCACCATCGACCAGCGCGGGGTGATCCGGGAGTACAACCAGGCCGCCGAGGCCATCTTCCAGATGCCCGCGGGGGAGGCCATCGGCCGCCCCATCGCCGACCTCCTCCCCCCCGAACTGGCCGACCACCAGGCCTACATCGAGCGCTACCTCTCCACCGGGCAGGCCGTCATCATCGGGCACGGGCGCACGCTCCAGACCCGGCGCCGCGACGGGACGCCCATGGTGGTGAACCTGGCGGTGAGCGAGGTGATCGACCAGGGGGAGCGCTACTTCACCGGCATCGTCCGCGACGTGACCGAGATCCGCGAGGCGGAGCAGCGCTTCCGGATCCTCTTCCAGCGCTCCGGCGAGCCGCACCTGCTCTTCGACTCCACCGGGCTCGTGGACTGCAACGACGCCGCGCTCCGGATCCTGGGCGCAGGATCCCTGGCCGAGATCGTGGGCAGGCGCCTCGAAGACCTGGCGGCGCCGGGCCAGGGCACCGGCTCCTTCGCCTCCGCCGAGGTCCTCCGGGGCATCGAGGGGGTGGCCCGCCAGGAAGGGGTGGCCCGACTGGAGTGGGCGGCCAGGGCCCTCGACGGCCGCGCCATGCCGGTGGAGATGACGCTCACCCCCATCCGGCTCGCCGACCACGACGCCATGCTGGTCTCCTGGCACGACATCGCCGAGCGGCAGCGCTACGAGCAGGAGCTGCGGGGTGCGCGCGACGAGGCCGAGGCCGCGGCGCTCGCCAAGTCGAGCTTCCTGGCCATGATGAGCCACGAGCTGCGCACCCCCATGACCGGCATGATCGGCATGATCGAGCTGCTGGCCGACTCCACCGTGTCCCCCGACCAGAAGCGCTTCGTCTCGGCGCTCGACACCTCGGCCAAGTCGCTGCTCCGAGTGCTGAACGACGTCCTCGACTTCTCCAAGATCGAGGCCGGGCAGCTCCGGCTCGAGGAGGTGGACTTCGACCCGCTCGAGGTCGCGCGCGAGGTGGTCGAGGTCTTCGGCAACGCCGCCTCGCGCAAGGGGAACGAGATCCGGACCGACTGGGACGCCGCCGCTGTCCCCCGCGTCGCCGGCGATCCCACCCGCCTCCGGCAGCTGCTCTTCAACCTCGTCGGCAACGCCGTGAAGTTCACCGAGCGTGGGACGATCACCCTGGGCGTCCGGGCCGCCCCGGGCTCCGACGAGGGGTGCGTCGCCCTCCGGTTCGAGGTGCGTGACACCGGCGTGGGCATCCCGGAAGACGTGCTGCCCATCCTCTTCCGCCCCTTCCAGCAGGCCGACAGCTCCACGACGCGGCGGTTCGGGGGCACCGGCCTCGGGCTCGCCATCTGCCGGCGGCTCGCCGAGGCCATGGGCGGGGAGATCGGGGTGGAGAGCCAGCCGGGCAAGGGCTCCACCTTCTGGTTCGAGCTCCGGATGCAGCGCGCCGCCGCCACGGCGCCCGCGCCGCCGCCCGCGGCCCCGGTGGCCGCGGAGCCACCGGTGAAGCCCATGCGCATCCTGGTCGCCGAGGACAACGCGGTGAACCGTCTCCTCATCAGCACGCGACTCCGGCGGGCGGGGCACCACGTCGTCCTGGTCGAGGACGGGCTGCAGGCGGTCCAGGCCGTGCGGGACGGCGCGTTCGACCTCGTCCTCATGGACATGCAGATGCCCGAGCTCGACGGCGCCGGCGCCACCCGGCAGATCCGGCAGCTCCCCGGAGCCCAGGGGCGCGTGCCCATCGTGGCCCTCACCGCAGACGCGTTGCCCGAGTTCCGGGAGCACTACATGAAGTCCGGGCTCGACGACTACCTGACGAAGCCGGTGGACTGGGGCGCGCTCGACAAGGTGCTGCAGCGTTTCGCCGGCCCCGTCGAGCGCCCCGCCCGGACGGGCGGGGCGTGACGGCTCACGCCTTGGTGCCGCCCGATGACGCAAGGGCCTGCGGCGACATCTGCGTTCCCCTCGAGGCATCGATGGCGAGGTTTGGCGGCGAGCTGGCGAGGTTCGACCTCAGAACCACCCCGGTCTGGCCGCCGACCGAGATCTCGACCCAGTTGGGGTCGGCGGGATCGGTTCGAAGGAAGACGACCGGCTGGCCCGGCGCCAGAAAGGGGCGCCCGGGCAACGTCACCTGGTCGGAGCCAGGCGCGGCCCTGCTCAGAAGCTTGGTGTCCTTGCTCTTGATGTAGAGCGTGTCGCCGCTCTTCACGTTTCGCTTGGCCGCACACTCCTCGGCAAGGCCTGTCGGGTCGATGAAGTTCACCGGGTCGTTGCCCGCGTACGCGTAGAGGTTGGTGTCCCCTGCGTCGAAGCCGAGCGGGTCCTTAGAGGTCCATCGGCCGGTGGCCGGATCGTAGTCGCGGGCACCGAAGTGGAGGAGTCCGGTGTCCCGGTCGAGCAACCCTCCGGCGAACCCGAATGGCTGGAAGCCGGGGTTCGAGTCGAGGACGACCTGCCCGAAGGCGTCGTAGTCGAGCCGCTGCACGACCAATCCGGTGGCAGCGTCCACGGCGAGCCGCGGGCTTCCCAGGTGGTCGGCGATGATGCGGAAGGTGCCCGTCTGGGAGACGAGGTACTCGGGCGCGTGGCCCCGCGGCCCGTAGACGAACACGCCCTTCACGGCACCCGCCCCGTCGAGCCACGCCACGGGACGGAGCTGTCCGTCGTAGAGGAACGCCTCGGTGAGCGCGCCGTTCACCCTCTTCACGACGCGTCGCCCCAGGCCATCCACGAGGTACTGGAGTTGCCGGCCGTCCGGCAGCACGACCGTCCTGAGCCGGCCATGCGCGTCGTGCTGGAACGAGGTCGTCCCTCCCGGTCCGGCACGGGAGAGCAGCGCGCCGGTTGCGCTCCATCCGTAGGAGGTCGATCCCGATGCAACCAGCCGGTCCTGGGCGTCGAAGGTCGCGCTCTCGGTGACGCCACCGATCGTGCGAGAGATCCGGTTCCCCTGGCCGTCGTATCCGTAGTCGATGACCGCCCCGTCCACCGAGGCCGACGAGAGACGTCCAGCCGCGTCGTAGGCGTAGGCGAGGGCCCGCGAGAGGCCCTGCACCGTCTCCGCGACCGTGGTGAGGCGCCCGAGCGTGTCGCGCGTGAGCGTCGCCGCGTAGAGCGCGGTGCCGCCAGCCGACGCCGAGGCCCCGGAGATCTCGCCGTAGGAACTGTACGCGCCCGTCGTCGTCACCGTCCCGAGCGCGGTCGCGACCGGGTGCCCGGTTGCGGCGTTCCTGGTCACCGCAAGGTCGCCCGCGCCTATGACCAGGCCATCCGGGTCATAGGTGTACGCCGCCGAGACGCCGCCGACGGTGATGGATGCCGGCCTGTGCTGGGCGTCGAATATGGTGGCGACGGTTCCGACCACCGCGCCGGACCACGATTGGCTCGCGACCAGGGAACCGTCGTAGCCAGGAGTGGAGGTCACCCCGTCCGCTGCAGCGGAGGAAAGCCTGCCAACCGCGTCCCAGGCGTAGAGGGTCGCGCCGTCGGCGCTGGTCATCGAGGTGAGCCGGCCATCGGTGCCCACCAGTCCGCCAGTGGGACTCGCGTATCCGAGCACCACGGCGTCACCGTCCGGCAGGTCGATCCGCGTGAGGTTCCGGTCGGCATCCCACGCGTAGGCGGTCGAGACCGTGCCGGCGTCGCCCACGGGAGGCGGCGTCACGAGGGCGAGCAGGTCGCTCGCCGTCCGGCCGAAGGCGTGTGCACCCCGCCCTGGCGGCGTCAGCGCCGTGACGTTCCCGGCGGCGTCGTGGGCAATCCCCACGGAACGGCCACCGGGGAGCGCCTCCCCCGTCACCCGTCCCGCGAGGTCCCGGGTGAAGCCGTAGGCACGTGAGACCGGGTCGACGATCCCGGCCAGCAGGCCGTCCGTGCCGTAGGTCAAGGACGTGGGCCTCGCACCCTCCGCGTACTCCACGACCCGCCCCTGAGCGTCGTAGGTGAAGGCCATCGCCGCGGAGCCAGCCTGAGCGCTGTTCACGACGCGCCCCTTCTCATCGAGCTGGACCGTGGAGACGCGCCCCGCCGGAGAGGTCATCGTCCAGGCGCGGGCTGCCGAGTCGTAGGTCTGGTTCCAGGTCTGGCCAGCCTCGGTCACGGTCTCGACGAGCGCCGTGGCGCTCAGGGGATCGTCGGGATTCGCCAGGGTGGCAGTCCGGGTCGCGGTGACGGTCCTGGCGTTCCCGCCCGGCGTCGTGATGACGGTCTTCGCCGAGACAGGAGCCGCCATGCCCCATCGCGGATCCGGGCCCCAGGTCACGGACGTGGTGGTTCCGTCCGACGCCGTCGCCAGCGTGGAACCATCGGGCGCGGTGGTCCATGCGCGTGTCGCGCCGGAGGTCTCCACGACCGTGCGGCCAACGCTCCCATCCGCGAGCCGGACGACCGTGTACCGGTGCGATCGACCGAGAGCCGACGTGGTGGTGACGGTGTGTCCGCCGGTCACGGCGGCACGTGCCAGCGTCGTCACCGCGCCGTCGGGACCGCGGTCCTCTACAAGACGCCCCGTCGTGTCGTAGGCGAAGGAATGGGAACGGCCCAGCGGATCGACGAGCCCCTGGAGGAGGCCGCTGGTGGCGCTGGTCATCGTCCAGGCCTCCCCTGCCGGATTCTCCAGGCGGGAGAGCCAGCCTGCTGCGTCCACGGAGAGCCGGGTGCGCTGGCCGGAGGGCGCGACGATGGCGGTCGGCGCGCTCCCGCTCCGCTCGACGGTCGTGACGTTGCCGGAGACGTCGGTCACGGTGGCGAGGAAGCCGGCGGCGTCGTAGGCGAAGGAGCGGAGAACGGCACCCGTCGTGGCGTCCCGGGTGCGGAGGTGGCGCCCGGCGGAGCTGAAGACGTGCACCTCGCGACCGTCCTCGTCGGAAATGAGGATGTCGGTCGCCGCGCCGTCCGGGAAGGCCGATCGGATGCGGCGGATGGCGCCGGTCGGCCTGGCTCCCCCCGGGGTCGAGTCCCACGTGCTGCCGACGTAGAGGTTCCGGTCCGGGCCCCAGACCACGTCGGGGATGTCGCTCAAGGGGCCCATGAAGGCGAGCAGGGCGGGGCCGTCGCCTCCGCTGCCGCCGATGGCAGGGGCTGGCGCGTTGGTGCCGCCGGGGCCGCCGGCGATGGTGGAGATGGTGCCGTCGGCTCGCACCAACCGGATCCGGAAGGCTTGCTCCCAGCCTTCGCCCCGCAAGGATCCCCAGTTCTGGATGATGGCGAGGTCACCGTCCGGCGAGAGGCCGATGCCCGAAACCGTCAAGTTAGCGGCCGTGGCCGGCCCGCCGTCCCCCGTGTAGCCCTGCGTGCCATTCCCTGCCACGGTGGTGATGATCCCACTCGGCCAGATGCGTCGCACCCGGAAGTTGAACGGGTCGGACAGGTAGACGCTCCCGTCGGACCCGACAGCGATCCCCTGTGCAGCCACGCCAGCGACCGTGGCCAGGCCGCCATCCCCGCTGCTGACCATGGTCCCGTTCCCGGCGATGGTGGAGATGATTCCGTCCGGCCCGACCCTGCGAACGCGGTAGCGGCTGGAACCCTCGGTGAAGAAGATGGCCCCGTCCCGCCCCACGGCGAGCGCCAGGGGCGAGATCAAGGCCAGGTTCGCCGGCCCGCCGTCGCCGCTGCCCGGCCTGACGTATTCCGGCACGGAGTCCCTGCCTGCCACCGCCACTCCACTGGAGAGGTCGGGCGCGAGGCGAACGACGCACATGTTGGCGCAGCCGTAGCCGCTGAGCGGACTGGCGATGGCGTAGACCGAGCCGTCGGGACCGACAACGGGGGTCCTCGCGTCGGGAACCCGGTTCCCCGGCCCGTTCACGAGGGAGAAGGCCGTGAGGTCCTTCAGGCCTGAAAGCCCTCCCATGTCGGAGGGTCTTTTGGTGGCCACGTAGAGCATGCCGTCGTGCCCGAACGCCAGGTTGCCCGTGAACCTGATGCCGGAGGACCCGCCCCCGATGATCTCCGTGTACGGATAGTTCACGTCGGCGGCCAGCGTCGTCTCGACGACCGGCGGCAGCGCATCGGCCTCCCGCCTGCGCCCGTCTCCGTAGAGGATCCGGTGGCCGGCCGGGTCGTAGGCGTGGTGGACGGAGAGCGCCCAGCCTCCCAGGCCGTTGCCGGCCGCGCTCCACCGGCGGACGGACGTCGTGTACTCCTGCCAGAGCGTGATCTCCGCGCTGGCCCGGTCCCGGGAATAGACGATCCCGTTTCCGTTCATGCCGAAGCGCTCGGTGACCATGCGCGTGAGGCTGTAGACGTAGCCGATGCGGACGTTCACCGGCTGGGCGCCCCAGGCGTCGCGGCCGTAGACGTCCTTCCCGTCGAAGTCGAACGGCTGGGAGAGGCTCGCGGAGGCCGGGTGGCTCCAGGCGAACGCCCGCCCGGCCACACGCACCTCGAGCACGATCCGCCTCAGGCTGGGTGGGATTCCGGCGCCGCTGAGCGGGATCTCGAGGTGGCTGTCGCTACGGAAGCCCGGCGTCCGGTCGCTCCGGTGATGGATCCGCCACGGCGTCCCGACGATGGGGAACGATTCCCCAAGTGTCTGGGTCTCGCAGCCTATGACCGAACCGCACTCCTCGCTGGGATCGGCCACCGGCGGGGCCTGCTCCGTCGGTACCGATGGCACGACCGCGTCGGCCGGCGGACCACCGGACCAGTTGAGGTCCATCGGGGAGAAATGGGATGTCCGGACGCGCCAGAGCGACTGGCCCGCCAAGTACAGCGAGCCCAGGGCCTGCCGCTCCTCGAGGTCGATTCCGAGCGCCAGGAGGGCCGCCGGGCCTGCCGCGGTCCCGCTCGCGTCCACCACGACGTCGGCGATGCCCCCGGTGACGCCGAGGATGGAGAGGACCACGCCGCTGTCCTCCGCCTTCCAGAGGCCGTCCGACCGGTCGTACCAGCCCACCGGGACGGCAGTGCCGGCAGGGAAGTCGAGGAAGTTCTCGACATAGTGGACGACCGGCTTCGAGAAGGTCACGTGGCTCGCACCCGCCGCGATCGCCTCGTCGGCGGAGTTCTCCACCGCATAGGTGTACACGCTCGTCGGTGGGAGGACCCCGGGCATCGCGTCGGGACCGGTCGGACCGACCGTGTACTCGGTGGACCGGACGTGAAGGACCGGTGCCGGCGCCGTCGTGCCGTTGGGGAGGAGCAGGGTAGCGGAGGTGCCGGCGGCGAAGAGGAGCGTGGACTGGCGCGGCCCTCTCGCGTCGGTGGACACGGTTCCGCGGGCGATCTGCAGGACGCCGGCCCCGGAGGAGACCGGGGACACGACGGGGTCGAGCGCCACGAGGACCATGTCGGGGACGTCGGTGAACTGGGCCCAGGGAGCGACCACCCGCCGCTGGGACGGAAGGTAGGCCTCGGCCACCACGTCCACGACCAGCGCGCCGCCGCCGTTCACGGCCATGTCGTAGCGACCATCGGCACGGGAGAGCGTCTCGCCGAGTTCCGGATGGCCGAGTACGACCACCGAAGCGCCCGGGATGGGCGCGCCGTCACGGGTCTTCACCACGCCCCGGAGAACGGCGGCCCGGGCGGGGACGATGGTTCCCGCGACCACGCCGGTCTGGATGGGGTTCGGCCCCTGGTACAGGAAGGAGGTCGAGGTGGCGAGGTTGGTGGCCACGCCGGAGGAGACGGGCGAGGCTACCGTGGCCGGGTCGGGCGGCAGCGCGCCGGTGGGCGGGGGGCCGGAGGAGATGACCAGGTCCACCGGGAAGAGGGCGAGCACGATCTCGCCAGCGGCGGGGTTCTGGGAGATCACGCTGCCGGACGGGATGGTGGCCGAGGTGGCCGTCGTCACTGCGCCCACGAGCAGGCCGGCGGCGATGAGCGCCGCCTCGGCCTGGGCCTGGGTGAGCCCCACGACGGAGGGAGCCACAATCGTGGAAGGGCCGGTCGAGACGACGAGGGCCACGGCGGAGCCGGGCGCGACCGACGCGCCTGCCGCCGGGTCCTGGCTGATGACGCTGCCGGCCGGAACGGTGGCGCTGCTCGCCGTCGTCACCGTTCCCAGTGCGAGGCCGACGCCGGTGAGAGCGCTCGTGGCCGCCGCCTGCGTGAGCCCGACCACGCCCGGAACGGTCACGGTCGCCGGTGGTGGAATGCCGGTAGAGACGACGAGAGCGACCGCCGATCCGGGCGCCACCGACACGCCTGCCGCCGGGTCCTGGCTGACGACGCTGCCGGCGGGAACCGTGGCGCTGCTGGCCGTCGTCACCGCTCCCAGGGTGAGACCGGCACCGGCGAGAGCCGTCGTGGCCGCCGCCTGGGTGAGCCCGACCACGCTCGGGACGGTCACCGGAGGCGGGGAATTGCCCGTCGATTCACCGGCGGAACCACCGCTGCAAGACGCGGCGAGGAGAGCCCCCGCGAGAAGGAGGAGACCCCGTGTGGACAGGTGGACCAGGTGGCGCATGTTCCCTCCTCCTCACTCGGGACGATCGCTCCGAGGCCCTGGCTCCTGGTTTCACGGAGCGTAGACGGCTGTCTCGGCGAACGGGACTGCTCCCCACAGACAGGATCGAACCCGCTTCCTGACCCCCTTATCGAGCGTGAAGTCAGGACGGGCCGCGCCCTGCGACCCGGAATGAGAAGACGATAATCGAGTAGTGAAGTCCGGCTACGAGGCGCTCCCCGGGATCTCGCCGCCGGGACCAAGGCGAACCTGCTCGCCCTGTGGCGCGCCGTGGAGAAGGACCCGGCCCTCACCGAGCTCATCAACCTCCAGCGGGCGGCCCAGTGGCGGCTCGACTTCGTGGCCGCCGAGAACTCCATGGGCTTCCACGCCCCGCAGGAGATGGCCCGCATCCTGGCCGAGTCCATCGACCTCTCGCGCCAGGCCGAGATCAAGGCGGCTGGGCTGAAGGGCGCGAAGTAGGATCCAGTCCGAGGTCGGAGACGGGCGCCTCCGGCACCACCGGCTACGTCTTGCGCTTCTCCTCGACTTCCCGGGCGAGCTCCTCGAGCTTGGCCTGCCCGGCTGTCTCCGCGTCGACCTTCTTCTCGTCGCTGGCCTTGCCGGTGAAGTGCGCGGCGCCAGGGGCCCAGCCTGGGGTGATGGTCGCGCCCAGGTCCTGGGCGGAGCGGCTGAACATCTTGCCGACCGGGCTCAGCACGGCCTTCCCCGTCATGTAGAGGCCGATGAAGGGGAGGAAGACGACCATGAGGCCGCCGAGCACCGGCATGAGCGCCAGGGCCGCAGCCGTCGGGACCTGCACGTAGTGCTCGGACGCGGGGCCGGGAAGCGTCTGGCCGTCGCGAGCGATCGGGAAGATCTCCCAGTTGCTCTTCGAGAGGTAGTAGCCACCCTTCACTGCGCTGCCGCCGTCGATGGTCTTCATGGTCCGTTCCCCTTTCTGAAGAGGACTGTGCCCCATCCTGCGGGCGGCCGATATTGGGAGAGGTCCGGATCGGGCCGGCATTGATCCCGGTCTCGCCCTCGGGAAAACACCCGAACCCGGATGGGGCGCCTGCCTCCGGTCCGTCGATCGAGGGACGTGGCCAGGGCCTGAAGGCGTCCTGCCTACACTCGCAGTCCATGTTTCCGCGACCCTCGATCCCACGTGGGCTGGTCGCGGGGCTTTCTGCGTCCTGCGCCGGGGCGCAAGGATGTGTCGGACGCTGGACGAGGCCGTGAGGGTGCGCAGTGCACGAGAGACTGGCGATGCGGGCGACGAGGGCGACGGCGGCGGCCTTCGCGGCCGCCCTCGCGCTCCTCCCGCCGTCCATCGGCCGCCACGACGGGCCCGGCCTCCCCCGCCCCTCCTCGGCACTGCCCGCCCGCGTCGATCCCCTGGCCACCCTGATCCTCGCGCGCGTCCCGTCGGCGAGCGTGGAGCTGGGCGGGGCCATCGTTGGCGCGGTCCGGGCCGGAACCCAGGCGACCGGACTCGACCCGCTGCTCGTCCTGGCGGTCATCGAGGTCGAGTCGGACTGGGAGGCGGACGCGGTCTCCGGGCATGGCGCTCGTGGGCTCATGCAGCTGCGCAAGGCGGCGCTGGCCGAGGCGGAGCGCGCCGCGGGGGTCCTGCCCGGCGACGCCCACGACCCGGTCCACAACGTCCGCATGGGCATCCGCTACCTGGCCCTGATGGTCGCGAAGTTCGGCGACGTGGATCTCGGCCTGATGGCCTACAACGCTGGCCCCACCCGGCTGCGGTCCTACCAGGCGGACGAGGAGGTCCCGGATTCGGTCCGTTCGTACGTCCGGAAGGTGCGGCGCGAGGAGCGCAGTCTCCGGGAAGAGCAGTCGAAGGACCGGGAGAGCGCGCCGAGGGTCCTGGCCCGCTGCGCCGCCTCACACCGACCGCCGCTGGCTGGCACGGTGCTCGACGCCGCCATCGCGTGGCGCATGCCGGCCATGCGGGGGCCGCTCGCGTGGGAGAAGGCGCCCGGGCTGGCGGCGGCTCGCCGGAGGGCGTGGAGCCCGGAGGGGGCGAACGCCACGGCGTAGGCGTCACGCCCGTGGCTGGAACACCCAAGAACAACCCCGCCTCCGGGACGACGGAGACGGGGCGATGCTGGTGACCCCTACGGGACTTGAAGATGCCGGGCCGTGGTGGCGCAACCTGCCGACGGGGCACGCCTTTCGTCACAAAGGCCCTGCGGCCCGGTGTTCTTCTGTCGATCGTCGAGTTCACTCCCGGCGACACCCGTCCACGCGAGTCGGCCTGGGTCGTGGAGACGGTTTGGAGACTGGAGGGCCCTCGCTGGCTCGGTGCTGCGCGACGACTTCACGCCCGACAGCGACGCGGACGTCAGGGGTGCGCGGGCTGCACGACCAGGCGGACGCCGAGCGCCGCGCAGACGCGTCGTACCGTGTCGAAGCGCGGGGCGCTCCCCGGTCGAAGCGCCTTGTAGAGGGCCTCGCGGGTGATCCCGGCCGACTTGGCGATCTCGGTCATCCCGCGAGCCCGGGCGATGTCGCCCAGCGCTGCCGCCAACAGGGACGCATCGTTCGCGTCGATGACGTCGGTCAGGTAGGCGGCAACGGCCGCCTCGCTGTCGAGGTAGGGCGCCGCGTCGAACTCGGGTAGATCGGCTACCTTGATGCGCTTCCTCATGCTTCCTCCGCTTGATCCTGGCGACCACCACGCCGCGGACCGACGGATCGGCCAGGTCGTTCAGCCACGCGGTGAATTCGGGGAGCGGCCGGATCGACCACACGGTCAGGCTGTAATCGAACGGCTACAGTCGGTCAAGCTCGGGGGATGGGTGGAGAGGGAACAGGCGAAACAACCCCTCGGTCCGTGATCGGGTAACCGCAGTCACGGAAACCGGTTGCCCTGGTCCAGGATGATCTGAACGGGTTCGCCCGCCCCGGAAGGGGGCGAGCGACCGGCACCAGGACAGGGCCGGGCCTCACCGACGAGGGCGGGGGAGATTCAGTCGGCGTGGACGGGGTCGGCGCCGTCGTAGCTGGGACCGGATTCGCTGAAGTCCGGCGGTGCCTGAGCTCTCGCCGCCGGCGGCCCCGCTCGTCGGCCTGCCAGCGCGGCTGGTCGGCAGCGTCCGGCGACGGCGGGTGGGGCGTGGATACTCAGAGCATGAACTCGCGGGTGCGGCTCTGGATCGATGCGGCCCTGCTGGTCGCGGTGCTCGTCACGCTCGCCTCCGGCGCTACCCTCCTGCTCGCCTTCCACGTGGGAGGCAGGTGGTATCGCCCCGAAGCGGCCGGGACGAAGTGGGTGAGAGAGCTTCCACGGCCGCGTGCCCGTGGGCCAGCAGTGACCGCGCCGGCGGCCATGTCGCGGGCGCTCCCGGGCCCGCGATGGCATCCCCTTCCTCCGATCAGGTAGCCTCGGGCCACCTGATACCGACGCGCGCCGGGGGGACGGGATGGAGATCGACTACCTGATCGTGGGCTCCGGGTTCGGAGGCAGCGTGTCGGCCCTGCGCCTCGCCGAGAAGGGGCACCGGGTCCTGGTCCTCGAGAAAGGACGCCGCTTCGCTCCCGAGGATTTCCCCGCCTCTAACTGGAACCTCCGGCGCTGGCTGTGGATGCCGCGGCTCGGGTTCCGGGGGCTCTTCAAGATGACCTTCCTTCGCCACCTGACCGCGCTTTCCGGCGTCGGCGTCGGCGGGGGGTCGCTCGTCTACGCCAACACCCTCCCCACGCCGAAGGACCCGTTCTTCGAGGCGTCGTCCTGGGCCCACCTCTCCGACTGGAAGGCCGAGCTCGCGCCGCACTACGCCACCGCGCTCCGGATGCTGGGCGCGAAGGAGAACCCCAGCCTCGGCCCCGCCGACGAGGCGCTCCGCGCCGTGGGTGCCGAGATCGGCCGCGAGGATGGCTTCGAGCCCGTCCGCGTCGCGGTCTACTTCGGGGCGGCCGGGGAGACGGTCCCCGACCCCTTCTTCGGCGGCGAGGGACCGGCGCGGACCGGGTGCACGCTGTGCGGCGGCTGCATGATCGGTTGCCGTCACGGGGCGAAGAACACGCTCGACAGGAACTACCTCTGGCTCGCCGAGCGGCGCGGCGCCCGGGTCGATGCCGACACGGAGGTCACCTGGGTGCGGCCGGCGGAGGGCGGGGGGTACGACGTCGAGGCCATGCAGGGCGCCTCGTGGTTCCGGAAGCGTGTCCTGCTGCGGGCCCGGAACGTCGTCTTCGCTGGCGGCGTGCTGGGCACCATCCCCCTCCTGCTCAAGCTGCGGGCGAGCCCCGACGGGCTGCCGGGGCTCTCCGCGCGCCTCGGCCACGGGGTTCGGTCCAACTCGGAGGCGCTCATCGGCGTGACGACGCTTCAGAAGGATCTCGACGTCTCCCGCGGCGTCGCCATCACGAGCATCCTCCACACCGACCCGCACTCCCACCTCGAGCCGGTCCGCTACCCCGCGGGTTCGGGCTTCTTCCGGTTGCTGATGGCCCCCCTCGTCTCC
Organism: uncultured Anaeromyxobacter sp.; assembly: GCA_903874275.1. Taxonomy (GTDB): domain Bacteria; phylum Myxococcota; class Myxococcia; order Myxococcales; family Anaeromyxobacteraceae; genus CAIOAK01. Next base: position 54,856 of record CAIQRS010000062.1, read on the forward strand.
GGCGAGGGCCCGGCGGAGCGCTTCCTCCGCACCTTCGCCGCCGTGGCCCGGCGACCGCTGGCCCATCTTCGCGCCTGGCTCGTGCGGGACTGGGCCCGATCCACGCTCATCCTCCTCTACATGCGGACCATCGAGGGAACGATGCGGCTGCGCCTCGCCCTGGGCGGCCGCCTCGCCTCGGGGCTCTCGGGGGGAGCGGCGCCGACGGCGAACATGCCGGAGGCCAAGGACCTGGCGGATCGGGTGGCGCTGCGGATCGACGGGGTCCCGACGACGCTCGTCACCGAGACGCTGATCGGAACGCCCACGACGGCGCATATCCTGGGCGGCGCGTGCATGGGCGCCACGCCCGAGGAAGGGGTCATCGATGCCTGCCACCGCGTGTTCGGGTACGAGGGGCTCTACGTCGTGGACGGGTCGGCGATCTCGGCGAATCCCGGGGTGAACCCTTCCCTCACCATCACCGCGCTGGCGGAGCGAGCGATGGCGTTCGTCCCGGCACCGGCGGGACGAAGTCCTACCGCCGGGTGAGAACTTCTCTCACCCGCCTCCGGAGCGCGTCCGGGGTGAATGGCTTCGCGATGAAGTCGATGCCCTCGTCGAGGACACCGTTCCTGCCGATCTCATCCTGGCTGAATCCGGACATGTAGAGAACCCGCACGTCGGGCCTCTTCGCGACGACGAGGCGCGCGATCTCCGGGCCCCCTCTTCCGGGCAGCACGACGTCGGTGAGGAGCAGGTGCACGGGGCCAGGTGACGTTCTCCGTCAGGAGAGTCAGCTTGCCGCCATTGGGCATGGCGTCGCTGGCCTTGGGAAGGCGGCGGCCGGGATCTCGAAGGTGTCCATGGCGTCGGCGACCGCCGAGATGACGCCGACGGGACCGGGAGAGCGCGCCGAGGGTCCTGCTACGGGTCGCCACCATGCTGGCCGTGGCCGTCGGGCCGCTGGCCGTCCTCGTGGCGGTGTCCCTGACCTTCTGGAACCGGTAGGGCGAGTTCACGCCTCCGCAGGCGCCGCAGGCAACTCCACCCGGAACGTCGAGCCCATGCCGACCTCGCTCTCGACCGTGATGGTCCCTCCGTGGGCCGTCACGATGGCGTGGATGATGGGCAGTCCGAGCCCGGTGCCTTCCCCTGCGGCCCGCGTCGTGAAGAACGGGTCGAAGATCCGCTCGACCACGTCCGGGGCCATGCCCACACCGTGGTCGATCACCTCGATGCGAGCCATCCCCGGGCTGCCCGGCCCGAGCCGGACGACGACCTCACCCTTCCTGCCCCGGGGCATGGCCTTGGCGGCGTTCGTGACCAGGTTCACGAGCACCTGACCGATCTGACCGAACGAGGCCAGGATGTCGGGCGCCCCCCGGTCCTCCACGCGGAGGGTCACCGTGGTTCCCACGGACGCGGGCAGCCAGCGCATGGCCTGGCTGACGACCTCGATGATCCGCACCCGGGCCCGCAGCGGGTCGGGACGGGCGAAGAGCGCCAGGTCCTTGACGATCTGAGCGATCCGCTGGCTTCCGGCCTGCACGTCGGCGAGGGAGTCGAGCCCCTCGTCGAGCAGGCGGGCGGTCTCCGCCCGGCTCGTCGGCGTGTCCTCGTCGAGGAGGCGGCGCGCCTCCTTCACGTCCTCGGAGGCCACCCCGGCGCCCGCCAGCACGCCGGCGAGGGGGCTGTTCACCTCGTGGGAGACGCCCGCCACGAGCGTCCCCATCGCGGCGAGCCGCGACGCGACCGCGATCTGGTCCTGGAGCTTGCGGATCTCCGTCACGTCCTTGGCGACGCCGGCGATCCCGACGACGTGCCCGGCGGGATCGCGAAGGGGCGCTTTGGTCGACAGGAACCGGCGCATTCCGGTCGGAGTGTCGACGACCTCCTCGAAGCTCCGGGCCGTGCCCGTCTCCAGGACCTCGCGATCATTGCTCGCCAGGGTCCTCACCAGCGCGACGTCGCCCATGATCTCCGCATCGGATCTGCCCAGGACCTCATCGGCGGGCTTCCCGGCGACCTGGAGCGCCGCCGTGTTCGCGAAGGTCCACCTTCCCTCCCGGTCCTTCGCGAAGATGGAGTCGGGGCTGGAGTTGGCGATGGCGCGCAGGAGCGCCTCGCTGGCCCGGACGGCGGCCTCGGCCTGCTTGCGCTCGGTGACGTCCTGCACGGTGCCCAGCGAGCGCAGCGACGTGCCGTCGGGACCGTAGAAGGTCTCGCAGTTCTCCTGCACGAACTTGACGCGGCCGTCCGGCAGGAGGAGCCGATGGGTGATCTCGTACGGGGCCCGCGTCTCCAGGGAGCGCTGGTAGGCAGCGTCCACCGCTGCGCGATCCCCCGGGTGGATGGCTGCGAGGAAGGCCTCGTAGGACGCCCCGAACCTCGCCGGATCGATCTCGAAGATGCGGAAGATCTCCTCGGACCAGGAGAGGACGCCGGTCTGGAGGTCGAGCTCCCAGTTGCCCAGGTGGGCCAGCCGCTGCGCCTCCTGGAGCCGCTCCTGGCTCGCCTGCAACGTCCTCTCGGCCCTCCGGCGCTCCGTGATGTCCCGGATGAATGCGACGACCCGCCCCCCGCCGAAGGGCAGGACCGTCGCGGAGACGTCCACCTCGATGATCCGTCCGTCCCTTCGGCGATGCCGGGACTCGAACCGGGCGCCGCCGGCCCTCACCATCTCCTGCATGCGGTCCGCGATCTCCTCGGCCCCCATGGCCTCCTCGACGTCCCCGATCCCCCGGGCGAGCAGTTCCTCCCGGGTGAACCCGAGCATGCTGCACGCGGCGTCGTTGGCCTCCAGGAGTTGCCCCGTGTTGTCCACCACCCAGAACGCGTCCAGGGACGTGGCCAGCACCATGTCGAGGAACCGCTCGCGCTCCTTGCGCTGCTGCACCGCCTCGTCCTTCTCCGCGACCGCCCGGTCCCTGGCCTGGCGCTGCCGGATGGCGCCCACGCCGAAGGCCACCTCGTCCGTGAGCCTCCCGAGGTATCCGAGCTCGTCCTCCGTGAACGCCGCGACGTCGCCCGAGTACATGACGATGGCGCCGAGGACGTCGCCGTCCAGGATGAGAGGGAGGGAGGTCACGGACCGATAGCCGCGCCGGCGCGCCTCTCTCCTCCAGGGCACCATCGACGAGTCGGTGGAGAAGTTCTGCCCCACGACCATTCGCCTCTCCCGGATGGCCGTGCCCGTCGTGCCTCGCCCCCGCGGTTCGTCGGCCCAGACGACGTCGACGAACCCGAGGTAGCCGTCCTCGTGACCGGCATGGGACACGGGACGGACCGTCTTCCGATCGTCGCGTTCCGCAAGCCCCACCCAGCACATGCGATAGCCGCCCACGTCCACGATCACCCTGCAGATGTCGGCGTAAAGTTGTTCCTCGGCGCGAGCACGAAGGATCGCCTCGTTGCACTGGGTGATCATGAGCAGCGTCCGGCGCACCGCTGCTTCCCGGCGCCGGAGTCGCCGCAGGAACTCGAAGGTGACTCCGATGGCGATGCCGCTCACCAGGAAGATGGCGAGTTCGACCTGATCCCGGTGCTTGGGGACGAGGAACGTCCTCACGGGTTCGGTCTGGAAGTAGATCTCCTCCACGAGGCCCACCGCCGTCGCCACGGCTGCGGGACCGAAGCCGCCAAGGGCTCCTGCGATGGCCACGGCCGAGAGCAGGAGATCGGGTTCGGGCCCTCCCGTGCTCCCGAGGACGGCGCTGCGCAAGGCGATGGCGGCGCCGACCAGGGCGGGCGCCGCAAGATACGCCAGGAACTTTCGATTTCGGGCCCTCACCCACCTGCGCTTCTCCCGCCGTCCGGGCGGAACTGCAAGTCTCGCGCGAGCACTGCCCCAGAAGGGGGTTCTCGCGGAATTCCCCGCCGGGACGACGGCCACGCCTATTCGATCGTCGAGCCGACCTTCCCGGACAGCAGCCACCCGAGGGCCTCGCACGCGGTGGTCGCGCCGAGGCGCCGGTGGAGCCCCGGGAGCGTCAGGAGCGGCGCGCCCGGGCCCGCTCCACCGAGGACCAGTGGCGGTCGGCCCAGTGGCACACCTGGCGATAGATGGGCGAGAGGCTCCGGCCGAGGTCGGTGACCGCGTATTCCACTCGTAGCGGAACCTCCGGGTAGAGCGTCCGCGAGACGAGACCGGCGCGCTCCAGGTCGCGGAGCTGCTTCGTGAGCATCCGCTGGCTCACGCCGGGGATGAGGCGCCGCAATGCGGAGAAGCGCTGCACGCCCTGGTTCACGAGCGCGTACATGATGGCCGGCCGCCAGCGGCCGCCGATGAGTGCCATGGCGTGCTCCACCTGCTCCACGCGGGGGTCCATCTCCGTGCCTCCTCGGGGTGGTTACCCGGATGTGCCTGGTTGACAATGTATACCAGATATCGAAAGGGTACCGACATGAGCGATCCAGGTACCCCATTCACGCCTGGCGCGTCGCGCCGGATCCTCGTCGTGGGTGCAACAGGTCCCACCGGCCGGGAGATCCTGAACCATGCCGGGGAGGCCGGGCTCGGCGTGCGGGCGCTGGCCCGGAATCCGTCGGCGCTCGACGGGGCGGGGCCGGGCGTCGAGGTCGTGCAGGGCGACGCGCTTGACGCGGTCTCCCTCGTCCGCGCCGTCCGCGGCGTCGACGCGGTGGTGAGTGCGCTGGGGACGCCGCTCGTTCTCCGAACGGTGACCCTCCTCTCCGAGGGGACGCGAAACCTGGTGGCCGCGATGAAGGAGGCGGGCGTGTCCCGGCTCGTCTGCATCACCGGCATGGGCGCCGGCGACAGCCGCGGCCACGGCGGATTCGTCTACGACCGTTTGCTCCTGCCGCTCCTCCTCGGGCGCATCTACGCCGACAAGGACCGGCAGGAGGCGGTGGTCTCCGAAAGCGGGCTCGACTGGGTGATCGTCCGCCCGGCACGGCTGGTGAACACTCCGGGCACCGGCCGCTGGCGCGAGATCGAGCGGTTCTCGGGCGAGCGGATGACGACCATCTCCCGCGCCGACGTCGCCGACCTCGTGGTTCGCGAGGTGCTCGCGCCGCGCCATCACCGCCAGGTGTTGAACCTCACCGCCTGACCCTCGGAGGACACCATGGACCCCGCTCTCATCTCCACCTTCTCGGCGCTCGCCGGAACGGTCGTCGGCGGCGTGACCTCCTTCGCCACCACCTGGATGACCACCACCGCGCAGAACCGGGCCGCGCGTCTCTCCGCCGAACGGGCGAAGCGCGAGGAGCTCTACGGCAGGTTCATGGACGAGCTGGCCACGCTCTACGCCGGCGCGCTCTCCAGCTCGACCGTGGACTACGCAAAGCTGACGGGGGCCTTCGCGCTGCGCGGCCGGATCACGCTCCTGGCGTCCGACGCCGTCGTCGCCGCCGCCGACCGTGCGCTGAAGTTCGTCGTGGACCTCGCCATGGGGCCTCCGCGAGAGGCTTCCGAGGTGCGCCGCATGATGGACGACCGCAACGCCGACACCATCACCGAGTTCGCACGGGCAAGCCGGGAGGAGCTTCAGGCCCTGCGGGCTGCCTGACAGAAAGGCGGCCCGAACCGGCGTAGAGGCCGCTGGGCGCGACGTTGAGCATGCGGCAGAGCTTCTGCACCGCATGCTTCGCCCTGGAGGTTACAGCCAAGGTTACAGCCTACGGGACGCCATCAATGAAAAACCCCGCCACCGGGACGACGGTGACGGGGCACTTGGTGACCCCTACGGGACTTGAAGGCGGTGTTTTTGCTGGCGTTTCCAGCGTCTACGCGTTTCCAGGCGGACCCGCACCCAGCGTGACACGGCCGCTCGACGGGTCGGACGCGTCGGACCCGGCCGGACTTCCCCCGCCCAGCGCGGAATTGTTCATGGCCGCTGGTGCCATCGTGGCCCGCCACGGCGTAGCAACCGGCGCTCGAACAGGTGACGTCCAGGCAGCACTTCGTCGGGCGGCAGAGCAGGCCGCCAAGCTTGCGTAGGAGCACCTCGAACGCGACACCTCTCACCCTGGACCGAAGTTGCCATCACGCATCTGGCGCAAGTCCCGCGAACGGCGGCTCCCAGGAAGCCGTCCTGTAAGCCGGGCTCGAGACACTGTCGGTATGGGTCGCTTCCCGGGGCGACCGGGCGCGACAAGTGGGCGGAAACACCGGAGCGAGCACGACTGGCGGCGAGGGGGCGTGACACCGAGGCGACATCGTAAGGCAGGTCAAGTCAGAGGAACTTGCCGAATAGTGAATGGCGTTCCCAACCCACACACCTGCATCGTCCGAGCCGGCACGCGACTACCCTTCCCTCAGCAGTTCACCGGCCGCGTCAGAGCCTCGCATTCACGTACTTCGCGAGGATCATCTTGGCCGCGGTCTGGTACCCGACTCCCAGCTCGCGGCCACGCCGCCGAAGGGCCTCCTTCAACTCGTCGCTGAGCAGGATGGACGTCGGCCGCTGAGGACGGACGACGACGGCGGCCCCCTCCGATGCGATGTCGTCACCGAGGTCCTTCTGTTCGAATTCGCGCAGTGTCGCGTCACGGCGAGCGGTGGCGTTCTTCATCTTCCGCGCACCGGCGGTCTTCCTACGTCGCTGCATCGTACGCCTCCTTCTCCTTCCTCCGCATCGCGCGGCAACTGATCGGGCGGAGCCTCTCGCCGCGCCGCGCGAAGACCAATGCCGCACTGCGACCATCCGCCGTCGCTCCGAGGAGCAGGTAACGCGGCTCCTCGTGTGCCGGCTCGACGATGCGCCCGGCGATCCGCTTCACCGAACGAATCATAGCTATATCATAGCTATCCATCCACCCGGACGGCGGCTGGGCGTGACCGCTGCTGGCCCGTCCAGGAGGGCGGCTCCGGCCACCCGTTGGGCAGTGTCTGGGCAGGCCGCCTCGACCCGTGACGCTCAGTCCACCGGCAGGTTCATCTTGCGGAGAAAGTCCTTCCACCGTGGGTCGGAGTGGAGGTTGCGGAGCAGGGGGTCGAATCGAACCAATCCAGATTGGGCGCTACCCACCATCCCCCTCCCATGGAATGACCTGTCGAGCAACGCGAAGGATTGGTTCAGGCGGCCGTGCCAAGCCTCGACTGCTGCTGCCGGCAAGGGGTTCTCCGCGCCGAATTGGCTGACTAACTGCTCGCGAGCGGACGCCGCCGCCTGTGGATGCCCAAGCGAATGCTCGGCCAGGGCCGTCCAGTAGAGCCTGTTCTCGCTGTCCTTGTCCTGGGAGGCATCAACAAGGACCCGGTCACCGTGCCCGTCGAGGAGGTCCGCTTTCATCAGCTCGTCTTTCGCGACCACATAATTGGGGAGGATCGCGGTGGCAGCCCGGGCCGCCGCTCGCGCGCCTGCATAGTCTCCTTTCGCGTTGAGGAGAACGGCCAACTCCCACCAAGGGTATGGGTCCAACGGGTTCAGTTCCACGGACTTCTTGAAGCCTTGGATGGCGTCATCGAGTCGACCCAGCGCCGCGTCGGCGAGCCCCAGCAGCGCGATGGCGTGTCCGCCGCCCGGCTTGAGGCGAATCGCCTTTTCGATGTCGGACCGGGCTCCGGCCCAGTCCCGATCCAGTTGCATCCTCAGCCACCCGCGCGCCGAGTACCCTACGCTGTCCCCGGGAGCGAGTTCGATGGCCCGAGCCGCAGCCTCGCGGGCCGCCCTTTCATTCCTCTCTTTGCACCCGGAGTTCGTGCAGTCCTGATACAACAGAAACATCGCGAGACGAGCCCAGGCGGGGGCGAGAGTCGGGTCGGCCGCGACGGCACCCTTGTATGCAGCAATGGCACGGGCGACCACGTCGGTCCACCCGGTCCCATCGAATTGGTATTCGTTGAGGATCTCGTTGCCCTGCAAGTAGAGAGAGTAGGCCTCCGGTGCCGGATTCCCAGGCTCGCGGGCCGCAAGCACCATTCTGACCCTCAGCGCGCTGGCCACGTCCCGAGCGACGTCGTCCTGGATGGCCAGGACCGCGCCCATTTCCCGGTCGTAGCTCTCCGACCAGAGCCGGGCTCCGTCGACGGCGTTCACGAGCTGTGCACTGACCCGGATGCGATTCCCGTCGCGGCGAACGCTACCCTCCAGGAGCGAGTTCACCCCGAGTTTCTTCCCGATCTCACCTGGCTCGACGGTCTTCCCCTTGAAGAAGAAGGATGAAGTGCGGCCGATGACCTTCAGCCCATCGACCCGGCCGAGGACATTGAGGATCTCCTCGGCCAGCCCATCCGCCAGGTACTCTTGATCCTTCCCCGGGCTCATGTCGGCGAAGGGCAGCACCGCGATGGATGGCGCGACAGTGGGCGCCGCCTTCCCTCGCTCGCCAGACTGCTTCCAGGCGTACCAGGCGCCGCCTCCGGCCCCGACGAGGGCGAGTACCGTGACCGACACCGACAGGGGCATGAGGAACCGGGAACTCCGGGACAGCGGCGGCCCCGAGGCCGTAGGCGTCCGCTTCACCCCCTGGGCCGTCAGGTCGTAGACCCAGGCCAGGATCACGGCTACCGGGAATCCCAGGGCGAGAGTCACGAGCACGACCTTCAGCACCCAGTCCTGAAGCCCCGCCCCGTGCATGATCGGCTCGGTCACCTGGAGCACGGCGAAGGAGAAGATCCCGTACCACACCATCACGCGGAAGACGTGGCGTCGCTTGAGCTCCGCCAGCAGGTCGCGGAAGATCGCCTTCCTCCGCTTCGCGTGCTCCGGCAGCTTGCCGTCGGCCGGCTTCGCCCGCAGCCGGTCCTCGATGGGCGTGAGCGCCGCCAGCACCGCGGCGCCGTCGCGAGGCCGCGCCTTGGTCGCCCGATCGAGCATCTTCTCGACCAGTTCCGAGAGCCCCGGCGCACCGGGAACGTCCAGCTTCGGCACCGCCGCTGGCTCCGCGGCCCACCTCCCTTGCCCCTCCGGGAACGGGTACTCCCCCGTCAGCATCCGGAAGAGCATCACGCCGAGCGCGAAGACGTCGGTCCGCTCGTCCTCCGGCTCGTCCTCCCACTGCTCCGGGGCCATGTAGGCCGGCGTGCCCCCGGAGAGTCGGCGGCGCCCGAACGCATGCGCCATCCCGAAGTCGAGGATCTTCACCTGACCCTTGTTCGTGACGAACACGTTCGCGGGCTTGAGATCACGGTGGATCACCCCCTCGGCGTGGGCATGGGCGAGCCCCCGGGCCACCTCCGTCGCGACGTGCAC
>CAIQRS010000063.1 GCA_903874275.1 uncultured Anaeromyxobacter sp.
CCCTTCCTCCGCAGGCTGGCCCGGGACGTGGCCTCCGGACGGCTGGATCTCGAATCGTGGCGCGACCCGGCCATCCCGCCCGCCGACCTGCGCCGCCTCGTCCTCGAGCTCGATGGATTCGGGCCCTACGCGGCCGAGCACTTGATGCGCCTGCTGGGACGCCACGAGGGGCTCGCCCTCGACTCCTGGACGCGCCGGAAGATCGCCGAGCTGCGCGGCCGGAAGCGGCAGCCCTCCGACAAGGTGCTGGGCGGCTGGTTCGCCCCCTGGGGCGAGTGGGCCGGGCTCGCCATGTGGCTCGAGGCGACCGCCGACTGGCACGACGACGCGCCAGCCCGGCCGTGATAGGGAAATCCCCATGCGATTCGCATTCGTGCTGCTCCGGGTGGAGCCGGGCCGCCTCGAGGAGGTGGCCAACGCGGTCATGGAGATCGACGGGGTCTCCGAGGTCCACTCGATCACCGGCCCGTTCGACCTGCTCGTGAAGCTCTACGCCGCCGGATACGACGATTTCGGCGACCTCATCCCCGACCGGCTGCAGAAGGTCCCCGGCATCCGGGACACCGAGACCATGCTGGCCTTCCGGGCCTTCAAGACCACCGGCTGACGGCGCGGCTAGAAGTTGAGGTGCACCCGGTCCGGGCTCACCCCGGCCTCGGCGAGGGTTCCCTTCACGTCGTTCACCATGGCGGTCATCCCGCAGACGTAGGCCTCGGTGCCGGCCGGATCGGAGCCGCCGAGCAGGAGCGCCCGCGCCACCTCCTGCACCCGGCCGCGCACGCCCGGCCAGGCCTCGTCGGCGTCGGAGGGGCACAGGACCACCCGGATCCCGTGCCGCTCCCAGTCGAGGTGCTCGGCCCGGTAGGCGAAGTCGGCGCCGCGCCGCTGGCCGTAGAAGAGGGTGGCCCGCCGGAAGCGGTTGCGGTGGGAGACGACGTGCTGGAGCAGGGCGCGGACGGGTGCGATCCCCGAGCCGGCCGCGAAGAGGAGCAGGTCGCGCCCCTCGGCCTGGGCGATGGGGAAGCCCTTCCCGAAGGGGGCGCTGGTTTCGATCCGCGCGCCGGGAGCGGCGGCCAGGATGATCTCGTCGGCGATCCTGCCGCCGCGCTTCACGAGCAGGTCGGCGCTGCCGTCGGGCGAGGGGGCGCTGGCCAGCGCGAAGTAGGCCTCGCCGGAGGGGGCGCGGAGCTTCACCACCTGACCGGGGGCGGCGTGGCTCGAGGAGAGAGGCCCGAGCCCCACGCGCAGGGCGCGAAGGGAGGGGGTCTCGTCCCAGGCGGAGAGGACCGGGACGGCCTCGTACTTCGTCGCGGAACCGGGCATGGGCGGGGTCCTAGAACGTCACCAGCGAGTCCACCTTGACGGGCCCCAGCCCGCGCCTGCCGTCGAGAAACGCCAGCTCGACCACGACGGCGTACCCCACGAGCTCCGCGCCCTGGCGGGTGACGAGCCGCCCCACGGCGCCGGCGGTGCCGCCGGTGGCGAGCAGGTCGTCCACCACCAGGACCCGCTCCCCGGGCTCCACCGAGTCGATGTGCAGCTCGAGCCCGTCCTCGCCGTACTCGAGCAGGTAGCTCTCGCGGATGGTCTCCCAGGGCAGCTTGCCGGGCTTGCGGGCGATGGAGAGGCCGGCACCCAGCGCGTAGGCCAGGGGGGCCGCGAAGATGAAGCCCCGCGACTCGATGCCCACCACCTGGTCGATCCGCTCTGGCTTCCACCGGGCCACCAGCTCGTCCACGACCCGCCTGTAGGTTGCGGCGTCGCCGAGGACCGGCGTGATGTCCTTGAAGACGATGCCCTTCTTGGGGAAGTCGGGGACGTCGCGGATGGTGCGGCGCAGGAGGTCGGCGATCGATTCCATGGCGGCGGACTCTACCTCAAAGGCCGGCCCGGCCATCAGGGGAGGTAGAGGAGGGGATTGCGCGGGCGCGTCCCCTCCCGCACCTCGAAGTGGAGGTGCGGACCGGTGGTGCGCCCCGACATGCCCACCTTGGCGACGGGGGTTCCCGCCTCCACCCGGTCGCCGTGCTTCACCAGGACGGCGCTGTTGTGGGCGTAGAGCGTGATGAGCGATCCGGAGTGGCGGAGCATCACGATGGTCCCGTAGCCGTCCTGGCTGCCGGTGTAGACCACCTCGCCCGACGCGGCGGCCCGGACGATCGTGCCCTCGGGCGCCGAGAGGTCGATGCCGTCGTGGCGCTGCCCCTGCTTCACGCCGAAGCCCCGGTAGAGGATCCCCCCCTTGAGCGGCCACTGGAGCGTGGCGCTCCCGCCCTTGCGGGGCAGGAGATCGGGGTCGGGGTCGGGTGCCGTGGCCGACCCGCCCGCGGAGCCCGCGGGGTGCGACGCCACCTCGAGCGGGCGGGAGGCGCCGGGCACGAAGATCTCCTGGCCGGGGGCGAGCGTGGTCGGGTCGGTGATCCCGTTCGCGTCCATCAGCTCGCGCGGGTCGATGCCGTAGGTCCGGGCGATCCGGTAGAGGGTGTCGCCCTTCCGCACCACGTGCGTGGTCCCGACCAGTTCCGGCTCGACGTGCGCGTCCCCGGGGCCGAGCGGGAAGGGGGGCGCGCGCTGGCCGGAGACCTCCTCCGGCGTCCGCTGGCGGGAGGCGCAGCCGGACAGCGTCGCCAGGGACAGCGTCGCCAGGGCGAGCGCCCCGGCGACGTGCCGCCGGGTCACGGGTCGAGCTCCCTGCGGTAGCCGGGGATGGAGAAGCCGGCCATCCCGCCGAGCAGCCCGTCGTGGGTCAGGTCGAGGTGGAGCGGGGTCACCGCCACCAGCCCCTCGTCGAAGACGGTGTTGCAGTCGGAGAGGGGGATGTCCTGGTGGCTGGCGTCGCCGCCGATCCAGAAGTAGCTGCGGCCGCGCGGGTCGAGCTTCTCCACCACCTCGTTGCCGTAGGTCCGCACGCCCAGCCGCGTGAGGCGGTACCCCTTCACCGGGCCGGCCGGCACGTTCACGTTGAAGAGGGTGGGCGTGGCGGGAGGCTGCGAGGCCACGCGCCGGGCCAACGCCGCCGCGAAGGCCGCCGCCGGGCCGAAGTCGTGGGGCGGCCGGGCCGCCAGCGAGACGGCGATGGCCGAGACGCCCAGGAGCGCCCCCTCCATGGCCGCCGCCACCGTGCCCGAGTAGAGGACGTCGTTGCCCAGGTTGGGGCCGTGGTTCACGCCGGAGAGCACCAGGTCGGGCGGGCGTCCGCGCAGGACATGGTTGAGCGCCAGGTAGACGGCGTCGGTGGGCGTGCCGTCCACCGAGAAGCGGCGTCCCCCCAGGTCCACGATCCGCAGCGGCCGGTGCAGGGAGATGGCGTGGCTGGAGGCCGACTGCTCCCGGTCGGGAGCCACCACCCAGACCTCGTCGTCGGGGAAGGCGGCGGCCAGCGCCGCCAGGCCGGGCGCGTTGACGCCGTCGTCGTTGGAGAGGAGGACGCGCACCCCGGTGAATCTAGCAGCGGGTCGGCCCCCCTGCCAGGAACGGACCTCCGGGGCGGCGCTACCGGCGCAACCCGGCGAGCAGGACGGCGAGCGCCGCGGCGCTCCCGGCCAGCGCGGTCCACCCCACCACGCGGAGCCTGCGGGCCGGCAGGCGCAGGCCAATCACTGCGAGTGAAGCGAGCGCCAGGGGCGCGACGGCCCAGGGCACGGCGCGGGGGACGACGCCCGCCGCGGAGAGCGCCACCGCCGTCCCCAGGAGGAGCACCACCCCCGCCGCCGCGGCCGGACCGGGGTCGCGCGCCGGGGCGCGGGCCCGGGTGAGCACCACCTCCACGGCGAAGGTGGTCGCCGCGAAGCCGAGGGACCAGGCCAGCCAGGCGGCGCCGGCCGTGCCTGGGGTCGCGCCCGAGGCCACCGCCACCGGGAAGCCGGCGGAGGAGAGGGCGACCGCCACGGCCACCTCGCCGGCCACGGTGCGCTCGAACTCGAGCCGGACGAGGAGGGCGATGGCCGCGGCGAGCACCGGGGGGACCGCCGCGGCGAGGCGCGCCTCCGGCGAGGCGAGCAGGAACCCCGCCCCGGCGAGCGCCACGGCGACGGCGAGCAGCAGGGCGGCGAGGCGCCTGGCGCGGGGCCCGTCCTCCTCCCGAGCACGGTTCCCCCGGTTCCCCGAGGCGACGAGGAGAGGTTCGTAGGAGAGGAAGCCCGCGAAGGCGCCCGCGGCGAGGAGGATGGCGGGCGCGCCCGGGCGCCCCAGCGCGAGCCCGCAGGCGAGCGGCAGGGCGATCTGGCCGTAGGCCCCGTGCTCATGGGGGAGGAGGGAACGGCGGGGAGCAGCGGGCATGGGTGCGGGATCTAAGGGGCGGCCGGGTCGGCGCCCGTCCGCGGGAGATCACGGTGGTGCACATTGTCGCACTCGCCTTGGGGTCACCCCGGTGGGGGTGGGCTGAGAAAATCATCACGAAATCGGCACGAAATAAGGCGTTCGTGACGTTGCCATCCCGGCCTTCCCGACCTATCATGCGAAGGTCGGTGCTCGTGGGGGGCCGGCTCACTCCAGCGGAGCACACCAAAATGCAACCAGTTCAGTCGGCGAGTCTCGTCATCCGGATGGATGGCGCCTTCGACATCGATTCCGTCCAGGTGATCCAGAGTCGAATCGAGGGGCTTCCGGGCGACGCGGAGGTCTACGTCGATCTCTCCCGGGTGCGCGAGTTCCACGACCGGGCGGTCGCCATGCTTGCCGATGTCCTGGCGGTGGCGCGGGCGCGCGTCTCGGTGCGCGGCCTCCGGCAGCACCAGTACCGCATGCTCCGCTACCTCGGCGTCATGCCCAGCGCGCTCGACGCTGGCATCGCCGCGCGACCGGCTCCTGCTCTCGAGGGGTAGCCCCCCGCCTTCCCCTACTTCCTGCGGATCGCCGCCAGCTCGGTGAAGGGCTCGCTCCTCGGCATGGAGTGAAAGGCCTTCGTCAGGTCTGCGGGCGGCGCCACGGCGCGGCGCGCCTCCAGGTCGATCCAGGACCCCACCACCGTGACCACGGCCATCTCCGTGCCGTCGGCCTTCCAGAGCCGGTGCCGGATCGACCAGCGGGAGGCGTCCGGAGCGATCCCGGCGCAGAGGGCGTCCACCAGCACCTCCTCGCCGATGGCCGCCTCGCGCCGGTACTCGATCTCCTCGCGGAAGAGCACCGGCCCGAGGTGGAGCGACTGGAACCGGGTCCACGGATAGCCGAACGAGGCGAGGAGGGCCACCCGGGTGTCGTTGGCGAACTCGGGGTAGGCGGTGTTGCGCAGGTGGCCGTTCGCGTCGGCGTCGGACCAGCGCACCACGAAGCGTCGCGAGAAGGGGGAGGTCATCGAGGGGGCGCCAGGTCGTCCCGCGAGCCGAAGAAGTAGCGGCCGTCGAACTGGCCGCGGAAGTAGAAGTTGTAGGAGGGGGTGAGGGCCGCGTTGCCGTAGCCTTCCGGGAAGACCACCGGACTCGTGAAGGGGATCTCCACCCCGAAACCGAACTGCACCACGGTGGCGAAGACCAGCTGGGTGGCGAAGGTGCGGAATGGCGTCCACTCCACGATCGGGAAGCTCAGCGCGATCGACCGGAGCTGGGCGGCCCCGAAGGTGGACTCAGGCGCGGGCGGCGGGCCGACGGGCACGAGAACCACGACGTCGGAGAGGTAGCCGTAGAGCACCGTGTCCACCTCGCGCCCGATGACGATCTGGAGGGTGCCGAGGCCGATGCCGAAGCTCCGCTCGTAGGGGAGGAGCCCGCCGCTCGCCGCGGCCACCCCCACAGAGCTGAGGGAACTCGGCGACACCAGCGCGAGGATGGGTCCCAGGACGAGCATGTCTCCGGGGATGAGCCAGAAGGGCATCCGGATGCCGAGCCGCAGCCCGGTGCGGGCGGGGACGCGCGGGAAGAAGGCGCTGGTGCCGAGGACCGAGCAGACCGCTCCCCCATCGCACGCGTCGGTCTGGGCCGACTGCATGGTGATGCCGGCGTCGATGAAGGCGAGCCCCGTGCCGACCGATCCGGTCAGGCTCTCGGCGCCGAAGCCGAGCCGGAGGCCGGCCGAGAGCGACCCGTAGAACTGCGCCGTGTCGGTGCCGAATCCACCCCAGCCCACGTTCCCCGTGATGGACGAGAAGGCGCCGATGAAGGGGCCGAGCTCCTCGCGGAAGCGGGGCAGGTGGACGTCGCCCTCGCCCCGGCCGGGCACCGGCATGGCCTGGACGATGGGGGTGAAGTGGCGCGCCAGGCCGTCGGCCCCCGCCACCGACGGCTGGACCTCCTCCATGCAGGAGTCGAAGCCGAAGATCTCGGCCGCTGGGCGGCCGAAGGAGATGG
The DNA here is from genome assembly GCA_903874275.1 of uncultured Anaeromyxobacter sp. Lineage (GTDB taxonomy): Bacteria > Myxococcota > Myxococcia > Myxococcales > Anaeromyxobacteraceae > CAIOAK01. The sequence goes on from CAIQRS010000063.1 coordinate 6,282, forward strand.
CCAGCACGCCGAGCTCGTCACCGGGGCGCAGGGCGGCCACGAGCTGCTCGAGGCTGTGCGCCACCGCGTCGGATCCCCGCCGGAGGTCGGCGTCCCGCATGAAGGAGTCGCCGAAGAGGACGATCGCCTCGCCTCCCCAGGTGACCCCGTCGTAGCCGAACTCGTTGTAGTAGTCGTGCGTCCCCTTGCGCCAGGCGTCGCTTCCCCAGGTGCCGACCACGTGGCCGGCGGCGTAGACGTCCTCGATCCAGTGGAGCGCGTAGCCCTCGGTGGCCAGGATGCGCAGCGCGGCGGCCGGCCGCTCGGCCGGCGGCGGCGGGTTCGACGCGTAGCGCTGGGCCAGCTCGAGCGCCGCCATGTGGTACTGTAAATACATCCCCATGGCGTTGAGCGGGGCGCCCTCCTTGACCGCGTCGCGGGTGTAGGCCGCCCCGTCGTTGTTCACGCGCGGAAGCAGGAAGTGGGCGTTGTTGGCCCCCGCACGGCTCACGTAGGCGGGGTCGGCCGCCTGGAGCGCCAGGTTGGAGGTGGCGATGGCGTTCAGCGACTGGTCCCGGTTGCGGGCCTTGTCCAGGTTGGCCTGGGTCTCCGCGGCCACGCGCGCCACGTCGAGGATCCAATCGCCGGGGAGCGTCTGCTCGACGACCTCCCTCGGGCTGCAGGAGTGGTCGGCCGACATGGCGGGGAGGGCCGCGAAGTCGATGCATCCGGGCCTGAGCCCCTGGTCTCCCTCGCTGAGCGCCAGGCAGAGCCTTCCGGGCAGGACCTTGCGGGCCTCGCCCCAGAGCGCGTCGAGGGCCACCCGTTCCCCCGGCGGGAGTTTCTGCACACCGGCCACCGCCATGTTGCGGTGCTCCGGGTAGATCCAGGCGGACGCGACGGCCGGGAGGGCTGCCAGGGCCAGTGCGACCCACGTAGCGGGCGAGAAGCGCATCCCTTGCGACTAGCAGGAGCCCGCGGCGCCGTAAAGCGCCACGGGCTATGACCCCCGACGTGTCCACGCTCGAGGTCCACGTCCGCTCCAGCATCTCCGACGTCCCGGCCGTCGAGTGGGATCGCCTCTGGGCCCACGAGCCCGACCAGGCCACGCCGTTCCTCTCCCACGCCTGGCTCGACGCCCTGGAGCAGTCCGGGGCCGCCGCCCCGGGAAACGGGTGGACCGGGCGCCACCTCCTCCTCCGGCGCGGGGGGCGCACGGTGGCGGCCCTCCCTGCCTGGTCGCGGACCGATTCGCACGGAGACTTCGGCCGGGACTGGCAGTGGGCCGCGGCCGCCGAACGGGCCGGGATCGCCTACTACCCGAAGCTCGTGGTCGGGGTCCCGTTCACACCGGCCACCGGGCGGCGCCTGCTCGTCGCCCAGGGGGAGGATCGGGGCGAGATGGCCCGCTCCGCCGTCGCCGCCCTGCGGGAGCTTTGCGCCGACGAGGGGCTCCATTCCATCCACGTCCTCCACCTGCCGGTCGGGGACGCCCTGGAGCTCGAGGAGGCCGGGCTCGCCCTGCGGGTGGATTTCCAGTTCCACTGGGTGAACCACGGGTACGCGACCATGGACGACTTCCTGGCCCGCTTCACTTCCAAGCGGCGCAACGCCATCCGGCGGGAGCGCTGCGCACCCGCCACCCAGGGGATCGCCATCCGCACCGTCCGCGGTGACGAACTGGGGGAGCGGCCGGCGGCCTGGGCGCGGGACGTGGCCCGGCTGCACGAGCGCTCGGTCTCGCGGATGGAGTGGGGGATGAAGTTCCTCGACCGGTCCTTCCACGAGCGGGTGATGCGCACCATGCCCGGCTCGCTCGAGGTGGTGGAGGCGCGCCGGGAGGGGAAGCTGGTGGCCATGGCGTTCAACGTGGCCTCGCCCGGCCGGCTCTTCGGCCGCTACTGGGGCGCGGCGGAGGAGCACCCATTCCTGCACTTCAACGTCGCGCTCTACCACTCGGTGGAGGAGTGCATCGGTTTCGGGAGGCAGGTCTTCGAGGGAGGCGCCGGGGGGGAGCACAAGCTCTCCCGGGGATTCGAGCCGGCCGAGGTCTGGAGCGCCCACCACTTCCTCGACCCCCGTCTCGACCAGCCCGTCCGCCGCCACCTGGCGGAGACGCGGGTTGCGGCCCGGGAGGGGCTCGAGCGCTGGCGCGCCGGGTCGGCGGTGCTCAGGCCGGCTGGTGCGCCGCCGGCCGCCGGCCCCAGGTGAGCCGGAGCTCGCGGGTCCAGGTGGCACCCCCGGTGCGGGTGGCCAGCGCCCTGGCGTCGGCCAGCAGCCCGGAGAGCCGCTCGGGCGAGAGGGCCGGCCCCACCAGCGAGAGGGAGCGCAGCACGGCGTCGAGCCGATCCGGGGCGAAGACCTGCTCGTCCCGGAAGGCCTCGGCGGCCCGTCCGCGCACCCCCGCCGCCGAGAGGAACTGCGACAGGCGCCCGGAAGCGCGCGGGCGCGCCTTCGGATTCTCGCGGGCGAGCAGGGCCACGAGACCGTCGGTGAAGGGGGATCCGCCCAGGTGCGCCTCGACCACCGCCACCGCGCCGCCCGGCGCGAGCAGGCGCCCGGCCTCGCGCCCCGCCGCCTCCGGCTCGACCCACTGCAGGGCGTCGGAGAGGAGGACGAGCGTCGCACCCCCGCCCGGGAGCCCGGTCTCCTCGGCGGACGCGTGGAACGGCTCGACCGGCAGGCCCGCCGCACCCTCGCGGAGCAGGTCGAGCATGGCCGAGGCCGGCTCGACGGCGCGCACCGACACCCCTCGCGCGGCGAGCGGGAGGGCGAGGAGCCCGGTTCCCGCCCCCAGGTCCACCGCTGGCCCCGCTCCGCCGGCGAGCGCCGCGAGGCGATCGACCAGCGCCGACGGGTAGGCGGGCCTGGCGCGGTAGTCGCCGGCCAGCCGGTTGAAGATCCACCGCTCCGATTCGTCCACCTCGACGCCGCGCCGTCCCATCGTCCAACCTTAGCACCCCCTCCGGCGTGGGCGGAGGGGCGCTGCTAGACTGCCCCCCAATGCCTGGACCGGTCGTCCGCCTCCGCGGGGTCTCGAAGCGCTACGGCGACTTCACGGCCCTCGACCGCGTGGACCTCGACGTGGAGCAGGGGGAGATCCTGGCGCTCCTCGGCCCCAACGGCGCCGGCAAGACCACCCTCATCAGCATCGTGGCCGGGCTCGTCCGGGCCAGCGCCGGAGAGGCCACGGTGCTGGGGCGGGACGTGGTGCGGGACTACCGCTTCACCCGGCGCGCGGTGGGGCTCGTGCCCCAGGAGGTCAACTTCGACCCCTTCTTCAGCGTCGAGGAGACCCTCCACTTCCAGGCTGGCTACTTCGGAGTCCGGCTCGGGACCGAACGGCTCGAGGAGATCCTCCAGGCCCTCGAGCTGACCGAGAAGAGGCACGCCAACACCCGGTCGCTCTCGGGGGGCATGAAGCGCAGGCTGCTCATCGGCAAGGCGCTCGTCCACGAGCCCCGCGTGCTCTTCCTCGACGAGCCCACCGCCGGCGTGGACGTGAGGCTCCGGCAGCAGCTCTGGGCCTACGTGCGCCGCCTGCGCGCCCGCGGCACGACCATCGTGCTCACCACCCATTACCTCGAGGAGGCCGAGGCGCTGGCCGACCGGGTGGCGGTGATCGACCGCGGACGGATCCTGCTCGTGGAGGGGAAGGACCGGCTCCTGGATCGCCAGGGCGGCAAGACCCTGCGCATCTCGCTGACCGCCCCGATCGCGGCGCTTCCGGGGGCCCTGCGCGCGCTAGGCGCGCGGCTAGAGGAGGGGGGCGGCGCCATCGACGTGGACGCGCCCCCGAGCGGCTCCTTCGGCCCGGCCCTGGCGGCGCTGGCCGAGGCGGGGCTGCCGGTGGGGGACGTGGAGACCCGGCGGGCCCGTCTCGAGGACGTCTTCGTGTCGATCCTGGGCGGCGGCGCCGGGAAGGAGACGCCGTGAACCTCCTGGGCCTTCAGACACTCTTCGTGAAGGAGGTGCGCCGCTTCCTGCGGGTTCCGGGGCAGACGCTGCTCTCGCCGCTCATCACCACCTCCCTCTACTTCCTGGTCTTCGGCTGGTCCCTGGGGTCCCGCATCCAGGAGGTGGACGGCGTGCCCTACGCCCGGTTCATCCTCCCCGGCCTGGTCGTGCTGGGGGTGATCACCAACGCCTACCTGAACAGCGCCTCGTCGCTCTTCGTGATGAAGCTGCAGGGGACCGTGGTCGATCTCCTGGTCTCGCCCCTCTCCTACGCGGAGATCCTGGGCGCCTTCGTGGCCGCCGCGGTGGCGCGCGGGATGCTGGTGGGCGGCATCATGTGGATCGTCGGCTCCCTCTTCACCGGGTTCGGGGTGGCCCACCCGGTGCTGGCCCTGGCACTCCTCGTGGCGGTGGCGGCCGGCTTCGCCGCGCTGGGTTTCCTGACCGCCACCTGGGCGGGGAGCTTCGAGCAGGTGAACTTCCTCCCCACCTTCGTGGTGACGCCGCTCACCTTCCTGGGAGGGGTCTTCTACTCGGCCTCCATGGCGCCGCCGGCCCTGCGCTGGCTCACCCGGTCGAACCCGATCTACTACCTCGTCGAGACCCTGCGCTGGTCGGTGACGGGGAGGGCGGACGCTCCGCCGGAGGCGGGCTTCGCCGTCGCCGCGGTGCTGGCCGTCGGCGCCCTCCTGGCCGCCTACGGGGTCCTCCGGAGCGGCTGGCGCCTGCGCGGCTGATCCGGACACTTCGGGATTTACTTCGGGCCGTCGTTGGTTATCCTACGGCCCCAATTCAAGGCCCTATTTTCCCGGAGGTTTCCCGATGCGTCTCGCTCTCGCCGTTCTGCTCGCGCTGTCCGTCACGGCGTGCAAGAAGTCCAATGCGCCGACCCCGGCGGCGGCCCCCGCGGCCGAGGCCCCCGCAGCCGCGGCCGGCGGCGTGCGCGGGAAGGTCGTCGAGCGCATCGACGCCGCCCCGTACAGCTACCTCCGGATCGCCGGCCCCGCGGGCGAGATCTGGGCCGCCGTGCCGCAGGCCGCCATCGAGAACGGCGCCGAGGTGGTCATCGAGAACCCCATGCCCATGGACGGGTTCGAGTCGAAGACCCTGAACCGCAAGTTCGAGAAGATCTACTTCGGGACGCTCGGCGGTCAGGGCGGCGCGCCCCAGGCCGCGGCCCCGGCCGGCGGCGCTGCCAACCCGATGGGCGGGATGCCCCCGGGCACGATGCCTCCCGGCGGGATGCCCCCCGGCGGCATGGCCGCCCAGCACGCCGCCGCGGGCGCGGGTCCGACCGACGTCGGCGACGTGAAGGTCCCCAAGGCGACCGGCGCCAACGCCAAGACCGTGGCCGAGATCCACGCCCAGAAGGCCCAGCTGAAGGAGAAGAAGATCACCGTCCGCGGCAAGGTCGTGAAGTCGAACGCCGGGATCATGGGCAAGAACTGGATCCACGTCCGCGACGGCAGCGGCACCCAGGAGAAGGGCGACAACGACATCACCGTCACCTCCGAGTCGGCGGCCAACGTCGGCGAGGTGCTGGTGATCACCGGAGTGGTCCGCGTGGACAAGGACTTCGGCGCCGGCTACGCCTACCCGGTCATCATCGAGGAAGCCGTCTACACGAAGTAGCCCGCCCGAGGGTCCAGGATGCGAGAAGGGCGGTCCGGATCACCCGGGCCGCCCTTTCACGTCACGGCTCCTGAAGACGCGGAGTCTACTTGGCGCTGTTGATGATCTCGTCGAAGGTCTTCTTCACCTTGGCGTAGAAGCACCCCTGGATCGACCCCGTCCAGCTGGCCGGGACCTGAGCCCCGCCGGGAACGGCGACGGACCCTTCCAGGTACAGCACCATGGTGCCGGACTTGAGGAACGTGATCAGGTTGTTGTCCGCGCTGAGCGCGCCGACCTTGAGGACCCTGGAGTTCGCGGGGAGGCCGCCGGAGTAGAACCCCAGCTGGCTGGTCGTCACGCCGTTGGAGACCGTCAGCGAGAGGTCCTCCAGCCAGTCGAAGTTGGCGGTACCCGACGAGCCGGCGAGCGAGGCCTGCATGCTCAGGAATCGGAGGATGTGGTTCTGCTCGGGGCCGTTCAGGATGAAGTCGGGCACGGCGTCCGAGATCCCGAGATCCACCTGCCCGCCGAAGGTGCCCTGGAAGCCCCCTGGAGGCGCGACGACGCCCCCGCCGGGGATCGTGAAGGTCTGCGGGAGGACGGTGAGGCAGACCTCCGGCTGCTCGGCCTCGGCGTAAAACGTGCCGCAGCCGGCGATTGACAGGGCGGCGGGGACGAGGGCGGCGAGAAGCGTTCTTTTCATGGCAGGCCTCGGGCTCAGAAGAAGAAGAGGAAGGAGAGGCGGGCAACCGGCATGAAGGACTGGGCCTTCCACTCGGCGGTGGTCACCTGCACGTTGTTGATCGTCCCGCTGCCGCCCTTCACGTTGAGCGAGAGCAGGCCGACGCCGCCTTCCAGGGTGAAGGTGAAGCCGCGCCGGCTCCCCAGCGCGATGCCCACCAGTCCGGACCACCAGTTGTAGCTGGCGTCGCCGATGAGCGCGTACTGCTCGGGCGGCACGCCCGCCCACTTCTTGATCTGGTCGGCCGTGCCTCCGGCGAAGTAGTAGCCGTACTCTCCCCGGACGATGGGGGAGATGAAGAAGTTGATGGGGCGGAACTCGACCCCGAGCACGAACCCCGGCGCCAGCGTGTAGGCGAAGCCCGCGTCGAAGAGCACCCAGTACCAGGGCGAGTAGACGAACGAGAGCACCGCGCCGTCGGGGGCGCCCACCGCGAGTTGCAGGCCGAACTGCGGGAAGGAGTCATCGACCGGCGCTGCGGTGGCAGCGGGCGGGCTGGATGACGGCGGGGTCCCCTGGGGCTCCGCGGCGGCCAGGGTGGGCCCGGCGAGGAACGCCATCAGCAGGAGTGTGGCGAGTCGCATGGAGATCTCCGTTGGAAGCCAGACGCCAGGATGGAATTGTGGCACGCCCCCGCCCCGACAAGAAGGGATCTCCCGGAGGCCATCTGGGTGAAGCGCCCCCGACCCAGAGGTGCTACCGTCCCTCGGCTTGGCGCTTCCGGCAACGCTCCACGATTTCCAGATCGAGCTCGCGAACGTGGACGTCGGCGCGAACCTGCGGGTCTCGCTGCGCGCGGCCAGACACCCTTCCGAGTCGATGGAGCGGCTCTGGCTCCGGGTCCTCGCCCAGTGCTGGCGGTGGCGGGAGGGGATCGAGCAGGGACCGGGCCTTTCCGACCCCGACGCCCCCGACGTCCTGGCCCGCGACCTCACAGGCGAGATCCGGCTCTGGGTCCGCGTGGGGCGCCCCGAGGCGGCCCGCGTGCAGCAGGAGGCCGACCGGAACCGGCGCGCCGAGGTGGCCGTGCTCTTCGACTCGCCGCGGCGGATGGAGGCCTTCGTCGAGGAGGCCCGCGCGGCGGGGCTCGAGCGGCTCGGGCGGGTGGAACTGGCCGCGGTGACGCCTGGATTCATGGCCGATCTGGCCGGGAACGAGGACCGGCGGGCCAAGCTCTCCCTCACCATCGTCGGTGACCATCTGTACGTCGAGCGGGACGGCCGGTCGTTCGACGGCCCCCTCGTCAGGGGCTACATCCCCGGAATGTGAAGGCAAAGGTTGTCGTGCACGCGACGGCCGCCTCGTTACATTTCCGCTATCGGGACCTTTTCGGTCCAGATAGGCTCCCATGTCAGGGAGTGGGGGGTACCCCCGAAAGGGTGGTTCGGCGATGATCCGCATGACCAAGCTCACCGACTACGGGATCGTCATCCTCACGCACATGGCGATGGAGGCACCGGGCTCGCTGCACACGGCGCAGGACCTGTCCTCGAAGTCGCGGGTCCCGGTGCCCACCGCGTCGAAGCTCCTCAAGTCGCTGGCCCGCGCCGGCCTGGTGGTCTCGCACCGCGGGAGAAACGGCGGGTACGGCCTCTCCCGCGACGCCGACGACATCTCGGTCGCGGAGATCATCGCGGCCATCGAGGGGCCCATCGGTCTCACCGAGTGCGGCACCGGCGCCGGGAGCGCCTGCGACATGGAGCCCTTCTGCGCCGCCAAGGGGCGCTGGGCGCCCATCAACCAGGCCATCGAGCGGGCGCTCCAGGACGTGCCCCTCTCGGCCATGAAGCCGGCGCAGCCGGAGCGGCTGGTCCGGCTCGAGGCCGGGACGGGGGTCGCGCCGTGACCGACACCAACCGTGAACTGACCGAGCTGACCGAGCAGGGGTACAAGTACGGCTTCGTCACCGACGTGGCCGAGGACCGGATCCGCAAGGGGCTCGACGAGGACGTGGTCCGGCTCATCTCGTCGAAGAAGAACGAGCCGGCCTTCCTGCTCGACTTCCGCCTGAAGGCCTTCCGGCACTGGCTGACGCTGCAGGAGCCGACCTGGGCCAAGGTCCGCTACAACCCCATCTCCTACCAGGACATCGTCTACTACTCGGCCCCGAAGCCGCGGAAGAAGCTGGCCTCCATGGACGAGGTGGACCCCGAGCTGCGAGACGCCTTCGCCAAGCTGGGCATCCCGCTCGAGGAGCAGAAGCGGCTCTCCAACGTGGCGGTGGACGCGGTCTTCGACTCGGTGTCGGTGGCCACCACCTTCAAGAAGAAGCTCGCCGACATGGGGGTGATCTTCGGCTCCTTCTCCGACGCGGTGAAGGAGCACCCGGAACTGGTCGAGAGGTACCTGGGATCGGTGGTCCCCTACACCGACAACTACTTCGCCACGCTCAACTCGGCGGTCTTCTCCGACGGCTCCTTCGCCTACATCCCGAAGGGTGTCCGCTGCCCCATGGAGCTCTCCACGTACTTCCGCATCAACGCCGCCGACACCGGGCAGTTCGAGCGCACCCTCATCGTGGCCGACGAGGGATCCCACGTCTCCTACCTGGAGGGCTGCACCGCGCCGCAGCGCGACCAGAACCAGCTCCACGCCGCGGTGGTCGAGCTCATCGCCCTCGACGGCGCCGAGATCAAGTACTCCACCGTGCAGAACTGGTACCCGGGCGACGCCGAGGGTCGAGGCGGCATCTACAACTTCGTCACCAAGCGCGGGAAGGCCATGAAGCGCTCCAAGATCTCCTGGACCCAGGTGGAGACCGGCTCGGCCATCACCTGGAAGTACCCGAGCTGCATCCTCCAGGGCGACGACGCGGTGGGCGAGTTCTACTCGGTGGCGCTCACCAACCACCGCCAGCAGGCCGACACCGGCACCAAGATGATCCACATCGGCAAGAACACCCGCTCCACCATCGTGTCGAAGGGCATCTCGGCCGGGCACGGGCAGAACACCTACCGCGGCCAGGTCAAGATCATGAAGGGGGCGGAGGGGGCCCGCAATCACTCCCAGTGCGACTCCCTGCTCATCGGCGACCGCTGCGGGGCCCACACCTTCCCGTACATCGAGGCCCGCAACCCCACCGCCACGGTGGAGCACGAGGCCACCACCTCGAAGATCAGCGAGGACCAGCTCTTCTACTGCCGCCAGCGCGGCATCAAGGAGGAGGACGCGGTCTCGATGATCGTCAACGGTTTCGCGCGGCAGGTCCTGAAGGAGCTGCCCATGGAGTTCGCCGTGGAGGCGCAGAAGCTTCTCGGCATGAGCCTGGAAGGGAGCGTGGGATGAGCCAGGGGTCGAACGGGACGGCGCTGCTCGAGGTGCGCGGCCTCACTGCGCGCATCGACGACAAGGAGATCTTGAAGGGTCTCGACCTCACCGTGAATCCCGGCGAGGTGCACGCCATCATGGGGCCGAACGGCTCGGGCAAGAGCACCTTCGCCGGAGTGCTGGCGGGCCGTGACCGCGCCCAGGTGACCGGCGGTACCGCCACCCTCGACGGCAAGGACCTGCTCGCGCTCACCCCGGAGGCGCGGGCCGTGTCGGGCCTCTTCCTGGGCTTCCAGTACCCGGTGGAGATCCCCGGCGTGGGGAACATGTACTTCCTGCGCACCGCGCTGAACGCCCAGCGCAAGGCCCGCGGCGAGGAGGAGCTCGACGCGGTGGACTTCCTCGGGCTCGCCAGGGAGAAGATGAAGCTCGTCGAGATGGACCCCGCCTTCATGAACCGGGGCGTCAACGAGGGGTTCTCCGGCGGCGAGAAGAAGCGCAACGAGGTGCTGCAGATGGCGGTGCTCGAGCCCCGCCTCTCCATCCTCGACGAGATCGACAGCGGCCTCGACATCGACGCGCTCCGCGTGGTGGCGAAGGGGGTGGAGGCGCTGCGCAGCCCCCACCGCTCCACCATCCTGGTCACCCACTACCAGCGCCTCCTCGAGTACATCGTCCCCGACCGCATCCACGTGATGGCGGCGGGGCGCATCGTCCTCTCCGGCGGGCGCGAGCTGGCCCTCGAGCTCGAGAAGAAGGGCTACGCCTGGGTGGAGTCGTGAACGCAGCCGAGCAGAGCCTGGTAGACGGCGCCGGGTCGCTCACCCCGGCCCCCGGGTTCGTGGCCTCCGCCCGGCGTTCCGGGAGGGAGTCCTTCGAGCGGAGCGGCCTGCCCACCACCCGCATGGAGGACTGGCGCTTTACCTCGCTGGCTCCGCTCCTGGCCCACGCCTTCGGGCACGCCGATCCGTCCGCGCCGCTCTCCGCGGCCGATCTCGAGGCCGCCGCGGGGAAGCCCTTCGGCCCGCGACTCGTCTTCGTGAACGGGCGGTTCCGCGCCGACCTGTCGAGCGCCCACGGGCTGCCGGCCGGCATCCACGCCGCCAGCCTCCAGCACGCCATCGCCGTGTCGCCCGGCCGGGTGGAGCCCCACCTGGCGCGAGCCGTCCAGGTCGATGGGCGCCCCTTCGCCGCCCTGAACGCCGCCTTCCTGGGCGACGGCGCCTTCGTGCACCTGGGCGGCGAGACCCGGGGCGGCGTCGTGGAGCTGGTCTTCGCCACCGTGGCCCGGGAGGGGCCGGCCGCCTGCCATCCCCGCGTGCTCGTGGTGGCCGATGCGGGGAGCCAGGCGACCGTCGTCGAGACCTACGTGGCGCTGGGAGGCCACCCTGCGCTCACCAACGCGGTCACCGAGGTCTCGCTCGGCGAGGGCGCGCGCCTCGACCACTACCAGGTCCAGGACCAGCCGGCCTCCGCGTTCCACTTCGCGACCCTGGCCGCGGTGCAGGGCGCGGGCGCCAGCCTCTCCACCCATTCCACCGCGCTGGGCGCCGCCCTCTCGCGCAGCGACGTCCTGGCGCGCCTGGCCGGGGAGGGAGCCCAGGCCCACGTCTCCGGCCTGTACATGGCCGACGGGGAGCGGCTCGTGGACAACCACTCGGTGATCGAGCACGCCGTGCCGCACGGCACGAGCCGGGAGCTCTTCAAGGGCATCCTCGACGGCGCCTCGCGCGGCGTCTTCGCCGGCCGCATCCGCGTGCTCGAGGGGGCCTCGAAGACCGACGCCCACCAGTCCAACTCCA
>CAIQRS010000064.1 GCA_903874275.1 uncultured Anaeromyxobacter sp.
GCGGTGGTGATCTGGCGGAAGCGCTTCGAGCGGATGTCGCCGGCCACGTAGACGCCGGGCACGTCGGTGGACATGTCCTCGCCGGTCTCCACGTAGCCCCACTGGTTCATCTTCACGAGCCCCTTCACGAGGTCGGTGCGGGGCACGTAGCCCACGAAGACGAAGACCCCGTCGGTGGCGAGTTCGCGCACCTCCTTGGTCTTCACGTTCTCGATGCGCAGCGTGGCGAGCTGGTTCTCGCCCAGGAAGGCGCGCGGCTCCGAGTCCCAGATCACCTCGATCTTTGGGTTCTCGAGCGCCTCGGCGGTGGTCATCGGCTCGGCCTGGAAGTGGTCGAACTGGTGGATGATGGTGACCTTCTTCGCGAACTGGGTCAGGAAGAGCGACTCCTCGACGGCCGAGTTGCCGCCGCCGATGACGTGGATCTCCTTGCCGTCGAAGTAGGCCCCGTCGCAGGTGGCGCAGTAGGAGATGCCACGGCCGCGGTACTTCGACTCGCCGGGAACGCCCAGTTCGCGGGGCTTCGCGCCGGTGGCGATGATGACCGCGGGAGCCGAGACGTGCTCCTCCTCGTCGAGCTCGAAGGTCTTCACCGGGCCGGTGAGGTCGTGGGCGGTGATCTCGACCGCCCGCCGGATCTTCGCGCCGAAGCGCTCGGCCTGGGTCGAGAAGGCCTTGGCCAGGTCGGCCCCCTTCACGTCCTCCGGGAACCCCGGGTAGTTCGACACCTTGTGGGTGGTCTTCATCTGGCCGCCCGGCACGCTCTCGTCGAGCACCAGCGTCTTCATGCGGGCGCGGGCGGCGTAGATGGCGGCCGATAGCCCCGCCGGTCCCGCCCCCACGATGATCACGTCGAACGACTCGGCCATGGCGTCTCCGGGTACGGGGTGGTCAGGCTCCGAGGAGCGACTCGACCTGGGCCTTGATGGCGGTCCGCTTGATCTCCTCGCCGCTCATGCGCTCACCCTGCTCGGCGCCGCCCCTGAAGAACAGCAGGGTCGGACTGCCGGTGACGCCCAGGCGGGCGGCCAGGTCCTTGTTGCCCTGGCGGAAGATCTTGAGGAAGCGGGCCTTGCCGGCGAACTGCCCGGCCACCGCGTCGAACTTGGGGGCCAGCGCCTCGCAGGGCGGGCAGTCGGTGGAAAAGAAGTCGAGGACCACCGGGAGGGTGGACTTCGCGACCTCGGCCTCGAAGTCGGCCTGGGTGATCTCCTTCACGTATTCGCTCATGAGGACCTCCGATGGGAACATGGTGTTCGACGTCTACACCCCCTTGGAGCCGCCCAGGACTGGAAGGGTTCGCGAACCCCCGGTTGCGAGGATTCGCCCGACCCCGCATCATGTCCCTCACCTTGAGTTCCTGGAGTTGCCAGTACGAGGCTGAGGGCCTCTGCCGGAAGGTGGACGGTGCCTTCTGCCGCCCCGGGATGAAGGGGTGCATCCTCGTCGGCAAGGTGACGTTCCAGGATGGAGTCATCCCGTCGCCCGTCTGGCCGTCGGGGGGAGAGGACGGGGCCGCCGGACCGCAGGCAGCCCGGGCGGCTTCCGCACGAAAGGGACCATCCAGCGCATGAACGTGCCGTCGAGAGGCCAGACACGGCTCCTCCTCCGGGCCGTCGCCGCGCTCTGCGCGACGGCCGTCCTGTCCGCTCCCGCCGGAGGCCGAGCCGCCGAGCCGCCGGTCCGCAGGGTCCTGGTGGCGGCCTCCGCCGACCTGCGCCTCGTCTTCGAGGAACTCGCCGGGACCTTCGAGCGCCGCAATCCGGGGGTGAAGATCGTGCCCACCTTCGGCGCCTCCGGCACGTTCGTCGCCCAGATCCAGCAGGGCACGCCCTTCGACCTCTTCCTCGGCGCCGACCGCGCCTTCGCGTCGCGGCTCCACGAGGCCGGACTGGCCCGCGGAGCCCCCTTCCCGTACGCCATCGGGAAGCTCGTGCTCTGGGTGGCTGCCCCGGCCCGGGTCGATCCCAACGTCCTCGGAGTGGGCGCGGTCGTGAACCCGGCCATCAAGAGGATCGCCATCGCAAACCCGGTCGTCTCCCCCTACGGAGTCGCGGCCGAGCAGGCACTCCGGTCCGCGGGCTTCCTCGACACCGTGAAGGGCAAGCTCGTGGAGGCCGAGAGCATCCTCCAGGTGATCCAGCTCGCCCAGAGCGGGAACGTGCAGGCGGCCTTCGTCCCCTGGTCGATGGTCGTCGTCCCCCCCCTCGCGTCGCTGGGGCGCTACGTCACCGTCCCGGCCAGCTCCTACTCGCCCATCGAGCAGTTCGGCGTGGTCCTGGCCGGGGCCCGCGACCCGAAGCTGGCCGAGGAGTTCGCCGCGTTCCTTCGCGGCCCGACCGGACGCACCATCCTCGAGCGACACAAGTACGCGCTTCCACACAGCTGAGCCATGGACGCCGAGGCGCTCCGGCTCAGCTTCACGCTCGCCGCGCTGACCACCGCGGCGCTCCTGGTCCTCGGCCTGCCCGTGGCCGCCTGGCTCGCCGTCTCGCGCTGGCGGTGGAAGCCCCTCGTCGAGGCGGTGGTGGCGCTGCCGCTCGTGCTCCCGCCCACCGTGCTCGGGTTCTACCTGCTGGTGGCCATGGGCCCCATGAGCCCGTTCGGCCGGGCCTGGATCGCGGCCTTCGGGCGCCCGCTGGCCTTCAGCTTCGAGGGGCTCCTGCTGGCCTCGGTGATCTACTCGCTCCCCTTCGCGGTGCAGCCCTTCGCCGCGGCCCTCTCGGCGGTGGACCCCCGCCTTGTGGAGGCCTCCCACACCCTGGGTGTATCGCGCCTGGCCACCTTCTTCCGCGTGAGCCTGCCCATCGCCGCACCGGGCGTGGTGGCCGGTTCGGTGCTCACCTTCGCCCACGCGCTCGGCGAGTTCGGCGTGGTGCTGATGGTCGGCGGGAACATCCCGGGGGAGACACGCACCCTCTCCATCGCCATCTTCGACTCGGTGGAGCAGCTCGACTACGCGACCGCGTCCCGGACCGCGCTCTTCCTCCTCGCCGTCTCCTTCACCGTCCTCGTGGTCACCTACGCGCTGCGGCGACGCCCGGTGCTCGGGTGACCGCGCGCATCTCGGCCGAGGTGCACCGCTCCTTCCCCGGCGGCGCCGGGATCCGGGCGGTCCTCGACGAGCCGCTCGCCCCTGGCCAGGTGCTGGTCCTCTTCGGGCCGTCCGGCTCGGGGAAGACCACCGTGCTGCGCGCGGTGGCCGGGCTCGACCGCCCCGACGCCGGCGCCATCTCCTTCGACGGCGAGACCTGGTTCGACGCCGCGTCCGGCGTCTTCGTCTCGCCCCAGCGGCGCCGCGCCGGCTTCCTCTTCCAGGACTTCGCGCTCTTCCCGCACCTCTCCGTCGAGGAGAACGTCGCCTACGGCCTCGGCCGGCTGTCCCGCGAGGAGCGGAAGGGGAGGGTCCTCGAGGCTTCCCGCCTGCTTCGCGTCGAGCCGCTGCTGGGCCGGAGGATCTCCATGCTCTCCGGGGGGGAACGGCAGCGTGTGGCCCTGGCCCGAGCGCTCGCTCCGCGCCCCCGGCTCCTGCTGCTCGACGAGCCCCTCTCCGCCCTCGACGGGCCCACGCGCGAGGAGTTGCGCGGCGAGCTGCGCGCCCTCCTCCACCACCTGGGCATCCCGTCGATCCTGGTGACGCACGACCGGGTCGAGGCGCTGGCCCTGGGGGACCGGCTGGCCGTGCTGGTGGACGGCGTGGTCCGGCAGTCGGGCCCGGTCGAGGAGGTCTTCGGCGCTCCCGCCGACACGGCGGTGGCGCGCGTCGTGGGCACCGAGAACGTGCTGCCGGTCCGCGTGGCCGGGAGCGAGGGAGGGCTCGTCGTCGTCGAGGCGGGGCCGATCCGACTCCTCGCCGTGGACCCGGGACACCTGCCCGCCGAGGCCTTCGCCTGCATCCGCGCCGAGGAGGTGATCCTCGAGGCCGCTCCCGGCACGGCGAGCAGCGCGCGGAACCACCTGCGCGGCGTGGTGACGTCGATGGTGAACGAGGGGCCGCTGGTGCGTGTCACCCTCGACTGCGGGGTCCGGCTGGTGGCGCTCGTGACCCGGCCAGGGGCGGAGCAGCTCGGGCTCGCCCCGGGGCTCCCGGTGGCGGCGCTCCTGAAGGCCCAGGCGGTGCGGCTCGTGCCGAGAAGCTAGAATGGCGCGCCATGACCGCCCGGGAGCGATTCGACGACGCCTACTACCGCCGCCACTACCAGGGTCCGGACCGCGTCCATTCCGCTTCGCAGGTGGGGCGCCTGGCGGCGGGGGTGGCGGGGATGGCCGCCTGGCTGGGCGTCGAGGTCGGGTCGGTGCTCGAGGTGGGCGCAGGGCCCGGTCACTGGCGTGCATGGTTTCGCCGCCACCGCCCGTCGGTCCGCTACGTCTCCACCGACGTGTCGCCCTGGGCCTGCCGGCGCTGGGGACACGCGCGGCGGGACATCTCCGCGTGGCGCCCGCGCACTCCCTTCGACCTGGTGGTCTGCCAGGGGGTTCTGCAGTACCTCGACGACGCGGCGGCCGCCCGGGCCATCGGGAACCTGGAAGCCGCCTGCATGGGGCTCCTCTACCTGGAGGCCGTCACCCGCCACGACCTCGACGAGGTCGTGGACGCGGAGCGGACCGACACCGACATCCACGCGCGCGAGGGGGAGTGGTACCGCGACCGGCTCGCCCCGCACTTCGCCCAGGTCGGGGCCGGCCTCTGGGCGGCGCGGTCGGCGGGGATCCCCCTCTACGAGCTCGAGGGCGCCCCGGTCCACTCCAGGCTCCGCCGCCAGAGCTCGGCGGCCAGGGCCGGGTCGTCGGCTGCTCGGCTCGGGCGGACCGGCTTGCAGGAGTCGTAGTAGGCCCCGCTCTCCAGCGCGTCGAGCGGCGCGGTGGCGCAGTGGATGGTGGTCCGCGCCCCCTCCTCGGGGGAGATCATGAAGAGCTTGGCCAGGTGGCGCAGCCCCCAGGGCAGCTCCCTCCAGATGTCGGTGGCCGCCACGCCCGGGTGGAGCGAGAGGGATGTCACGCCGCTGCCGACCAGCCGCCGGGCCAGCTCCCTCGTGAAGAGCACGTTGGCGAGCTTCGAGACGGAGTACTCGTCGATGCCGCCGGTGGAGACGGCGGGCCGGCGCTGGGCGTCCCAGTCGATGGATCTGGACCGGTGGTGGGCCCGGCTCGCCACGTTCACGATGCGTGACGGGGCGGAGGCCCGGAGCCGGTCGAGCAGGAGCAGGGTGAGGAGGAACGGCCCGAGGTGGTTCGTCCCGAAGGTGACCTCGAAACCCTCCGGGGTGAGCCCGCGCACGCCGGCCAGGCCGGCGTTGTTCACCAGCACGTGGAGGGGCAGCCCCCGGGAGAGGAACGCGGCGGCGGCGCTCCGGACCGAGCCGAGGTCGGAGAGGTCCACCGGGAGGAACTCGACCTGTGCGTTCCCGGTGGAGCGCCGGATGGCCTCCACCACCGGCGCGGTGCGGGCCTCCGACCGTCCCGCCAGGACGACGTGGCCGCCCCGCCTCGCCAGCTCCTCCGCGGTGACCCGGCCGATTCCGGTGCTGGCGCCGGTCACGAGGAACACCTTTCCGCACAGATCCGCTTGCATGGACGGAAGCTAGTGGCCCGTCCCGGACGGGGCAAGCGCGCCGGTCAGCGTCTCACTAGAATGGGGTAAAGTCTGCGGCCCCGCCGCGCCTCTCGATCCCCGGAGCCCAGCTTGCGCCATCGCCACTCGCCGGCAGCACTCGTCCTCGCGGTCCTCGTCTCTGCCTGCGGGGGTTCCTCCTCCCCAGGGGGGGATCAGCTGGCCTCGGTTGCCACGGTCACCGTGGCGCTCGCCAGCCCGAGCGTGGGCGCCGGCACGGGTACGACGGCGACGGCGACCCTCCGCGACGGATCGGGCAACGTGCTCACCGGCCGGACCGTGACCTGGTCCTCCTCGGCGCCGTCGGTGGCGACCGTCGCGGGCGCGGGCATCGTCACCGCCCTGACTCCCGGGACGGCGACCATCACCGCCCGGAGCGAGGGGCAGACCGGGCAGGCCAACCTCACCGTGACCGTGAACCCGGTGGACACGGTGACGGTCACGCTGGCGAACGCCAACCTCTCCCAGGGCGCGACGACGCAGGCCACCGCGATCGTCCGCGATGCCGCAGGAAACACCCTGTCCGGGCGGGTCGTCACCTGGTCGTCGGCGGCGACGGGCGTGGCGAGCGTCACGGCCGGTGGGGCGGTCACCGGGGTCGGCCCGGGCTCGGCGTTCATCACCGGCGCGTGCGAGGGCAAGTCCGGCCAGGCGGCGGTCACCGTCTCCGCGGTCCCGGTGGCGAGCGTCACGGCGACCCTGGCCTCACCTCGGGTGGGGGTGGGCAAGATCTCCCAGGGCAGGGCCGTCCTGCGGGACGCCGGCGGGAACGCGCTCTCCGGCCGGACGGTGACCTGGACCTCGTCGGCCCCGGCCATTGCCACCGTCACCAACACCGGGGTGGTCACGGCGGTCGGGCTGGGTACCTCCATCATCACCGCCACCAGCGGAGGATTTTCGGGATCGACGACCATCGACGTGACGGCCATGTACGCGCTGACCGCGCTCTCCCAGACGGCGGCGCCGTCGGCGGCCGTGATCCAGGCGCCGGCAGTGAAGGTGACCGACGGGAGCGGCAGTCCGCTTTCCGGGGTCTCGGTGAACTTCTCGGTCACCGGCGGCGGGGGAACCGTCAGCCCGGGAACCGTGGTCACCGACGCGAACGGCGTGGCCGCGCTCGCCTCCTGGACCTTCGGTCCGGCCGGCGCACAGTCGGTCACCGCCTCGACCGCGTCGGCTCCCGCGCTCGTCTTCACCGGGCTCTCCCGGGACACGTCAGCGGGCTACGACGTCACCTTCCTGTTCGTGAACCAGCTGTCGCCCGCGAACCTCCGGGCCTTCGTGACCGCCAAGGAGCGGATCCAGGAACTCGTCGTCGGTGACATCGACTACGTCGATGCAGACCTCTCGTCCGGGATGATGGCCAGCTGCGGCGGTCCTGCGATCCAGCAGAGAGTGGACGACGTGCTCATCGTCGTCGAGGTCAGGAACATCGACGGGGTCGGCAACGTCCTCGGGCAGGCCGGGCCCTGCTACGGTCGGCCCGGATTGCCCGGGCTCCCGTTCGTCGGCCACATGCAGTTCGACAGCGCCGACCTGGCGGACATCGAGACACGGGGACTCCTCGAGGCCGTGGTCCTCCACGAGATGATGCACGTGCTCGGCTTCGGGACGCTCTGGCCCAGGGCCGGATTCCTGGCCGGTTCCACGGGCAGCACGCCGTCCTTCACCGGTCCCGGGGCGACCTCGGCCTTCGACACCTACAACGGCGGCACGACCTACCCCGGCGCGAAGGTGCCGGTGGAGGGCTCCACCGGGGCCGCGGGCACCGACTACGCCCACTGGAGCGAGGCCGACTTCGACGACGAGCTCATGACCGGCTTCCTCGACTCGAGGGTCCCGAATCCGTTCAGCGCGACGACGCTCGCCTCCATGGCGGACGTGGGCTACGTGGTGGCGCCGCTCACCAGCGCGGATCCGTACCGCTGGGGCACGGCGACGGTGGCGCTCCGGGCAGCCCTCCAGGGTGGCGATGAGCGGATCCACCTGGTGAACGACGTCCGCAAGGAGCCGATGCGCGTCCTCGGCCCCGACGGGAAGCCGCTCTTCCCGTAAGAACTCCTCAGCCCCCGGGCTTCGGCGGCGCCTGCGTCCGGATCCCCGGCGGCGCCACGGGCCAGGTCTTCGACATCACCCACGAGACCGTGATGCCCACCAGGCAGCCGAAGATCACCTCGGCCACCTTGAGCAGCCCGTGCTCGATCCCCCAGATCCGGGAATGGTGGGCCGCGCCGGAGGCGATGACGATGGCCGCGGTGATGGGGGCCTGCCGCCACATCACCGGGATGCGCACCACGTAGGTGGAGAGCAGCACGGTGAGGGCGAGCGCGATCGGCATCGTCCACTCCTTGGGCCCGCCCACGACGAGGAAGAGGAGGCCGACCAGGCAGCCGATGGCCGCGTTCAGGATGCGCCCCCGGAAGGTCCGCTTGGCCTGGAGCCAGACCGGATCGGAGGAGGCGATCATCGACGCGATGGCCCAGATGGGGTTCAGGTCGGAGACCAGGCGCAGGAGCACCCAGGTGACCGCGGTCGCGATGAAGACGTTGAGGGCGAAGCGGACGCCCAGCAGGTCGTCTTCCAGGAACCGGTCGATGATGTTCATGACGTGCCGCCCAGAATCTCACTCGTGCGACTGCGGGGGATTTCCCTGCCTCTGGTAGACGATGCCCGTCTTGGTCGCGCCGGGGAGGATCCAGTCCGGAGCCGCGAGCTGCAGCGAGACGAAGAACTGCTCCGACCGCTTGATGGCCTTGTCGTGCAGCTCGTCGCGCCGCTTGAACTTGACCTGGTAGGCGAACTCCCCGACCAGCGGGGCGTGGTTCCCGCGCTCCCGCCAGAGCGCCACGTTGGCCTTGGCGGTCATGTCCTTGCCGAAGTCGAGGGTGCCGACGTCCTGCAGCACCTCCTCGACGATGGTGTGGTTCACCAGCGCGATCTTCTCGTCCTTCGTCTTCTGGAGCTTCGCGAGCGCCGGGAGGACGTGCGCCACCGTGGACATCCGGGTCTGCTCCCCCTCGTGCAGGTTGCCGAGCGGGAACTCGCAGTTGTGGGAGTAGAGCACCCGGACGCCGCCCGCGCCGGTCTTGAGCGGGAGCACCTCCACCTTGAACTTGATGCGGTAGGCCCCCTCGATGCGCGGCCGCACGTCCATCGCGGCGGCCGCCTGCAGGTCCGGGACCCGGTACTTGAAGACGATCTCCGGCTCGCCGATGGCGAACCCGTCCTGGTAGGCGATGCGCTTGCGCAGGATGAAGCCGGACTTGTAGAGCCGGAAGTCGGAGGTGTCGAGGAAGACCACCTCGCGGATCTGCGGCCGCTCCTTCTCGAACTCCGCTGTGGAGAAGCCGACGCCGTGCTCCTTGGCCACCCGCTTCACGATGCGGGCGAAGTCCCAGAACGTTTCACGGGAGGTGAACCGTTCGGGTCGGAGGATGATCTTCGACTCGACGTACTGGACGTCGTCGAGTGGGTGGCCGTCGGAGTACTTGCCAGCCGTGAGATCGGGGATCTGCTGGACCGGTGCCACCTTGTCGACCATGTTCGATGCCTCCTCGGGGCTACCGCCGCTTGGGCTTCCAGGTGCCGAGCGACGTCGGCTTGCGCGCCGTGGCCGGGCCTCCCTCGGCGGCGCTCGCTTCACGCGGAGTGTGGGCGCCGCGGTTGTGCCCGTGGCCGTGGCCGCCCCCGCGCTGCCGGGCCGACTCCGGGCGCCGGCTCTGGCCCCCGCCACCCGGGCGCCGGTGCGGCGGCACTCCCTGGTTGGCCCGCCCCTCGGCCGCCCGGGCCGCCTCGAACTGGAAGACCTCCTCGCCGCGCGGGACCTCGGCGCGGGGCAGGGCCTTGCGGGTCAGCTTCTCGATGTCGCGGAGCAGGGAGGTCTCCTCGGGGGAGGAGAAGGCCGAGGCCCTGCCGGTGGCCTCGGCGCGGGCGGTGCGCCCGACCCGGTGGACGTAGTCCTCGGCGACGTGGGGCAGGTCGAAGTTCACCACGTGGCCGATCTCGGCCACGTCGATGCCGCGGGCCGCGATGTCGGTGGCCACCAGCACCCGGTAGGTCCCGTCCTTGAAGCCGTCGAGGGCCATGCGCCGCTGCCCCTGGGTGCGGTCGGCGTGGATGCGGGCGGTCTTGTGGCCGGCCCGCGCCACCGCCTTCCAGACCCGGTCGGCGCGCCGCTTGGTGCGGGTGAAGACCAGCGTGGTGAGGCCGTCCTTGGCGAGCAGGGCGAGGAGCAGCGGGACCTTCTCCTCCTGCGAGACCAGGAACACCTGCTGCTCGGCGCGGGCGGCAGTGGTGCCGCTGCGCACCACCTCGACGCGCACCGGGTCCTTGAGGTGCGTGGCCGCGAACTCGGCCACCTCGCCTCCCATGGTGGCCGAGAAGAGCATGGTCTGGCGCGCCCGCGGCAGCCGCTGGAGGATCTGGGTGAGCTGGGGCTTGAACCCCATGTCGAGCATCCGGTCGGCCTCGTCGAGCACCAGCACCTCGACGTCGTCGAGCCGCGCCGTCCGCTGCTGGAGGTGGTCCACGAGCCGCCCGGGGGTGGCGACGATCACCTCGCGCCGGTCCTTGAAGGCCTGGGTCTGGGGCGACATGCCCACGCCGCCGATGACCACCGCACCGCGGACCCGCGTCCCCTTGCCGAAGCGTTCCAGCTCCTCCCCGATCTGCAGCGCCAGCTCCCGCGTGGGGGCCAGGATGAGCGCGCGCGTCCCGGTCTTGCCCGCCAGCCTCTCGATGATGGGGAAGAGGAAGGCCGCCGTCTTGCCGGTGCCGGTGGCCGCGGTGCCGATGACGTCCCTCCCGGCCAGCGCCGGCGGGATGGCCTGCGCCTGGATGGGCGTGGGCTGCTCGAAGCCGGCGCGGTCGAGGGCGTGGAGCGACTTCTCGGAGAGCTTCAGGTCGGCGAAGGTGGTCACGGGCCCCCTTATCGCACGGTTTCAGCTCATCCAGAGGGCGAGGAGCGCCAGCGCGGCCGGCGCCGCCTGCACGTAGAGGATGACGCGCTGCACGGAGACCGAGCCGTAGACCCCGGCGGCGAAGACGCAGAGCAGGAAGAAGGATGCCCGGGGCACGAGCTGCTCCGGACCGGAGAGGAGCGCCCAGACGAGGCCGGTGGCCAGGAATCCGTTGTAGAGCCCCTGGTTGGCCGCCAGCTGGGCCGTCATCTCGGCCTTCTCGGCGCTCATCCGGAAGAGGCGCCTGGCCCGGGTGCGCCAGAGGAACATCTCCAGGACCATGAAGTACAGGTGCAGCAGGGCCACGAGCAGGATCAGGACGACGGCGGCGGTTCGCATGGACCCGATCTAACAGGCCGTGGAGGGAAGTGGGCGCCGATGTGGGAGCCCGGATTGCACCCCCCTCGTGGGATGCACCGACGGGGCGGGTCCTCGTACACTCCGGGTCGCAGTTGGTCACGCCAGGAGGGGGTCACGTGAGCGCATCGAACTGGGAAGGCTCCGTCTGGAGCCACCGAAACGGCCGGGTCGTCATCGGAAGGCTTCGCGAGGTGCAGGGCAGCACCGCCACGCTGGCGGTGGTCGGCCTGGGGCCGGAGGTGCCGGAAGGGGCTCGCGTCCTCCCTCCGGACAAGGGCGGGGCCTCGCTCCTGCAGATCCCGCTCCTCCTGCTGCTCGGTCGATGGAAGCGGCTCGGCCGGGACGCCTAGGGCTTCACCCGCGCGTACTCCACGACCTTCACGTCCACCCAGCGTTCGCCGTCCCGGCGCTCCAGCGTCACGTCGTAGGCGTCCGGCCCCTGCCTCCGCCAGATGGTGCGACGCACCGGGGGTGAACCATCGGCGTTGCGGTCCTGGAAGCGGTACACGCCCCGGTAGAGGGTTGCCTCGCTCCTGCGGAACGTGCCGTCGCTCGACCAGCGGAAGACTTCCAGGTTTCCGGTCCGCGGGTCCCAGGCCAGGACGGACTCCTCCTCGATCTCGACGACCTTCGTTCCCCGGGGCGCCTGCACCTTGGAGACCAGGCGGACGAACTGGCCGAACTGGATCGAGTAGCACTGGGTGTCGGCCGGCTTCCCGTCGGCGGTGGTGCCAGCCCAGCACGACCCGGCGAGCTCCCGGAGCCAGGTGTACCGGGTGAGCGGGTCCACCGGGTCTCCCCGCTTGAGAGGCTGGGGGCGCTGGGGAGCCTGGGCGAGCGCGGTCGAGGCGAGGAGGGGGAGGAGGACGGCGAGGCGACGGAGGTTTCGGCCCGGGGTCATGCCCGAGTCTACCCCGTCGCCGGCCAGGCGCTGAGGCGCCGCCGCTGGACCACCGCGAACCGGGCGGTCAGGTTCCCGATGTCGTTCTCCCGGCCCAGCCCGACCAGGTCGAAGACCCCGCCGAAGCGAGTGTCGCCGCCGGCCAGCGCCAGCCACTTGCGGTTCTGGAGCATGAAGCCGTCCAGGTGCGTCCACTGGGGCTGGGTTCCCCATCCCCGGGCCACGCCGATCCGGACGTAGGCGTCGGGAGGGATGCAGACCAGGCGGAAGGCGAGCGGGTCGAGCCCGGCCGTCTCCACCGTCCGGCTCCCGTTCTCCAGGAGGGCGCGCTCGATCTGGATCCGGCTCAGGCCGGAGCGGCGGTCGAGGCCGAGTGCCTCGAGGAGCGGACGGTTGGCCGGCTGGGCGCCCGGGCCCGGCTCGTCGAAGTCCTCCACCAGGAGATCCTCGTCCCCGAGCTGGGGCAGGTAGCGTCCACCTCCCGAGTTCACGAACGGCCGGTCCAGGTACATCTCGAGCTGTTCGCGCAGCGCCTCGGGCAGGTCGGCCGGCAGGGTGACCGAAAGGCGGAGCGCCCCGCCCGAAGCGTCCTCGGCCCCGCCGGTGCGCGGGCGCCAGGCGTTCCGGAACAGCTCCTCCACGCCCAGCCGGCTCGACTTCATGTGAACCGGGGCGAGCCCCAGCCGCCCGGCCCTCTCGATGATCCCGTCCGGGAAGACATGGGTCAGGTCGATGATGCGCCCGTCGTGCCGGCGCTCCGGGCCGCCCTGCGGCGCGCCCACCCCGCTCTGCAGCTTCACCGAGATCTCCTGGACGGTCTTGAGATCGCCCCGGGCGAGCGCCTGGAGGGCCTGCTCGTGGAGACGCGCCGGAGTCCCGTGCTCCGCCGATGGCGCCTCGTCGCCGCCGTTCACCGGGACGCTCCGGAGGGCGCGCTCGCGCGACGCGTAGATCTCCTCCCACGCCGGGTCGAGCGAGCGGAGTTGATCGAGCCGCCGGAGCCCCGTCTCCCGGAGGCCCGGGAGCGCGCTCGCGGCCACCCCCGCCAGCGCGCGCAGCCCCGGGGAGAAGGGGTCCACGAGGACGTCGTCGAGATCGTAGACCTTCTGGGCCACGGTCCGGATCTCGGCCGTCTCCTGGAGCCTGCGCTTGAGGGTGGCGAGCCGCGCGCTCAGCTCCTGGACGATCTTCCAGTCCTGGATTCCCATCGCGCCGCGAATCCGGTCGGGGAGGAGGTCGGCCTCGGTCTGGGCGCGGGCCAGGGCCCGGAAGTCGGCCTCGCCCAGGTGCGGAGCGAGGAGCTCGCGGGCCCGGCGCAGGTACAGGTCTCCGTACACGGTATCGACGTGCACCAGCGCGTGGAGCTCTTCCGCGGCCTTCCGGGCCGCGGTTCGCTGGGGAGTCTCGTGTGATTCCATTCGCTCGCCTCCATCTTGGGTCGTGCGCCGCCGGCCGATTCCCGGCAGGATACACCGCCATGCGCCCCGCACTCCTCGCCACCGCACTCCTCCTCGTCGCCTGCGCCACCGCGCCGGTGGCGCCCCCGGGCTCGCCCCCTGCCTCCCTCGTCCTGCCCGGGGAGCGGCACCTCGCCAACGTCCGGCAGCTCAGCTTCGGCGGTGAGAACGCCGAAGCCTACTGGTCGTTCGACGGGAAGCTGCTCATCTTCCAGTCCACCCGCGACGGCGCCCCCTGCGACCAGCAGTACGTGATGGACGCGGACGGGTCGAAGGTCCGGCGGGTCTCGAACGGCACGGGGCGGACGACCTGCGGCTACTTCTTCCCGGACGGGAGCCGCATCCTCTTCTCCTCCACCCACGGGGCGAGCGCAGCCTGTCCCCCGCAGCCCGACATGAGCCTGGGCTACGTGTGGCCTCTCTCCGACTACCAGATCTACACGGCCCGTCCCGACGGCTCCGACCTCCAGGTCCTGGCGCCGGCGCCGGGCATGTACACGGCCGAGGCCACCATCTCGAAGGACGGCTGGATCGTCTTCACCTCCACCCGCGACGGCGACCTGGACATGTACAAGGTGAAGCTCGACGGGTCGGGGTTGACCCGCCTCACGAGCGAGCCAGGCTACGACGGTGGCGCCTTCTTCTCGGCCGACGGCAAGCGCATCGTCTACCGGGCCAGCCGCCCCGCCCCGGGCAAGGAGATGGACGACTACCGGGCGCTGCTCGCCCGCAAGCTCGTCCGGCCGGGCAAGCTCGAGATCATGACCATGGACGCCGACGGGTCGAACGTCCGGCAGGTGACGAAGCTCGGGGCCGGGTCCTTCGCGCCCTTCTTCTTCCCGGACGGGAAGCGGATCATCTTCTCCTCCAACGCCGGTGACCCGAAGGCGCGCAACTTCGACCTCTTCCTCGTGAACGACGATGGGACGGGACTCGAAAGGGTCACCACGTACGAGGGATTCGACGGCTTCCCGATGTTCTCCCCGGACGGCAGGAAGCTCGTGTTCGCGTCCAATCGAAACGGGTCGAAGCGCGGTGAAACCAACCTCTTCGTGGCCGATTGGGTCGAATAGGGGGCCTATCAAATAAGCCCGGTCGGGGGTACAACAGGAAACAACTTCGCGACGACTTCCGTTCGCTCCGAACGGTCGCCTACGGAGAAGAGGCGGCCATGAAAGAGATGTCGACGGGATCGCTGGTGAAGCACCGTTCACTGGGGATGGGCAAGGTGGTGGCCGTCGAGGCCAATGCCCTGCACGTCTTTTTCCCCGGCAGCGACACCCGTTACGCCGCCAAGCTCCGCTGGCCCGCCGTCAGCCCGTTCCTGAGCCGGGAAGACCTCGAGCCCAACGCCTGGCTCGAGGGGCTCACCTCCTTCGCCCTCGACTCGGTCTCCGGGCGCTACGCCCTGGCTGCCAATTTCATCAGTCAAGACGAGGCCATCGGCCTCTTCCTGGAGGAGCACCCCAAGGGCTTCGCCGAGGTGCCTGCCGCGCGTGCCGGTGGTGTTCGCCGCGAGCGGGCCGCCCGCTGGCGTGCCGCTGCCGCCGAGTGGATCGACGTCTTCGGCAACGGGCAGGGGGAGCGGTACCTCGAGGACGGAAACTACGGCGAGCTCTCCCGCCGCGCCCTGCGGGTGGCCGCCCACGCCGCGGGCATCCCGGGCATGGTGGAGGTGGAGGACCTGAAGGAGGCCTTCGAGCCCGGCGACGTCGTTCGCCACTACTTCGACGCCCTCTTCGGCTACCTGTCGGTGCCGTCCCCGGCACGCGCCCGCTTCGAGAGGCTCTGCGCCGCGAGCAACGCGCTGGGCGTCCCCGCCGACGCGGCCTGGCCCATGGCGACTTTCTTCCCCTTCGTCGCCGTCCCCTCCCGGCAGCTGGTCCTCGTGCCCCGCTCGGCCAGCGGCGGGGCGAGCCGGCTCGGCTGCGACCTCCAGTACCAGGCGGCGCCGAACTGGGTCACCTACTCACGCCTCCGCGACCTCTCCGCCCGGCTGCTCGAGAAGCTGCAGCCCAGCGGCGCCAAGGACCTCATCGACGTCGAGGTCTTCCTGCACGCCACGGGGGCGCGACGACCGGCCGCCGCGGTGAAGCGTGCCCGGATCGCCGCGCCCAGGAACGGAAACGGCAAGAAGGCTGCCAAGGAACCGAAGACCAAGGAAGTCCAGGCCAAGGAAGTCCCGACCAAGTCCCGGAGGAAGCGATGAACGACGATTTCAAGGAGTTCAAGGGACGCATCCGCCGGCTCGACGCCATCCTGGTCGAGCGCGGCCTCTCCGACGCCGAGTTCGCCCAGGCCCTCAGCAAGGTCCGCCGGGCCGAGAAGCGGGGCGACCGGTCCCGCGAGCCGACCGTCGAGCTGCGCACGCTGCTCGAGCGGGCGGAGGGGCTGGTTCCGAAGGTCGCCTGAGGGTCCATGCGGTAGCTTGGGGCCATGTCCGGAGGGGCATCGCCGATGAAAGCGTGGAAATGGATCGGAGGGACGGCGATCGGAGCCGTCCTTCTGGGGCTCGTCCTCGCAGCGCTGGTGGCCTTCGTCGTTCCCGGCATCGCCATCACCCAGGCCTCCAGGGGGATGGAGGCGGCCACGGGGCGGAAGCTCGCCATCGGCGCCCTCTCCCTCCACCCGCTCACCTGGCAGGTGGAGGTGAAGGACCTGTCGCTCTCCGAGCCGGGAGGGAAGGGAACCTTCGCGTCCTTCAAGCGCGCCCAGGCCTCGGTGAGCCCGGTCTCGATCCTGAGGGGAGCCCCGGTCATCTCCCATGTCCGCCTGGAGGGGCCCCACTTCGACGTCATCCGCACCGGCCCTGGTGCCTTCAACTTCTCCGACCTGATCAAGTACCTGATCATGCCCGTGCCGGCGCTCTCCCTGAACGACGTCGCGATCACGGGCGG
Organism: uncultured Anaeromyxobacter sp.; assembly: GCA_903874275.1. Classification (GTDB taxonomy): domain Bacteria; phylum Myxococcota; class Myxococcia; order Myxococcales; family Anaeromyxobacteraceae; genus CAIOAK01. Next base: position 16,185 of record CAIQRS010000064.1, read on the forward strand.
CTCCATCGACTTCCTCGATCGGGCGCTTCCCGAGGAGGAGCGCCACACGGTGCGGGATGCAGAACTGATGATCCCGTTCCTCACCACCATCCCGGCGCTGGCGAGCCAGTACGGCAACCCGAGCTTCCGCGCCCTCATCGACGGCGCCCCTCTCGCCATCGAGACCCAGGTCCGGGGCCTTCCCAGGGCGCCGGAGGTCTCCGCACGCGTGGATCTCCGGAACCTCTCGCTCCCCGTCTACCTCGCCTACCTTCCGGCCCGGATCCCTGTGCAGGTGGATTCCGGCGTCCTGTCCGTGCAGGGGACCGCAAGCTATCGCGTCACCGAGGCCGCGGGGCCGGAGATCTCATGGGACGGAACGGTCGAGGTCGCCGGGATCGAGGTCTCCGAGCCCCAGGGTCCAGGGCGCGTCGCGGTCTCCGGGGTCGCGTTCCGCTCCAGGGTCACCCTGGCGAAGAAGCTGGGAATGATCCTCGACGGCGGCACGGTGGAGATCCGTGACCTCTCGGTGCCGTTCGGGAAGACCGACGCCATGAAGCTCGGACTGTTGTCGATCACCGGGGCGAGGTTCGTCGAGAAGGAGAACCGGCTCGAGGTGGAGGATCTGCTGCTCTCGGACGGGAAGATCCGCATCTCGCGCGATCGCAAGGGGGTCTTCTCCCCGATGCCATTTCTCGAACGCTTGCAGCGCAAGCTTCCCAAGGCTCCCCCGTCGGCCGGCGAGCCGGTCCAGTACCGGTTGAAGAAGCTGGTGGGGAAGGATCTCGACTTTTCCTTCACCGACGGGACCAGGAAGGAGCTTCCCAGCTTCACCGTGTCCCGCGTGACCTTCCAGGCGGACGAGGTCACCGGACCGCTGGCCGGGCCCATCGCCTTCTCCCTTGCCGCGAGGATCGGGAAGGCCGCCACCCTCCAGGCCAGGGGCAAGGTCGTCCCCACGCCCCTCGCGGCCGACGTCGAACTGGAGCTCACGGGGTTCGACCTCGCCTCAGGTGGGCCCTACGTGCCGGAAGGCATGGACCTCTCGATCGCCGACGGGCGGCTCGACCTCCGCCTGGCCGTGGCCCTGGCGACGCGCAAGGACCAGCTCACCGGAACCTACGGCGGCTCGTACGCCATCCGATCCCTGAAGCTCCTGAGCCGGAAGCGGGGGAAGCTCGTCGCCTGGGATGGCCTCTCCGTCGAGGGGATGAAGGGGACCGTCGAGCCGATGACGCTCCGGGTCGGCAAGGTGGTGCTGTCCGGCCTGCGGGCCGACCTGGTCAAGGGGAAGGACGGGAAGCTCAACATTCCCGAGCTGCCGAAGGAGGCTCCGGAGGTGGCCGCGAAGCCGTCCCCCGCCGCAGGCCCGGGCGACGCCGGCCTGCAGTCGATCCGGATCGACGAGTTCGTGTTGAAGGACGGGACCTTGAACTTCACCGACGAGGGCGTTCCCGGGGACTTCCACGCATCCATCCGGGACATCTCCGTCCTCGTGACGGGCATCTCCTCGGAGCCGGGGAAGTTCGCGGAGGTTCGCGCGCAGATGACCCTGCCGAAAGGCGCGCCCCTCCGCGTCTCCGGCAAGGCGGCGCCGCTGAAGAAGCCCGCCTACGCCGATCTCGACCTCGTCCTGGAGAAGCTCGACCTGTCGTCCGCCACCCCGTACGCCGGCGTCCATCTCGGCCTGGAGATCGATCGGGGTTCTCTCACGGTGAAATCGCGCGCCAGGGTGGAGCAGGGCAAGCTGGCGGCGGAGAACCGGATCCGCGTGGACCAGCTGACCTTCGGGAAGGCGGTGAAGAGCGACAAGGCCACCATCCTTCCCGTCCGCCTGCTGGTGGACATCCTGCGCAACAGGGATGGCGACATCGTCCTCGACCTCCCGGTGTCGGCGAGGACCGACGACGAGGACCTCGCGGGAACCATCACGGGGCAGATCGTGAAGGAGGTGATCTTCCCGCCCGGGTCCCCGCTGCGGGACATCTCCTTCGCCGCGTGCTCTGCCGAGCTCGATTCCGATGCCCAGGGGCGCCTGCGCAAGCTCGCCGGGGCGCTCCAGGAGCGTCCGGCGATGAAGATCACCGCCTTCGGCTACGTGGATCGGGACGTGGACGGCAAGGCCTGCCGGGAGCAGGCGGTCGCCACCCCGCCGCTCGTGGGGGATGCGCGCCTGGGGCAACTCGCCGAGGGGCGCGCCGCCGCGGTCCGGGACTTCCTCGTCCTCCAGGGGGGCGTCGAGGCGCCGCGCGTGTCCGCGGCGACCGGTGACGTCTTCGCGGCGCCGCGGGAGAAGGGGGAGAAGCAGGCGCGCGTGGAGTTCGCGCGGGCGACCGATTGATCCGTCGCCGGCCTCGCGAGGTGAGGGGAGGCCTTCGGGGACGGGACCGGAATGTCGGGCGCCCGGGGGCGGCCGGGCATAAGTGTTCGATTGCGTGACCATCCCCGATCCTCGCGAGTCTCCAAGCCCCTGGTACGCCCGCTGGGCGGTCCCGCTGCTCAACGACCCGCGCGACGTCGTCATGGTCGCGCTCATGATGCAGTGCGGGGCGCTGGCCGTCGCCGGCGTGGGGATGTTCTTCGCGGGTTCCTGGTTCTGGTGGCTCGTCCCCCTGTACGGCGTGGCGCTCTTCGCCGGCCTCATCGACCGGTTCACGCTCATGCTCCACTGCACGTCGCACCGGCAGCTCTTCAAGCCCCGCTACGCGCTGGCCAACCAGATCATCCCCTGGGTGCTCTCGCCGTTCCTGGGGCAGACCCCCGAGACCTACTTCGCCCACCACATGGGCATGCACCACGTCGAGGAGAACCTCCCCGACGACCTCAGCTCGACCATGCGCTTCCGCCGCGACCGGATGGGAGACTGGCTCCAGTACTGGGGGCGCTTCATGACCGTGGGGGTCCTCGACCTGTCCCGCTACTTCTCCCGCCGCGGCAAGCGCAAGCTGCTCCGCCGCATCGTGGTGGGGGAGGGGGCCTACTGGGCGTCGATGGCCGTGTTGCTCTACGTGAACCCGGCGGCCACCATCGTGGTCTTCCTGCTGCCGCTCCTCGTCATGCGCACCATGATGATGGCCGGCAACTGGGCCCAGCACGCCTTCCTCTGCCCGGAGCAGCCGGAGAATCCGCTGCGCGCCAGCATCACCTGCGTGGGCACCCGCTACAACCGGCGCTGCTTCAACGACGGCTACCACGCCGTGCACCACGTCGTTCCCCGTTGCCACTGGACCGAGCACCCGGCCGAGTTCGAGCGCAACGTCGCCGACTACGTCCGGAACGACGCGGTGGTCTTCGAGGGAGTGGACTTCTTCCAGGTCTGGTTGCTGCTCATGACCGGGAACTGGCCGCGCCTGGCCCGGGCCTTCGTTCGCCTCCCCGGCGCGCCGGCGAGGACCGACGCCGAGGTGGTGACGTTCCTCCGGAGCCGCGTCGTTCCGTTCCAGGCCGCGGCCGTCCGGCCCCCGGTCACTGCGCCGGCGGCGTGAGGACGGTCTCCAGCTCGGAGTAGGCGTGCTTGAGCCAGGCGCGCACCCGCTGCCGCTCCATGAGCCCCAGCCCTCCGGGTTCCTTGCTGGTCCCGTTGGCCGCCGCCCAGAAGCTCGCGCTGCCGGCGTCGATCTTGCGCATGGCGGCGTCCTGCAGGCGACGCAGCCGCACGACCCGGGCGCCGAGCCCGATGGCGCGCTCCCGCTCTCCCGACCGCTCCAGGGTGGAGAAGTCGTCGCCGCGCAGCTCGTTCAGCACGAGCACGTAGCCGAGCCGGTCGCCGAAGCGGTCGAGGAGGGTCCGCAGCAGGTCCACCGAGTCGCGGCCGGAGTCCATGACGTGCCAGTAGCGCACGTCGATGCCGAGCTCGTCGGCCATGTCGAGGAAGGCCGACTCGTCGAGCCAGCGCACCAGCGGCTCCTGGGTTTGCGCGGCCAGGTCCACGAGGACGCGCCGGTCGGCCCCGTCGGCCGCCGCCTCGGCGATGCGGTCGAGGCTCTCGGTCCGATCCACGACCACCGGCGACGCGAAGCCGGAGTAGAAGCGCAGGAGCGCGCCGTGGGAGCGGTCGGAGTCGAATCCCACGAAGGGCAGCCCCTGGTTGATGAAGTGCTGCGCCACCAGGCGGGCCACCACCGACTTGCCGACCCCGCCCTTCTCGCCGCCGATGAGATCGATGCTGGACATGCCGCCCACTCTAACCCGCATCCGGCGTCGGAGAGAGCGAGATGAGGGACGGAGGCCCCCGGATGCCCCAGGGGCCTCGCCTCAGGCCGTCGTCACCGCTTTGTCCACGCAGGGGGCAGGCCGACCATCGGCTCCCGGGCGGCGGCCCGGAGCATCATGGGCGCCGGCAGGAACGGGTTGGGATTGGCCGGGCAGACCGTACCCTCCGGCGGCAGCGTCCCGTCGGACAGGTAGGCCAGGACGTGCCCGGTCACGCACTCGCTGCGCCCGAAGGCGGTGTGCCCCCAACCGGCATAGGTGAGGAGCCGGCTGTTCCGGAGCAGCTTGCTGCTCGCCACCGCACCGGCGTAGTCGGTCACGCCGTCGAAGAGATTCCCGACGACGAGGACCGGCGCCGACGTCCGGGCGTTCCAGGGGCCCGTGTAGCGGTCGGGCGAGACAGGCCAGCTGGCGCAGCCCGCGTTGCTCCACCACCAGTACGGCCCGAAGAAGGATCCCTCCCTGGCCCAGGCGCCGATGACGGTGAAGGCGGAGAGGGAGGAGGGGTACTCGGTGTCGGCGCACTGGTTGCCGTAATAGGCCTCGGCCCCGTTGTTGTAGACGAGCCGCTCCGGAGAAGCCGCATCCAGCCGCGCCCGGATGGCGCCCCGGACCGCGGCGGCCCGCTCCAGGGCCGAGGGTGCGCCGAGGACGGCGTCGGCGAGCAGGGCGAAGAAGGCGGCGTATCCGTCCGGCCCGCCCCACCACTCGGGCGAGTACATGGCGCCCGTCGCGTCGGCGACGAGGTAGTCGTACGAGTAGGCGAAGCCGTCGGGGAAGACGAGCGGCTGCTTCCGGAGGGCGTGGGCCAGCGCTTCGAAGCGCTCCCCGGCGCCCCCCGGCGCGCCCAGGGCGCAGTCCGGCCCAGCCTCGTCGCAGAGACGAAGGAACTCCTCGAACTCCGTGGCCGTGGCGATGCGATCGGAGGCGACCTGCCACCCGCTGGACCAGAGCCTTGGGTCGAGCACGCCGTCGATGACCAGTGCGCGGACCTTCCTCGGGAACATGTTGGCGTAGGTGTTGCCGATGTAGGAACCGTAGGAGAAGCCCAGGAAGGTGAGCCGTTCGTCGCCGACGGCCTGCCGAAGGAGGTCGAGATCGCGGACGACGTCGGCGGTGCTCATGTGGGAGGTGATGGGCTGGCCCCGGCCGAAGCAGACCCCGGAGAGCGACCGCGTCAGGTCGAAGAACGGCCGCTCCTGGTCCCGACGGTACGGGAAGATCGGGGCGGTGGCGAAGTACGCAGCCCGATCGTCCATGGTGTCGAAACACCGGATGGGGTCGGACCTCTGGACGCCGCGCGGGTCGAAGCCCACGATGTCGAAACGGCCGCCGAGAAGGTAGGCGAGACTCTCCCCGAACCCGTTCAGGACCATTCCGACTCCGGAGCCGCCAGGGCCACCCGGATTGACGAAGACCGTGCCGACCTTGTTCTTCGGGTCGAAGGCCGGGATCCGGGCCAGGGCGATCCAGGTGGTCGGACCGCGGGGGTGGTCGTAGTCCAGAGGAACCGTGGCCGACGCGCATTCACTCCCGGGAAATGCCTCCCCACAGGGCGACCAGGCGAGCGCCGGCACCGGCGGGCGCGGGTCGGCGCGCGGGGCAGATGGAACGAAGGACAGCGCGATCGAGAGGAACGGCATCACGAGTTTCCGCATCTGGCTCCTCCAGGCAGTCATCCGGGTGATTGCGGCGGCACGGCGGGCGTCGCCGTGCGCCGTGATGAGGAGACACCGGAGCAAGCGGGATGTGACCCGTGCCTGGAGTGAATTCGGGTCGGCAGTTGCGCGCCGCGGCGTGAGAGGATTGCCATCCCCGTGCGCGGCCGCTCCCCTCAATCCGGGACCAGCGAGAACCCCAGCGCCTTCGCGTTCGCCCGGACGCGCTCGTCGCAGCTCGCCACGTCCAGGCCACCCAGCTCCGCATCGATCAGGCAGATGGAGGCGAGGTGGAGCGCGTCGAGGGAGCGGACCGGCTCGACGGGGAACCCCTCCCGCGCCCGCCGCAAGACCTCCTCCACGAGCGGGATGACGTCGCAGGACCTTTCGAAGGCGGCCACCTGCCGCTCGGCCTCCCGCGCCTCCGCCGGGTCGAGCCGCGCCTCGCGTCGTGCGCGCGCGATGGCCCTCGACGCCTCCAGGAAGGTGAGGGACGAGGTGACGAGCCCGTCCCGGGAGAGCGCCGGGCCGAGGGTGTCGTCCCCGTCGAGGAGCAGCCGGAGGAGCGCGCTCGTCTCCACGTAGCGCCTCCTCACTCGCCGCGCTCCGCGTCGAGCAGCTCCCGGGAGGTCCCGTTCCGCAGCCGGACGCGCGCGGTGGCGTTCCACTCGACCGGGGTGGGCTCGGCGGCGGGGTGGACGAGGCCGCGTTCCACGAGGCTCCAGTAGCGGGCGTCGGCGGGGGAGGTCTTCCGCTCCGAGGCGCCGGGGGGGCGAAGCTCGGCAACCACCCGGCCGCGGTCGGTGACCAGGATGACGTCTCCGCGCGCCACGTCCTTGAGGTAGGCGCTCAGGCGGGTCTTGAGGTCTCGAACCCCGGCGGTCTTCATGTCCATCTATGTAGTCACAAGAGACTACATCGTCAAGCCGGTGGCCGACCCAAGGTCCGGATCACCTCTGCCCGGACGGGTCGTCCCCGGTCGCTCCGGGGCAGGGACTTCGGGCGCTTGACCAGCGCTGAACGCTGGCAGGCGGCGTGCATCTTCACGTCATCCCGTGCCCACAGCGGAGCCGGACGACCCACCCGGACCGCAAGGGAGTCCTCGTGAAGACGCTCGTCGCCGCCATCGCACTGCTGCCGCTCCTCGCACTCTCCACGCCGGCCCTGGCCGAGGGCGAGACCACCGCGGGGGAGATCGAGGCGCGCCTCGGGCCTCCCCAGGCCCGCGAGTTCGTCCCGTGCGGCGGGCAGGATCCCCGCGACCAGGCGCGCTGCATCCGCTGGCGGTACGACCAGGGAACGCTTCACACCGCGTACTACTTCGACGTGAGGACGCAGGAGCTGCTCGAGGTCTCGGCCTGGGACGAGGAGACGCGCCAGGCGTCGAGCACGTCGTCGGGGGAACAGCACGTCGTCCCCACGACGAGGGTGGCGGCCGGGCCCTAGCAGCAAATTATCCAAGTATTCCGATTCCTCCATCACCTCTTGGAGTCTGGAGCCCCGGTCGTTTCCGTGGGAGAGATCCGCCCCCCAGCGACATCACCCCGGAGCGCCTCTTGAACCGAGCAAATACCCGCATCGCCCTTGCCCTCGCCTTCGTGCTCCCCCTCGCCGCAGCCTGCGAAGGCGGCGCATCCCCGAGCCTGCCGTCCGGCGCGCCCGTGACCCCACCCCCGGCCGGGCAGTCGGTCGTGGTGGTGACGGCACCGCCCCATGTGGACCTGGCTCCAGGTGTCTCGGCCAGGTTCGCCGCCAGCGTGATCGGTACGGCCGACAGGTCCGTGACGTGGTCGGTCACCGAGGTGGGGGGCGGGACGGTGGACCCGAACGGCCTCTACACGGCTCCGGCGGTCGAGGGGATCTTTCACGTGCGGGCGGGGAGCTCGGCCGCGCCGGGCGTGAGCGGAGTGAGCGTGGTGACGGTCCGGAAGGTGGCCGCCGGGCAGGGCGTGGTGGTGTCGGTGACCCCGGCCGCCGCCACCCTCGACGCCTGCGGAAAGGCGACCTTCGCGGCCTCGGTCACCGGCGCGACCAGCACCGAGGCGAACTGGACGGTTCTCGAGGCCGGCGGCGGGACGGTCGCGAACGGCGTCTACTCCGCGCCACAGGCCCCCGGCACCTACCACGTGGTGGCGACGAGCGTCGCCGACCCGACCAGGTCCGCCACGGGGACGGTCGTCGTCGGGCCGGAGAAGGTGATGTCGGTGACCGTCGATCCTGCATCGGCAACCGTGAACGCGGGCGGAACGCTCACATTCGGGGCGCTCGTGACCACGTCGTGCGGGACATTCGCGTCCCGGTAGGGCTGTAGGCCGCGGAACTACCCCTCGGACCAGGGAACCTCGACCGGGGCGCTGGCCACCCTCGCATCCGACGGGTGCGGCTCGATGCGCGGGTGCTTCTCCCCGGGCCAGGGACCGCTCGAGAGATCGAGCGGGGCGGGCCTCATGTACACCTGCCGCTTGCAGACGTCGCAGACGACGCCGTCACCGGGTTCGAGGTGCGGAACCGGACGCCAGGAGCCAGCACACGCCGTCGCTTCGGGGGACATCGCCACACCCTAGCCCCGGGTCTGACAGGGAAGCGAGGCGCGGCGCGTCATGGGCGCGCGGTACATGACAGGCCCCCCTTTCGCTCCCTGACGGGGCTGTCCGTGGATCGCGCGTCAAACCGCCCGAGATGAGTTGCTATGCTGACCCCATCGAAGGGATTGCCGATGACCACCGAGGAATGCTTCGAAGCGGCAGTGCAGGTCGAACACCTCATGCGGGACGTCTACGTGGGGCTGGCCGGTCGGTACACCCGTGACCCGACCCGACGGGAGATGCTGCGCCACCTCGCCGAGGAGGAGGAGCAGCACGCCCACCGCATCCGGCTCCTGGCCAGGACCCAGGACACCGCCGCCTGGGCCCAGGAGACCGCCGACCGGATCGCCCGAAACCTCGAGGCGATGTCCACGGAGCTGCTGGCGATCGTCCACGAGATGGGCGACGACTTCGAGGGGGTTCCCCCCGATGGCCTCCTCCGAAAGGTGATGGAGGCAGAGGACCACTGCAGCGCCATCCACGCCGAGGTCCTGGCGGAGTCCGCCGAGATCGACGTGCAGCTGCTATTCTCGGCGCTCGCGAGGCAGGACGTTCGTCACAAGGAGATCCTCGAGAAGGCCCTCGCTTCGTAGCTCACCGACCATCAGAGAGGCCAGATGCCCGTTCCCGTCCCGGTCACGCTGCTCTACGGCGGACTCAACGCCCTCCTCATCACGATCCTCGGCATGCTGGTCAGCAAGGCCCGCGCCGCCGCCGACGTCGGGGTGGAGACCCCCGTTCCGAAGGAGATGATCCGGGCGGTCCGGGCCCACGGAAACGCCATCGAGTGGGTTCCGCTCGGGCTCGTCCTGCTGCTCGCGATCGAGCTGTCCGGCGCGGGGACCCGGTTCACCCTGCACCTGGCAGGCGGCACGCTGCTCCTCGCCCGCGTGCTCCACGCGGTCGGCTTCCACGGGAGGAACAAGCTCTCGATGGTCGGCGCCGCGCTCACCTACCTGGTGCTGGCGGCGATGTCGGTCTGGGCGATCGCGATCCGGTTCGTCCAGTACGGCCCGTAGGGCGGGAGCCGGAGGGGATGAGAGGCCCGCGCGTGGTGGCCGCGCTCGTCGTGCTCGCGATGGGGCCCGCCTCGGGCTGCTCCTGGATCTTCGTGACCCGGGCTCCCGAGCCACCGGTGCCGTCTAAACCGCCGGTGAACTGCACCACGTCGGTGGCGTCCCCGGTGGTGGACACCGTGGCGGCGGCGCTGCTGGCGGCGAGCGGCGTGGCGCTCATCGTGTCGGGGGCCTACGCGGTCCCGCCTTGCTCCGCTCCGGACTGGTGCTTCGGCCAGGACCTGGCCCGCGGCTTCGCCACGGGGTTCACCGTCACCGGGGGTGTGATGCTGGCCTCGGCGATCCCGCTGGCATTCTCGGCCGGGTATGGCTACGCGACGACCGCGGACTGCAGGGGGGTCCGGGAGGCGCAGCTCGCCTGCGTGAGCGGGGTCGAGACGTCGTGCGCGGGGGTGCGGTCGGTCGGGCCGTAGCCCGGACGTCACTCCTTCTTCTTCAGCCGCGGCTCGTTCTCCTTGATGAAGGCGCGGATGTCCTCGGCAAGGTCGAGGAGCTTCGTCCACTGCTCCTGGTAGAGCGTGACCGGGAAGCGGCCGAGGCCGTAGACCGACACGCCCCCTTTCTCGCTGACCTTCATGGAGACGCCCTTGCTGCCCCGGGCCTTCAGGGCGGCGTTCTCGGCCTTCAGGCGTTCCAGCTCGGCTTGCATCTCGGATTCGGTGGGCATGGCCGGCAGCATATCAACGGAGGCTGACGCCATTCCCGGTGGGCGCCGTGGACGCGCTGTCGCAGGAGTTCGCGCGGGAGCACTCGGACCGGCTGTGGCGGCAGCTCATGGCCACGCCGGGCGCGGCGGACGAGGGATCGGGGGTTCTACGCCCGCAACGCCAGCCTGGCGGTGTTCCCGCTGGTGGCGGCCTACTTCGCGTGGAGGCGGAAGCTCTCGGTGCGGACGGCCGGGACGCTCGCCGCGGCGTTCCTGCTCGCGGCGCTCGTCGTCAACCTCTACCCGTTCGGGCCACGCAGCAACACCGGGATGCTGGTGGCGATGCACCTGCCGATCGCCCTCTGGATCGCGGTCGGCGTCGCCTACGCCGGTGGGCGCTGGTCGGACGGGGGGCGGAGGATGGACTTCGTCCGATTCTCCGGCGAGCTGTTCATCTACTTCGTGCTGATCGCGCTGGGCGGGGGCGTGCTGACCGGGTTCACGATGGGGATCTTCGCGAGCATCGGGGCGGACGCCGCCTGGTTCGTGGAGGGGTGGCTGCTGCCCTGCGGCGCGGCCGGTGCGGTGCTCGTGGCGTCGTGGCTCGTAGAGGCGAAGCAGAGCGTCATCGAGAACATGGCGACCATGCTCTGGACGGGGCGGGGGATCGACGTCGAGCGCAACGTGCTCATCGCCTTCGACCTCCTGCTGGCCCTGGTGCTCGGCCTGCTCCTCTACTCGATCTCGGCGCGCGACTCCGACGCGCCCGCCGGGGGGTTCGACTGGCTGCTCGTGCTGCTTCTGGTGAGCGCCCTCCTGGTCGACGCGCTCGCGCTGGCCGCGATCGCCGGCCGGATCTCGGACTTCGGCCTCACGCCGAATCGCGTGGCGGCCCTCGGGGAGAACGTGCTCCTGCTCGTCAACCTGGCCTGGTCGGCCTGGCTCTACGGGCGGTTCCTGCGCGGGCGAGGGTCGTTCCGGGCGCTCCTGGCGTGGCAGACGGGCTACCTGCCGGTGTACGCGGCATGGGCGGCGATCGTGGTCGTCCTCTTCCCGCCCCTGTTCCGCTTCGGGTGAGCGGGATGCCTGTGCGCACTACTGCCTCGCCCCGATGACCTCGAACCCGCTCGCCCGTGCGGCAGCGGAGAGCGCGAGGTCATGGGTGGCGAAGAAGAGGCCCTCGAACTGCTCGCGCCATCCCATGGCGGACACGAGATGGATGGCGTCGAGGGTGCCGAGGGGCGTGGGGAGCGGCTGGCCGGCTCGGGAGAGCACGCTGCGCGTGACCTCGATGGTTTCGAGTCCCTCCAGGACCCGGAATGCCACCTCCCGCCTGCCGACCAGCGCCCGGGAATCCCGGGTGGGGGCCGAGAACCGGAGTCGATCGAGCGTCCGGAGCACCTCCACCTCGGCCAGAGCGCTGGTGACGCCCAGGTGGACGTCGGGCCACTCGTGGAGCGCGTCGGGCTCGGAGAGCACCAGGCGGAGGATGACGGACGAGTCGACGTAGGCGATCACCGCTTCCGGTCCTCGAGGAGGATCGCGAGGCTGTCCACGGGCCAGGCGACGGGGCGCAACCGCTTCAGCATCTGCTTCACGGAGGGCAGGTCCCGGGTCGGCGGACGGATGACGACTCCGCCGCGCAGGTCCGCCGCGGGCACGATCCGGGCCACGGGCGTGCCGCGCTCCAGGACGATCAGGGTCTCGCCCTTCTTGACGGTACGCAGGTGTCCGCTGAGGTGCGCCTTGAGATCCGCCACGCCGACCTTCTTCATGACCATAGAGTAACCAGTAGTGGTCACGAGCACAACTTGGCTCCGGGATGACTCATCTCCGGTTCCGTCGCCGCGCCTTCTGCTTCAGCTTCCGGAGCTTCTTCTTTCGCTTGCTCTCGTCGCCTCCTCGGCCCGGCGGCGCGCGAAGGGTGGGGCGACCCATCATGACGAACGACTTGGCCATCCCGAAGTTCGAAGGGTCGTCGAGCCGGCGAGCAAGCGCCGGGATGGCCTCGTCGCCGAGTTCCCTCAGGCACGCCTCCGCGTGCTCGTGCCCCATGACATCCCTCGCGAAGGTCCAGAACGCGCGGAGCGAGCGAACGATGTCCGGGGCCGCGGAGGCGTCACAGCTCACCTTGCGCGGGAAGAGCTCGAACACGATCTGTCGCAGGACTCGAGCATCGAAGGCCGAGAAGGACACGCCTTCGTGCTCGGCCGCGTACGTGAGCGAGAGATCGATCCAGCCGAGATCGGGGATGCTGGCTGCCTGGGGCGACTTGGAGAAGCGATCGATCACCTCCTCTCTCTCTCGCTGGAGCTCGTCGTCGTCGACCTCGTCATCGTCCTCGGAGGCGCCGATCGCGAGCAAGGGCGCACGCGCCACTTCCCGAGCGCGATCGACGGCGAGGACCGTCTCCCGTTGGGATTCGGTCAGCGTGCCCCCGAGCTCCTCGATCGCCGCTTCGAGCTCGACGACGTCCTGATTCGAGAACAGTCCGCCCCGGGGGTCCAGTGCGCATCCGTCCAGCGCTTCGCCGAGACGGGGGAGTGCGGCCGGATCTCCGTACTCGGCAAGCAGACCCGCGCCGAGCACCGCTGTTAATGCTCCCGCCTCGAGACGCGGGAAGAGTGGGTGCCTTCGATCCCCTCGCACGACCCGAAGGAGAGCCAGGCATGAATCCGTCTCGGAGTTCGACGGCGTCGGCGCCCCGCGCGACGACGCCTCACCAGATGACGCTTCACCAGGGGTTCATCGGTTCCGTGGCGTCGAGAGCCGGTCCAATCAACGGGTCCATTGGCTTCCGCCCACATCGACGGAGCCCGTTCATCCGTCCGGCAAGAACGTACGGACCGGCCCTGGTCATGGGATCAACGAAGCTACATCCAGTTCAGGGCCCATCGGCCCGATCGCCGTCTCCTGCCCCGTGGCCAGGTCCAATCGGATGAGTTCGCGGTCCGTGACGCTGGTCCAGTACCAGTAGAGGAGGGCGCCCGGCTCGATGGAGAAATCCACGGGAGAACCGAGGGACGGCGAGAGGCGCCGGATCGCACCGGTCGCCAGATCGACCTCGTCGATGTCCCCAGTGACGTAGGGGACCTGGAAGTAGGCCTTGTCGCCTGCAGGGCTGAAGGCTGCATGTCCAGGGAAGGTTCCGAGCATCCGGGTGGGTCCACCGTCCGCAGGGCGGAGGTACCAGCTGTCTGGAGCGGGGGAGGGAAAGTCCTGGGAGAGGTCAAAATAGAGAACTTCCCCGGCCGGCCCGACGGCCAGGCCCCCGTAACGGTGGCCATTGGCCAGCACCGCGAACTCATCGACCAGGGTGTTGGTGGCATTCTCGTAGAGTCGGAGCTTCTGGATGAGGTCGCAGGCCGATTCCCCACCCGGCGGGCAGATCACCTGGTCGAAGGTGTGAACCCGGAACTTGCCGCTCGTGCCCACGGCCGCGGGGACCTCGTAGAACCCCGGGTCCGAGGTGTAGGTCATTTCGACGACGCCGGCAGGGTCCACGAGCCCCCAGCCATGACCGATGTGCACCACCATCCGGTTCTGGTTTCGGAGATAGAGGGAATTGTAATTGTTCTGGATCTCACCGGTCATCGCGGCGAAGCGGAACAACTCGGTTGCGCCGGTCGGCTCCATCTTGAATACCTTCAGGAAATAACCCGGGGTGTAGGCGAGGATCAGCCGGTCTGGTGGGGGCGCTTTGGCCCAGGAGACGGGAACGTCCCGGGTGAGCGTTTGCCCCTCGACCTCCAACGATGCGGTGACGGTGGCCGAACCGGAGCGGTCGGTTGGCGTCGAGAAGGTGATCTCGAAGCCGCCGGTGTCGTCGACCGTGGCGGTGGAGGAGGAGAGCGTCCCGCCGCCGGTTTCGCTGAGGGCGACGGTGGCGCCAGACATGGGGATGCCGTCGAGGTGGAGGGTGCCGGTGACCTTGGCCGGCAACCCGGCAGGAAGCGTGGTGACCGGCGCGTTGAGGTTGAGGGCGGCCGGGGAACTCACCACGAGGTACTCGCTCGCCCGGCCGGCTTCGGGCGGCGGGGGGGTCACTGTCGAGTCGACGGCGTCGACCTTGCCGAGACCCGCGGTGCCGCCGGCCACGATGTTCACTCCGACGACGCCCGCCGAGTCGGTCGTGCCCTCGGCCGACTCAGGGGTGCCGCCGAGGTTCGCCTGGACGGCGATGCGCCGGAGCGGCTGCGGATCGCCGGTCACCGGGTCCCGGCTGGTGATCTCGAGCGATACGCTTCCTCCCGGGCGGATGAGCGGCGCGACGCCGGGGAACTGGAGCTGGCCCGTCTGGGTGCGCTGGATGGCGTAGGTATGCCGGTCCGACCGGAAGACGAAGCGGTTCCGACGCTCGTATCGAGCCTCGATGGTCTCCTCCCGATCCGCGACACCGAGCAGCACCGTGAAGTGGGCCTCGCCGTTGCTGTCGGTGAGGGCCGAGACCTCGGCCGGGAACGGGACGGGGCTGCGCTCGAGGTAGACGGTTCTCCCGGCGTAGACCGCGCCATTGCAGTCCTTGACCGAGACCCGGACATCCTGCTGGGAAGACGGCGTCACGGAGCCGAAGGTGGAGAGGATGGTCACGTCCGGCTTCAGCGGGTACTCGTAGTGGTCCTTGACGACGGAGATGAGGGGAGGGGGACCCGCCTTGAAGTCCCGGACCATCTGGCCCAGGGTATCGAGGGACGAGTTCTCGGTTGCGCTTCGCTGGATCGATCGGAGGCTGACGTCCGCCGCGTCTGTGAGCCTCAGCACCATGTAGAACTCGGCATCGGACCTCCGGTCGAAGTAGAGCGTCATGGCGACGTCGGAGTTCAGGGCCATCGCCAGTTCCGGGATCGAAGGGCCGATCTCTCCGAGAGCCTGGATGTTCGTGGTGTTGGTCAAGGCGGCCTGGAACTCGGCCGAGGTCACCACCCCGACGGAGCCAGGCCCGCCCAGCCCCACTCCATGGGCGGCGACCTGTACGAGTTGCTTTGCCAGTACGGGTGTGACGAGGTTGCCCCGGGCCGCGGCGGGCGAGATCAGGTACACGAGCGGGACCGTGAACGTGTCCACCGCGGGGCATGAGGAGGAAGAGGCGGCGACGAGCGAGCCTCGCGACGACAGGGGCGGCACTGCCGACAGAGGATCTGCCGGCTGTGCGAGGGACGGGGGCACCGACGGCGCCGTCGACCGCATGCTGGCGGTCAGGACGAGCGGCGTCGCAGCGGAACAGCCGACCTGGACGAACCGGGCTTCCGCCTCGTGGGTCCCCGTGCCGTCGATCACGAGGCCCGACACGAGCCATGAGCCCGGCACGAGGTCGACGGTGAAAGCGCCGGTGGGGCCGATCGGAGCGACCCGGCCGGAGGCTCCGTCGATGGAGGTGGCCCGGACGCTGGCCAGGCGCGGCGCCGTCGAGCCTGCTGACGAGGAGGGGCAGGGCAACGTCGGCCGACGGACCATCGAACGCGAGGGGTGCTCCGTGCGGCAGCCTGTCGGTGACGCCACCGGGACCCTGCCACCAGGCCACGAGCCGAAC
>CAIQRS010000065.1 GCA_903874275.1 uncultured Anaeromyxobacter sp.
CGATTCCATTCGCTTATCCGGATGGACGGATTAACACGGAGGGGTCTCCGGGTCAACGCCATCGCGGCGTGCACCGGACGGGCGGGTGTAGGCTCCCACGACCATGCGCCGCCGCCAGCCACTCGCCGCCCTCGCCGGGGCGGCCCTCGCGGCGCTGCTGGCGCTCTGGCTCTGGCCACGCGCCCGTCCGGACGGGGGGGCCGCCGGCGCCGCCCGGGCCGGCGCTCCCGTCCGGTCCGGAACCGGGCCGCCCTCGACGATGGACCCGGGCTCCGCGGCCGCGCCCCCCTCCGAGCCCCCCGCCCCCCGCGGCTCCTTCGAGGGCACGGTCCGCTCCCGGGGCACCGCGGCCGGCCTCCCCGGCGCGGAGGTCACCTTCTCCCGCGGCGGGGCCGCCGCCTCGGTCCGCTGCGCCTCCGACGGTTCCTTCCGGTTCGAGCCTCCGGAGTCCGGGCGCTGGCAGCTCGCCGCCGCCTCGGCGCCGGGTCACTCCCCGTTCGCGCCGGAGTGGGGGCACAGCCCGGTGGTGCTCGACGCCCGACCGGGGGAGCGGGTGGGCGGCCTCTCGCTCTGGCTGGAGCCGCTGGGCCCGTATTCCGGGCGGGTGGAGGATCCTGGAGGGCTTCCGGTCGAGGGGGCGGAGGTCCGCGTGGTCGGCGGCGCCACCGGCGACCGCGCGCTCATGCCCTCCTCGGAGCGCGCGACGAGCGGCCCGGGCGGCGCCTTCACCCTCTCCGCCTCCGACGGCGCCACGCTGGAGGCCCGCCACGCCGGGTTCGCGCCCGGGAGGGACACGCTCGACCTCGCGGCACGGACCTCCCGGCGCGTGGTCGTGAAGCTGGGCGCCGCGACGAGCCAGGCCGCGCCCGCGCAGATCACCGGCCGCGTCCTCTCCGGGGGCGCCCCGGTGGAGGGCGCGCTGGTCTCCGCCCGGCTGCTCCTGCGCGGCGGTCCGGGCTCCGCCGAGGAACTGGTGGCGGCCCAGGCCACCTCCGACGCCGAGGGGCGATTCACACTTGGTGAACTCGGTCCCGGCCGCCACCTGCTCGCCGCCTCGCGGGAGGGCTTCGCCCAGGCGCGGGCGGTGGTGGCGCGCGCCGGCGAGGAGGCCACCGTCGAGCTCACCCGGGGAGGCGCGCTGGCCGGCGTGGTGCGGGAGGCCGGGACGGGCCGCCCCCTCGCCCCCTTCCGCCTGGAGGTCCGGCGCGGCGGCCGCGGCTGGAAGCTCCTCCTGCGCGCCGCCACTGTGGTGGACGCATCGGGGCGCTTCGAGCTTCCCGACCTGCCGCCCGGCCCGGTGGTGGTCACCGCCTCGGCCCCGGGCCACCTCCCCTCCGCCGAGGTGGAGGCGACCGTCCCCGATCACCCCGGCGTCGCCGAGGTGGATCTCCGCCTGGGGCAGGGCGGGCGAATCTCGGGGCGCGTGACCGACCGGGCCACCGGCAAGACGCTTCCCGGCGCGCGGATCGCGCTCGAGGGCGACGGCGGCGGCGAGCCATCCGTGCTCGACCCGGGGGCGACGGCCGTGGCCGGGGCGGACGGCTCCTTCCTGGTCGCCGGGCTGCCGGTCCGGACGGTGTCCCTCCACGTGGCCGCCGACGGCCACCACTCCCGCATCGTCACCGGCATCGAGGTCCCCGACGGCGGGGTGGCCGGTCCGGTCGAGGTGAAGCTCACCCCCGTGGCCGAGGGGGAGGAACCGCGCGTGGAACTGGCTGGCATCGGCGCGACGCTGGCGCGGCAAGGGAGGTCGGCGCTGCGCATCACGGGCGTCATCGCCGGCGGCGGGGCAGCGGAGGCGGGGCTCGCGGCCGGGGACGAGATCCTCTCGGTGGAGGGGCGCCCCGTCTCGGAACTTGGCCTGTCCGGCGCCGTGGACCTCATCCGCGGCCCGGAGGACACCCGTGTCAGGCTGCTGGTGCGACGGGGTGAGACGCCGCCTGCGGAGGTCTGGGTGTGGCGGCGACTGGTGCGCGGGTAGCCGGCGGGGGTTGCCCGTAGGGCACGCGGTCCTTCCAGCGCAGGAAGGGCTTCTCGACGAGGTTCCAGGAGAGCAACGCGGCGCCCAGGGTGGCGAGGCCGGCCACCGCCGCGAAGGCGAGGACGCCCCCGAGCCGGCTCCCCAGGACGCCGGCGAGGGCCAGCGACGTGAGGCCGGCGGCCTCCAGCCCGAGGAAGATCGGATAGTGGAGGACGTAGAGTCCGTAGCTGTACTTGCCGGCGCCCCGCAGCCACGGCCGGGAGAGGGTCCGGGAGAGCCGGGAGGACGGCGCGGGATCGACGGCCAGCACGAGCAGCGCCGCGAACCCGGCCGCCAGCGGCCCGAAGGCCCAGACCTGCACCACCGGGTCGCCGCCGAAGAGCCCACCCTGGTGGACCCAGACCGCGGCCACGGCGGCCGACGATGCGGCGAGCAGCCAGGGTGCGCCCCGGCGGACCCGCGGCCACCAGGACGGCTCGCGCGCCGCGACGGCGACGAGCGCCCCCATGGCCAGCGCGTCCATGCGGGCCGGGGTGAGGACGTAGGCGGCCGTCGCGTTGAAGGTGGTCCGGTGGATTCCCAGCCTGAGCGCGAAGGCGCCGGCCACGAGCCCCATGCAGACCAGCGCGAGCCGCCTGCGGGGGAGCACCCAGACCACGAGCGGCCAGGCCAGGTAGAACTGCTCCTCGACCGCCAGCGACCAGAAATGGCCGGTGTAGGGGCTGGCCTCGAATCCCCCCTCGCGCGCGAAGAGCACGTTGCCCAGGTAGGTCCAGAGCCAGCCCTGGGTCCCAGACTTCACGTCGAGTGACGAGAGGAGCGGGACCACCAGGAAGAGCACCGCCAGGTAGGCGTAGTAGAGGGGGAAGATCCGCAGCACCCGCCGGGCGTAGAAGGCGCGGAAGTAACCCGGGGCGCCCCGGACGTCGAGGAGGATGCCGGTGATGAGGAAGCCGGAGAGGACGAAGAACAGGTCAACCCCGGCCCACCCGGACCGGCTCGCCGCGAGAAGCGTCCGCTCCGCCACCCCACCCTCCCCGTCCACGTGCAGGAAGTGGAAGGAGAGCACCAGGAGCACCGCCACGCCGCGCAGCCCGTCGAGCGCGGGGTGGTGGGCTCCCGGGGCGGGGGCTCGGTGGGCGGACGGTTCGGACATCGGGGCGGCGGAATCCTAGTCGAGCGCCACGCCCGCGCAAGGGACCCCGTCGCCGACCCGTACACGGCGACCTCCTCCCTGGCCAGCGGGGCGCCGCCGGGCGACGAACCACGGGTGAACAGGTCCATGTGCGCGTCGCCGTAGGCCTGGCGAGCGGCTTCCAGGTTGTGGGCCTTGCAAAGGATCCTGCAGTTACTCACAGTGGACGCCCCGCCCTTTCCCCGCGGGACAACGTGGTCGATCTCCAGCCGCGTCGTCGATCCACAGATTCCTCCACGATCCAGCGGCCACTGGCATTTCCCGCCGTCGCGCGCCCACACCGCCCGCTTCACCGAGGCGGTGACGTGGTCGGCCTTCGCCGGACGCGGGTTCCTCTGCGGCCTCTTCACCTCCGCCCGTCGGCTGGCCTGCTTCTCCAGGAGCAGATCCAGCGCCGCCTCGATCACCTGCTCCTTCGTCGCTCCCGGCTGCACGTGCCCCTGTCCCCGCCGGGCTGCCTCCAGCTTCTCCAGGAACTGGCTCGAGACCGTGATGTGGATGCGGCTTTCGATGGCCGTCAGCGGCTCGACCTTCATCGGCTGCGCCTGGCGCGCCTCCGGCTCCCGCTCCGGGCGGTTCGAGGGAGTTTCGTCCGGACGAAACTCGGGTCGAAGCACGTCCGGACGCACCACCGTCACCACCTCCCGCCTGGGGACCACCGCCGCCGGAAGGATCGCCGCCGCAACCGCCTTCGCCTGGCGCTTCGACATGTGGAAGAACTGGGGGAGGGTCTCCACCCGGTTCTCCGGGGTCATCACCCGGGCCAGCTCGACGATGCTCGTGAGGCAGAGCTTGCCCTCCCGGAGCGGCTCGACCACCTCCGGGAAGCGCTGGATGAGCCTGGCAGCGACCTTGCGGAAGTGCGCCGCCCCGTCGGAGAGCCGGAGCTCGCGCTGCAGGTAGTAGAAGAGGCACGAGTGGCCCAGTTCCCGCCAGAGCGCCCGACGGTCGAAGTCGGCGAGGGCCACGAGGAAATCGGCCATCGCGCCCTGCTCGTGGCGCAGCAGGGTGGAGAGGTGACGGGAGGATTCGCGGGCGGCGGCGATGTTCGTGTCGTTCATGGAACGACTGTCTCACGGGAAATTCCGGCCTCTCCAGGCGCACGAGGACGGCCGCTGGCGCGACTTCTCCCGCGGGAATCTCGAACCTCGCCAGACGCGCCGCGCGTCGCCCAGATGCGAACTGCGGCAGCCACACGCGCCTTCCCTGCGCGACGAGTTGCCGAAACGTGAAGTAGTCGCGAAGCGCGTCAAGCACTTTCGACGCGCTCTCCACGCACGCCCCAACTGGCCGCGAGGTCCGCGGAACGGACGGACGGTGAAGGGTGCGATCGGGGCTGACGCTGCGCCCGGGGTCGATGTTTCGACCGCGTCCGGTGCCGCGTCCGGCGATGCGACCGCCGTGGAGTGCCGGCCGGGCCGACGCGCCCGCCCCACTCCTTTCGCCCGTCGTGGGGGTGTTCTACTCTCGTTGTCTTGACAGGGCCGGCCATCACGGGAGAAGGGCAGGCGCGGGGGCCGTGGGGCGCCTGGCTCGCCTTCGGCATCGCCTACCTGTCCCTCGCCCTCTCCGCCGACTGGCTCACCAACCAGGCGAGCGAGTTCTCCACCTTCTGGCCGGCCGCCGGCCTCTACGTGGGGGTCCTCCTCCTCGTCGAGCGCCGGGCCTGGCCGGGGTTCGTGGCCGCCGCCGCGGTCGGCGGGCTGATCGCCTCGGCCGTCATCGGCCGCAGCCCGGCCCTCTCGGCGTCTGGCGCGATCGCCGACACCGTCGAGGCGATCCTCGCCGCCGTCCTGATCCAGCGCGTCGTCCGCGGCCGCCCCAGGATGTGGGGGCTGCGCGACCTGCTGGCCGTGATCCTCCTGGGAGCGGGCCTGGCGGCGGCGATCGCCGCCCTCATCGGCGGCGCGGCGGTGTCGGTCATCCGCCACGTGCCGTTCCTCCCCGAGGTGCGGGACTGGTGGATCGGCGACGCGCTGGGGATCCTGGTCGTGGCTCCCCTGGTCCTCGCCTGGGGCCGGGCCGACTTCACCGAGCCGAGCCCGGTCCGGAAGCACCGGCTGGAGTTCCTGGTCCTGATCCTCGCCTCGTTCGCCGCCAGCTGGGCGGTCTTCCACCAGGCGCCGAGCGGCGTGCTGGGCGAGACCTACCTCGTGCTCCCGGTCTTCGTCTGGGCGGCCCTCCGGTTCGGCCCGCGCGGCGTGACCACCACCGGGACCGTGCTCGCCGCTGCGGGCGCCTGGGCAACCGCCTGGGCGGTGCAGCGCGCCGGAACCGTGGCGCTCGCGCCGGACTCGGCCCCGGTGCAGCTCTACCTCGCCCTCGCCATCTCGACGGCGCTGGTCCTCGCCACCGAGGTCGCGGGCCTGAGCCGGACCGAGCGCAAGCTGCGGCTGGCGCGCTTCGCGCTCGACCAGGGAGCCGAGGCGACCCTGGTGTCCGATCCGGACGGCCGCATCGTGCTCGCAAGCGAGGCCGCCGGACGCCTGCTCGGCCGGACCGTCCCGGCGCTGCTGGGCGCGCGGATCGCCGCCGTGGACCCGGCGCTGGCCGGAAGGTTCGAGCCCACCGCCTGGAGCGACCTGCGCGCGCTCGGCACCACCCGCTACGAGACGGTGCTCGCGGACGGGGCCGGGCGCCACCCTCCCGCCGAGGTCCACCTGGCGTTCCTGGCCTTCGACGGTGCCGAGTTCCTGGCCTGGTCGGGGCGGGACCTCTCCGAGCGGCGGCGCGTCGAGGAGGACCAGCGGCTCGCGGCGGTCGGGACGCTGGCCGCCGGGGTGGCCCACGAGATCAACAACCCGCTCACCTACGTCACATCCAACCTGGCCTTCGTGGAGGAGACGCTCGCCAAGGTGCGCGGGCTCCATCCGGACGTGGAGGAGGCGGAGGAGGCGGCCGCCGAGGCGGCTCTGGGGGCGCGGAAGGTGCGCGACATCGTGCGCGACCTGCGCTTCGTGGCCCGCCCGCCCGACGGGCGCCGGATCGAGATCGATCCGGTCCAGGAGATCAGCTCGGCGGTGACCCTGGCCCAGGCCGAGATCCACCGCCGCGCCAGCCTGGAACTCCACCTCGACCCCTGCCCCCACGTCCTGGCCGGACAGGGGCAGATCGGGCAGGTGATGATCCACCTGCTCCTCAACGCCGCCCAGTCCACGCCGGCCGGCTCACCGTCCACGCACACCGTGCAGGTCTCGTCCCGGGCCGACGAGGAGGGCTGGGCGGCCATCGAGGTGGCCGACTCGGGCAGCGGGATCCCGGCCGCGGCGCGCGCGCGGATCTTCGAGCCCTTCTTCTCGACCCGTCCGGTGGGAGGCGGGGCCGGGCTCGGCCTCTCGGTCTGCCACGGGATCGTGACCGGCCTGGGTGGGAGCATCGACGTGGTGAGCGCGGAGGGGCGCGGCACCACCGTCCGCGTCCGGCTCCCGCCGGCGGGGCTGGGGCCGGCCCCCGAGGAACCTCCGGCCTGAGAGCGCCGACCTAACGCGCCCAGCGGAGCAGCGCCCCCGCCCCGGCCGCCAGCGCCGTTCCCAGGAACAGCACGCCGGCGGTCCCGGTGGCGCCGATCGCCACGAAGGCCGCGGCGAGCGGCTCGCCCAGCGTGGCCGCCCCGAGGAGGCCGGCCGCCACCCCGGCAACGAGCAGGACCGCACCTCGGCGCCGCGGGGCGCGCGGAGGCAGGGCTCCCATGACACCATTGGTGAAATTCCCGTCGTCCAGGTAGGGGGATCCGCGCAGGGCGTCGTCGATCGTGTCGTGTGGGTCGGTCATGCCGCGCCCTCCTGGGGAACGAGCCGCTGCCGGAGCTTCTCCTTGCCCCGCAGCAGGTGGGTCTTGAGCGTCCCCACGGGCCACCCGGCCGCCTCGGCCGCCTCCTCGTGGGTGAGGTCCTGCGCGTAGGCCAGCGCCAGCGCGATCCGCTCCTCGGGGCGCAGGAAGGCGAAGGCCCGCTCCAGATCGCGGCGGGCCTCCACCCGGCCGTCGGCGGGCTCCTGGACGCCCGGGTCGAGGACGGCGGGAGGAGGCGCCTTGCGGGCCTGGGACAGCCAGGCGTTCACCGCGATGCGGTGGAGCCAGGTCGAGAACCGGGCCCCGCCCCGCCAGCCCCGCAAGCCCCTCCACGCACGCACGAAGGTCTCCTGCGAGAGGTCGTCGGCCAGCGCCGCGTCCCCCGCGCAGAGCCGGCGCAGCACCGCCCGGACCGCCGACTGGTGGCGTCGAACCAGGGCGGCGAAGGCGTGCCGGTCGTCGCTGGCGACGACGCGGGCGCAGAGCTCGGCGTCGGAGGGGCCCATCCGCCCTCGATCAGCTGGCCGGCACGGCCGGCTTCGCCGGACGGCGCGTGAGCGCCCAGGCCACGATGTGGCCGATCCCGAAGATGGCGATCATGGCGCCCACCGCCCAGACGTTCCTGAAGGGCGACACGAACCAGAGCAGCACGCCCACGCCGATCCCGATGAAGATCTGCTTGATGCCGCTGCGCAGGTCCTTGTCGGGGTTCCGCTCCCCGCTCGCTCCCTCCACGAGCTCGGGGGGGATGGCGACCCCCTTCTCGATGGCGAGCCGCAGGGTCTCCTGCCGCTCCTTGGTCTCGCGGAAGCCGACGTAGAAGGCCCCGCCCACGATGGCGAGCACGAAGCCGAAGACGATGGCGGGAACGCCGATGGAGACCAGCGTGCTCCCGATGTCTCCGGCCAGGGCGGCGGTGGGGGCGGCGAGCGCGACGAGCGATGCGGCGGCTAGCGGGTTGCGGTTCATCGGTGCGTCCTCCGGGGGCGAGGAGCGCCCCTCCTGCACTCTTCGACGCCGCCACCGGGCCGGACGGATTCGTCCCGGATGGGTCTACCAGAAGCCGAGCTGCAACCTCGCGGCGTCGCTCATCTTCTCGGGGGTCCAGGGCGGGTCGAAGACCAGGTCCACGTCCACCGCGGCGACGCCGGGCACCTTGGCGACCCGCTCCCGGACGTCGTCGAGGATCATGGGCGCGACGCCGCAGCCAGGGGCGGTGAGGGTCATCCGGATGGTGACCTTCCGGCCGCCCTCGGCCCGCTCGGAGTGGATGAGCTCGTAGACCAGCCCCAGGTCCACGATGCTGGCCGGGATCTCCGGGTCGAAGACCTTCTTCAGGGCTTCCCAGACTTGCTGCTCGTCGAAGGGCTGGCCGCTGGCCTCCGCGAGCCTCGCCTTCTCGACCTCGGCCACCTTCCGGGCCCGTTCGGCGAAGGCCGGCCCGAGCGCGTCGGCGTCCTCGTTGGCGAGGCGCGCCAGCCCCCCGCGGTCGAGCATGATGGTGAAGTGGCCGCCCAGCTCCTGCTGCGGCATGACCAGCGCGCCCTGCGGGATCGTGCTCTTCTCCCCGGAGGGGACGAGCGTCACCTCCACTGCGCGGCTCAGCGAGACCGGTTCGCGGCGCTCCATCGTCTCACTCCGTCGTCGCCGGCTTCTGGTCGCCGTGCAGTGCCGCGTGGAGCGCGTGCCAGGCCAGGCTGGCGCACTTCACGCGGGTGGGGAAATCGGCCACGCCCTTCAGGACCGCCAGCTTCCCCAGGCCGTCGGCCTGGGTGGCGTCCCCCTCCACCACCATCCTGTGGAAGCGCTGGAAGATGTCCTCGGCGTCGGCGGCGCTCTTGCCCTTGAGCACCTGGCTCATGAGCGAGGCCGACGCCTTGGAGATGGCGCAACCCGAGCCCTGGAAGGAGACGTCGGCGACGCGGTCGCCGTCCATCCGGAGGAACACGTGGTAGTGGTCGCCGCAGAGGGGGTTCAATCCCTCCGCCGTGGCGGTGGCGTCGGCCATGATCCGGAAGTTCCGCGGCTTGCGGCCGTGGTCCAGGATGACCTCCTGGTAGAGGTCGGAGAGATCGCTCATGGGAACATCTCCCGGACGCGGTGCAGCCCCTGGACGAGCTGGTCCACGTCCTCGCGGGTGTTGTAGAGGGCCATCGAGGCGCGCACGGTGGCCGGCACGCCGAAGCGCTCCATGAGCGGCTGGGCACAGTGGTGGCCGGCGCGCACCGCGACCCCCTCGTGGTCGAGGATGGTGCCCACGTCGTGCGGGTGGACGCCCTCCATGACGAAGGAGATGACCGGGGC
>CAIQRS010000066.1 GCA_903874275.1 uncultured Anaeromyxobacter sp.
AGATGGACTCCACGTCGGGGAGGATGTGGGTGGAGAAGAAGACCGTCTTCCCGCGACGCTTCAGCTCGACGATCAGGTCGCGGACCTCCTTGCGCCCGATGGGATCGAGCCCGCTCATGGGCTCGTCGAGCACCACGAAGGCCGGATCGCCGGCCAGCGCCTGCGCGATTCCGAGCCGCTGCTGCATGCCCTTCGAGTACTTCCGGATCTGCCGGTCGGCGGCGTCGGTCAACCCGACCAGCTCGAGGAGCTCATCCACCCTGGGTCCGAGTCGCGCCGACGGGACCCCGGAGAGGGAGGCGAAGAGGCGCGTCGCCTCCCGGCCGCTGAGGAAGTCGTAGAAGGCGGGATGCTCCGGGAGGTACCCGATGCGCCGCTTCGCCTCGATTGACGGGATCGGGGAGTCGAAGATCCGGGCGCTCCCGGACGTTGGGAAGATGAGCCCCATGAGCATCTTGATGGTGGTGGTCTTCCCTGCCCCGTTGGGACCGACGAAGCCGAAGATCTCCCCCTCCTCCACCGACAGGTCGAGGCCTTTCACCGCCTGGACGCGCCGGAGCCGGACTCCGACCTCAAAGGTCTTGGAAAGCCGGTCGGTCCGGAGAACGGGGGAGGGCGATGCCATGGCCCGCGATGATGGAGCCGGGTCCAGATCCTGTCAAAAGGTCGACGAGCGCCCCGAAGTGACGGAAAACGTCAGTGGGATCGGGCTGCGTGCCGTTCCTGGTCCAGCGGAGTCGGGCCTACATCTGAGATCACGGCCACTTGGACGCGAAGGCTTCTGGCATCCGGGTTGCTCAAGCCTAGAAGCACGAAATCGAGAAGCCGGTCGCCTCGGGCGCCCGGCACCCCGTCGGAAGGGCTCCAGGCAACTCCCTCCGACCCAAACGCAGGAGGAGAGACCATGAAGAAGCAGCTGAAGGGCTTCACCCTGATCGAGCTCATGATCGTCGTCGCCATCATCGGCATCCTGGCGGCCATCGCCATCCCCAACTTCCTGCGCTACCAGCTCCGCGCCAAGTTCGCCGAGCTCCCCACCAACGTGACCGCCATCTTCAAGTCGGAGCAGGCGATCCGGCAGTCGGAGCGCAACAACGGCATCTACCAGAACATGGGCACGACGCCGACCGGGGTAACCTTCGCTTCCGGAGTCGGGGCCAGCAAGAAGGAGTGGGTTGCTGGCGACAGGTCGGCCGCCAACGCCATCGACTGGATGGTCGAGGGCTCCACCTACGGCACCTACAACGCCACGTCCGATACCACCGGAACTGCGCTGACGGTCTCGGCCAACTCGAACATCGACGGCGACGACAAGTTCGGCTGCGTGGCGCTCTACCAGGTCAATTTCGACGGCTCCGGCAATGCCACCTCGACGCAGCCCGCGGCCATTTGCCAGGACGTGACGGATGCGCAGGCTGCCAAGTTCGGCATCCCCCTGAACCTGAAGGAAGGCGTTTTCTAGGCCTGTCCCGAAACCTCGCGTAGACTGTGAAGCCGCCCGCCTCGCGGGCGGCTTCTTCATTTCTCCCGGGCTCATGCCGACCTACCGGATCGTCCAGGCCACGACCTTCGCCGGGATGGCGCTCGTCACCGGGCTGCTGGCGAGCCGGCTCGACTCCGGGACGCTTCGGCCCTACGACGTGGGAATCGTCCCCCGGGCCGCGACCCTTCGCTGGCTGTCGCTCGGTCACCCCACCCTGGCCGCGAACCTCCTCTGGCTCAAGGCGGTCCAGTACATCGGGGACCCCCGTGCCAACGAGCGGGGCTGGGACAGGCTCCATCCCCTGGTCGATGTGATCACCGACCTCGACCCGCGCCACGGCTACGCCTACTACGTGGCGGGCACCCTCCTCGCTCCGTTGGGGCGCGTCGTCGAGTCGAACCTCATCCTGGAGAAGGGCACCCGGGCGCGCCCGGACCTCTACATCCTCCCCTACAGCCGCGCCTTCAACGCCTTCTACTACGACGACGACTGGGCCACCGCGGGGCGCTTCGCAGAGGTCTCCGCGCGCACGCCTGGCGCACCCGCACACGTCCGGCAGAACGTGCTCGCCTACTACGTGAAGGGGCGGCGAGCCGAAGCGGCCGTGGCATTCCTGGAGCAGTCGCTGGCCGAGGCGCGCGATCCGGAGACCAGGAGATCGGTGGAGGCCCAGCTGAACCAGGCCCTCCTGGAGCGGGACGCGGCCAGGCTCGACGACGCGGTCGTGGCATGGCGGGGCCGGTACGTCATCGGCCCCCTCGACCTCGGGCAACTCGTGGGCGAGGGGCTGATCGCGAAGGTGCCGAAGGACCCGCAAGGGGGCGAGTTCTACGTCGACCACGACGGCCGGGTCCGGTCGACGGCCAACCCGTACCGGTTCTCGAAGCCGGAGCCGGCCTGGACCCGGGTGCAGCCCCGGGGCGCCCAGGAGCGAGGGAAGGCCCCCTGATGCCCGCGATCGCCATCTGCCTGGTGACGGTGCGCGAGGTGCTGCGCCGGAAGCTTCAGGTGAACCTGCTCCTGTTCGGCGTGATGCTGGTCGCGGCGAGCTACATCACGGGCGCGCTCACCCTGGGCGAGAGGTACCGGATCCTCTCGGACCTCGGGCTCACCGCCATGCAGGTCATCGGCGTCCTCGTCGCCGCGTTCGTCGGCTCCGACCTGATCTCGGGGGACATGGATCGGCGCGTCCTGCAGCCGGTCCTGGCCAAGCCCATCTCCCGCTCGGGGTATCTTCTCGGCCGGTACGCGGGGCTGGGCCTGGTCCTCCTCCTCAACCTCCTCGTCATGGCCGGGCTCGTCGCCCTCATCCTGATCGCAAACGCCGGGAGCATGGAGCCGATCGGCCGCGCGTTCCTCGAGGCCGTCGCGCTCCTGGGGATCCAGTTCCTGGTCGTCGGGGCGGTGGCCGTGCTCTTCTCCGCGATCACGACGACGACGCTCGCAGCGGTCTTCAGCCTGGCGGTGGCCGTCAGCGGCCAGCTCACGGGCGAGATCCGCGCGCTCTGGAAGGGACCCGGGACATGGATCCCGAGCCTGCTGTGGTATCTCCTGCCCAACCTGAGCGCGATGAACGCGAACGAGGCGCTCGTATACCGGACGCCGCCACCAGCCCAGGCCTGGCTCGCCGCGGGCTACGGCCTCGCCTACGCGGCTGCCGCCCTCGCGCTCGCCGTCCTCGTCTTCGAGCGGCGCGATCTCCGCTGAGTGCAGCAGGGTCCCTCGATGCCGGCCGCCCCCGCGCTGTCCTTCCCTCCCCCCAGCGGGCGTCCGAAAGCGGCCGGGAGCCGCTGGTCCTGGTTGGCTCCGGTCGTCGGCATCCTCGCGCTCGGCTGCTTCGCCTACGCCAACTCACTGCACGGCGAGTTTGCCTTCGACGACCGCGAGCACCTGCGGGACAACCTGGCCATCCGCGACCTGGGCGCGTTCCTCGGCCCGACGGGCTACCGGCTCTACCCCAATCGCTTCGTCGCTTACGCGACCTTCGCCCTCAACTACCGGCTGGGAGGCCTCGACGTCTTCGGCTACCACCTCGCGAACCTGATCATCCACCTGCTCGCGTCGCTGATCCTTTACCGCCTGGTCCGACTCCTTTTCCAGACGCCGCTGGTGCGGGGCTCGCGCCTCGCCGGCAACTCCCGCTCCGTCGCCTTCGTCGCCTCCGCCCTCTTCGTCACCCATCCGCTGGGCACGCAAGCCGTCACGTACATCGTGCAGCGCCTGGCTTCGCTGGCCGCGCTCTTCTACTTGCTGGCGGTGGTCCTCTACATCGCCTGGCGGCTCGCCGCGGAGTCGCCCGGCGTTCGCGGGTGGCGCCGCGCCCTCCTTTACTTCGGAGTGCTCGTGGCCTCGCTGCTCGCCGTGCGCACCAAGGAGGTCGCGTTCACGCTCCCCGCGGCGCTGGTGCTGGTCGAGTTCCTGTTCTTCCCCCCCGGGGGGTTCCGGCGCTGGATTCCCGTCGCTCCGGTGGGCGCCATCGCGCTCCTCATCCCGGCGACCTGGGTGAACCTGGCGGGGCCCGTGGCGGAGGTGGCGGCGAGCGCCGACCGGGTCACCCGGCTCCTCACCCCGATGTCCCGGCTCGATTACCTCAAGACCCAGGCGGTGGTCGTCTGCGAGTACCTGCGCCTGCTCGCCTGGCCGTCCGGGCAGAACCTCGACCACGACTTCCCGGTCTTCACCTCCATCCTTGCTCCCCGGGTTCTCGGATCGCTTGCGATCCTCCTGGCACTTGCCGCCTCGGCGATCTGGCTCGCCCTCCGGACGACACCCCGCCCCGGGCGGCCATCCCTCGACCCCGCCTTCCGGTTGGTCGCCTTCGGCATCGGCTGGTTCTTCCTCACCCTCGCCGTCGAGTCGAGCCTGATCCCGATCGTGGACGTCATCTACGAGCACCGCGCCTACCTCCCCAGCGCCGGACTCTTCGCTTCAGCCGCGACCCTCCTCGGCCTCGTGGCTCTCCGGTTCGCGCCGGAAGGCGCCGGACGGACCACCGTGCTCGCCGGGGTCGCGCTGGCGCTGCTCCTCGGATCGCTCTCCCTGCGGCGCAACGCGGTCTGGGCGACGGCGGTGGAGCTCTGGAGCGACACGGCGGCGAAGTCGCCGGGTAAGTTCCGGCCCCACCTCAACCTCGGCGAGTCGCTCGACGCGGCCAGGGACCTCGCTGGAGCCGAGCGCGAGTACCGCCGCGCGGTGGAGATCGACCCCGAATCCCTGCGGGCGCGCACCAGTCTCGCGACCGTTCTCCAGAAGGCGGGGCGGCTGCAGGACGCCGAGATGGAATACCGCACGGTTCTGCGGCTCGCCCCAGGCCACCACCCGGCGATCTTCAACCTGGCCGCGCTCCTCTGGGGGACCGGGAGGCGCGACGAGGCGGCCGGGCTATACCGGCGCTTCCTGGAAGTCGCGCCCGCAGGGAGCGGATCGGCCAGCTCGCTGGCCGCCGCTCGCTCGACCGCTGCCCCGCCTCCGCCCTGATCCTGCAAAGTTTTCCCAACGCGCAAGCGGATGCATGTAGGCGGATTCACGAGCCGTCCGACGTTGGGGCAACATGCCGTCATTGATGTTGAATTTCGCGGACTGGCGCTGCCTCGGCGCGCTCGATGATTGCAGAGGAATGGAGAAGGCCTCCCATGACCCAAGACCGGACCCAAAAGGGCTTCACAGTGATCGAGGCGATGGTGGTGATGGCGATCATCGCCGTCCTGGCAGCGGTCGCCTTCCCCTCCCTCCTCCGCCAGCGCCCGAGGGCCCACCTCGCCGCCGCCACGGCCGAGCTCCAGTCGCTCGTGCACGGCGCGAGGCAGCAGGCGCTGGCCACCGGGCACGACGTCTGGGTGGTCGTCTTCCCG
>CAIQRS010000067.1 GCA_903874275.1 uncultured Anaeromyxobacter sp.
CGGACCGACCTGGCGCGCATCGAGGCCCTGGGACGCGAGGGGGTGCGGCTGCTCCTCTCCGACTCCACCAACGCCGACCGTCCCGGGACTTCGCTGTCCGAATCGGAGGTGGGGCCGGCGATCCTCGGCGCCATGGACGGCGCTCCGGGGCGGATCTGGGTGGCCTGCTTCTCCTCCCACCTGCACCGGATCCAGCAGGTCGCCGACGCGGGGCGCGCCTACGGCCGCCGGCTCGTCCCGGTGGGGCGCTCGATGGAGGAGAGCGTCCGGCTTGGCGTGGAGCTGGGGTACCTCCGGCTCGTTCCCGGGCAGCTGGCGTCGGTCGAGGAGGCGCGAGATCTGAAGCCACGGGAGACGTGCGTGGTGGTGACGGGAACCCAGGGGGAGCCGCGCAGCGCGCTCGGCCGCGCCGCCCGCGGTGAGCTCTCCTCCCTTCCCGTCCGCCCCGGCGACCGGGTGCTCCTCTCCTCCCGCTTCATCCCCGGGAACGAGGTGGCCATCGGCCGGACGGTGGACGGCCTCGTGGCCCGGGGCGCCGAGGTGCTCTGGGAGGACTTCCGGGCGCTGCACGCCTCCGGGCACGCGCAGGAGGAGGAGCAGCGCCGGCTCCTGCGCCTGTGCCGACCGGGCCACTTCCTCCCCATTCACGGGGAGCTGCGCCACCTCTCCCGCCACGCCGGGCACGCCGCGGCCGAGGGGCTCGGGGCCGACCGGCGCCACGTGCTGGTGGACGGCGAGGTCCTCGAGCTCTCCGATTCGGGCGTGCTCCGCCTCCCCGAACGGCTCCCCTCCGGAAGGGTGCACCTGGCCCGCGACGCTGGCTTCGCCGCCATCTCCGGGGACGTGGTACGAGATCGGCGGGGGCTCGCCGAGCTGGGAATCGTGCTCGTGGCGGTGGTGGTGGACCGGACGACGCGGGAGCCGGTCCGGCCTCCGGAGGTCCGGGGGCGGGGCGCGGCGGGGCTCGCGGGGCGGGAGGCCGAGGTGGCCTTCGAGGTGTCCCGGGCGCTCCTCGACCTGCCGGCGGCCCGGCGGGACGTGGAGGCGCTGGAGCGCGAGGGCGCCCTCGCGGTGCGGCGCTGGTTCCGGCGGGAGGCCGGAAGGCGGCCGGCGGTGCAGGTGGTGGTGCTGGAGATCTGAACGCGGCGCGACGCGCCGGGAGGGTGGAAGGGGATGCCGAGCTTCGACGCGGTGAGCGACCTCGACATGATGGAGGTCGAGAACGCCTTCCTGCAGGCGAAGAAGGAGATCGCCCAGCGGTTCGACTTCAAGGGGACCTCCACCGATCTGGAACGGCAGCAGGACGGGTCGATCCTCCTCAAGGCCAACAGCGACGGGCGCGTCGACGCCGCCTACACGGTGCTCATGGAGAAGTTCGCCAAGCGCGGCGTTCCGCTCGAGGGGCTCGACCCCCAGAAGATCGAGCCGGCCGCCGGCGGCCACGTGAAGCGGCTGGTGAAGCTGCGGCGGGGGCTCAAGCAGGAGGACGCGAAGAAGATCGTGGCCCTGGTGAAGGGCTCGGGGCTCAAGGTCCAGGCCGGCATCCAGGGCGAGGCGGTCCGGGTCACCGGCAAGAAGCGGGACGACCTCCAGGAGGCCATGGCGCTCATCCGGGGCGGCAACCTGGGCATCCCCATCCAGTTCCAGAACTTCCGGGAATGAGGAGAATCCACATGCGCAAGCTTCTCGTCGTCGCCGTCGTCTCGCTTCTCGGCCTCACCGGCTGCAAGAACCCGGCGACTCCCGCCGGCTACGTCGGCTACCTCACCCGCGGAGCCATCGTGGGGAAGGCGAGCTACGTCGGGATGCAGACCGGCCCCACCAGCTACGGCCTCTCCTGGCTCGTGAAGGTGATGAACGTCTCAATCACCCCCTTCAGCTACGCCGAGGCCTTCGGCGGAGACGCGGCGGTCCTCACCAAGGACAAGCTCATGGTCTCCCTGCAGGCCCACATCATCTTCCGGGTCCGTGGGGACAAGGTGAAGGACTTCGTCGAGCAGTACACCACCATCGGTGAGGGGCCGAACCAGGTCCAGGTGGCCTTCGGCAACTACCTGAAGGAACCGCTCCGGACGCGCATCCGCGAGGCCGCCGCCCAGTACGACGCCTTCGCGCTCAACGAGAAGATCGGCCAGATCAGCGACGAGCTCACCCGCTGGGCGCAGGAGAAGACCAAGGGCACGCCCTTCGAGGTGATGAACGTGGTGGTGGGCAACATCCAGTACCCGGCGGTGGTCGCGCAGGCGGTGGCGAACAAGCTGGCCGTCTCGCAGGATCTCGAGACCCGCTCCACCCAGGTGGAGATCGCCCGCAAGGATGCCGAGCGGCGCGTGGTCGAGGCCGAGGGCATCGCCCGGGCCACCCAGATCATCCAGCAGCGGCTCACCCCGCTCTACGTTCAGCACGAGGCCATCGAGGCCCAGAAGGCCATGGTGGGGAGCCCCAACCACTCGGTCATCTACATCCCGGTCGGCCCCATGGGCGTGCCGCTGGTGAGCACGCTCCCGGCGCCGGTCGAGAGGAAGTGACCCGGGGCGCGTTGCGCGCCCCCACCCCGGCGGGTTAGATCGCCGCCGCCCCATGGCGACGCCCGTCTACATGCACACGCTCGGCTGCCCGAAGAACCGGGTGGACAGCGAGATCATGCTCGGGACCCTGACCCAGGCCGGCTACCGGCTGGTGCAGGACCCGGCCCGCGCCGACGTCATCGTCGTCAACACCTGCGGCTTCATCGAGAGCGCCAAGGAGGAGTCGGTCCAGGCCATCCTGGAGCTGTCGCGCCACAAGGAGGAGGGGCGCTGCAAGAAGCTCGTGGTGGCCGGCTGCCTCACCCAGCGCTACCACGAGGAGATGGCCCGGGAGATGCCCGAGGTGGACCACTTCGTGGGCACCGGCGCCTACGCCGAGATCGCGACCATCGTCTCCGACGCGCAGGCCAGGCGGGTCATCGTCCCCGACCCCGACTTCGTCCACTCCGCCTCGACACCCCGGGTGAACTCGCTGGCCCGCCACACCGCCTATCTCAAGATCGCCGAGGGCTGCGACAACGCCTGCGCGTTCTGCATCATCCCGGCGCTGCGCGGCCCGCAGCGCTCGCGCACCGTGGAGGACGTGGTGGCCGAGGCCGAGGCGCTCTCCGCGCAGGGCGTGGTGGAGCTCTCGCTCGTGGCCCAGGACCTCACCGCCTACGGCCAGGACCTGCCCGGCCCCGGGAAGGTCCGGCTCCACCACCTCCTCCCGGAGCTCTGCAAGGTGGACGGAATCCGCTGGATCCGGCTCCACTACGCCTACCCCCGCGACTTCCCCGACGCGCTCGTCGAGGTCATCGCCCGAGAGCCGAAGATCGCCAAGTACGTGGACATGCCGCTGCAGCACTCGTCGGACCGGTTGCTCCGCTCCATGAAGCGCGGCCGGGACGTGGAGTTCCTGCGGGGGCTGCTCTCGAAGCTGCGCGACCGCGTCCCCGGGATCGCCATGCGCACGGCGCTCATCGTCGGGCTCCCCGGCGAGACCGAGGAGGACTTCGCGGACCTGCTCGGCTTCGTGAAGGAGCAGCGCTTCGAGCGGCTGGGGGTCTTCACCTACTCGCAGGAGGAGGGCACCGCCGCCGCCGAGATGGACGGCCAGCTGCCCGAGCGGGTGAAGAAGGCGCGGCAGCGCAAGGTGATGGCGCTGCAGCAGCGCATCTCGCGCGCCGAGCAGGAGGCCCTCGTGGGGCAGCGGCTCGAGGTCCTCGTGGAGGGCAAGGCCGAGGGCACCGACCACCTGCTCGTCGGGCGCCACTCCCGGCAGGCGCCGGAGATCGACGGGGTCACCTACATCAACGAGTTCGCCCTGCCGGGCCAGAAGGTGGCCTACCCGGGCGAGTTCGTCACGGTCGAGATCACCGAGGCGGGAGACTACGACCTGGTCGGGAAGGTGGTCGCCCGCGAGCCCAGGCAGGCCGGGCGGCGGCTCCCGGCGGGGCCGGCTTCCGGGACCAGGGCCGGGACCGTCGCAGGGAAGCGCTCCCCGCTGCGCGTGATCCCTTGACCCTCGAGCACGTCGTCCGCCCCCCCGGAGTCGCCTCGGACCACCCGCCCATGGCGGTCCTGCTGCACGGCCTGGGGGCCGACGAGATGGACCTCTTCGGCCTGGCCCCCTTCCTCGACCCGCGCCTCGTGGTCGTGTCGGTCCGCGCACCGCACGAGGCCCAGCCGATGGGCTACTCCTGGTTCGACATCGACTGGAGCGAGGTCCCGCCGCGCATCGACTTCGCCCAGGTCCTGGAGAGCCGGGGGGCCATCCTGCGCTTCGTGGAGGAGGCGGCCGAGGCCCATGGAGCCGACCCGTCGCGGGTCTGGCTGGTCGGCTTCAGCCAGGGAGGCTCCATGGCGACGGCCTGCGCGCTCTCCCGTCCCGAGGTGCTCCGCGGCATCGTGGCCCACTCCGGGCGCATCACCCGGGGTGCGGTCCCGGCGCTGCCCGTCCCTGCGCTGGCGGGATTCCCGGTGCTCTGGCAGCACGGCCGCGCCGACCCGGTGGTGCCGATCGCCTTCGGCCACGAGGCACGCACCCTGCTCGGCGGCCTGGGGGTCCGGCTCGACTACCGCGAGTACCCCATCGGGCACGAGATCTCCGAGCAGAGCCTCCGGGACCTCTCCGGGTGGCTGACCCGCCAGGTGGACGAAGCCTCGTCAGGCTGACCACCTTGTCCCACCCCCGAGCCCGGCAGGGGTCCGGCTGTCCCGGAAGCTCCTTCCGTGCCAGAATTCCGCTCCCCCGCCCGTCCTCATGACGTCGCCGACTTCACGATCCGTGATTCTTTTGCTCGCCCTTCTCGCGGCGGCGCGGGATTCGCGCGCCGGTGAGCCGGTGCGCGTGGCAGGCACCGGCGGCGCGGTCGCGGCAATGACCCGCCTCGCGGCGGAGGCCGCCATCCAGGATCCCTCCCTGGCCGTCCGCGTGCTCCCGAGCCTGGGAAGCACCGGGGCCATCAAGGCCCTGGCCGACGGCGCGCTCGATCTCGCGATCATCGCCCGCCCCCTGCGCGCCACCGAGCGGGCGCTCGGCATCGCGGGGTGGAAGCTGGCCCGCAGCCCCCTCCTCTTCGCGGTCGGTCCGGGGGTGGAGGCCTCCGATCTGACCACGGACGACCTTGTGGCGATCTACCTGGGGACCCGTCTCACCTGGCCCGACGGGCAGCGGCTCCGCCTCGTGCTCCGGCAGGACACCGACGCCGACACCGGGATCCTGCGCACCCTCTCGCCGGGGATGAGCGCAGCCGTGGAGGCGGCCGGCCGCCGGCCCGGCATGCTCGTCGCCGTCAGCAACACGGAGTGCAACGAGATCCTGGCCCGGATGCCGGGCGCCCTCGGCCCCTCCTCGCTGATCCAGCTCCGCTCCGAGCTCCGCCCGCTGCGGGCCCTCCGGCTGAACGGGGTCGAGCCCACCCTGGAGAACCTCGAGTCGGGCCGGTACCCGCTGGAGAAGCCGCTCCACGTCGCGTTCCGGTCGCCCGCCCCGGAGGGCGTTCGGAAATTCGTCGCCTTCCTCGCCTCCCCGCGCGCGCGCGCGCTCCTCCGGGAGCTGGGCGCCCTCTCCCTCGACGTTCCCCCGCCCAGATGACCCGCGCCCCCGGCATCCCGCGGGTCGTGACCGCCCTGGCCGGAGCCCTCTCGCTGGCCGTGGTCCTGCTGCCCATCGCGGCCTTCGTCCTCTTCTCCTTCCGGTACCAGGAGGGAAGCGTCCAGGCCGAGGCCGAGTACGGCGCGCATGCCGTGAACCACGTCGTGGCGGCCAACGCCGAGATGTGGCGCTACGAGCAGGCCCGGCTCGTGGCGGCGGTCTCCGAGCGCCCTGGCGAGGGACCGAACGACCAGCGACGCATCGTGGACCTGGCCGGCGTGACCGTGGCCGAGGTGGGCGCCGCCGTCCCCGCTCCGCACCTGGTCCGCTCCTGGCCCGTCTACGACGCCGGCGTCCCGGTCGGACGCATCGAGGTGATCCGCTCGCTCCGACCGCTCCTCCTGCGCGCCCTCCTGCTGGTGCTCGTCCTCGCGCCGCTTGCGGTCCTGGCCTTCGGGGGGCTCCGGACCCTCACGTCCCGCGCCATCCGGGAGCGGGAGGACGCCCTGCGGGCCTCGGAGGCGCGCTTCCGGGCGCTCACCGAGCACGCCGCAGACATGATCCTGGTCTTCGACGCCGAGGGGCGCGTCCAGTACTGGAGCCGGAGCGCGGAGGAGGCGCTGGGGTGGGCCGCGCCGGAGGTGATGGGGAGGAGCCTCGCCGACCTCGGGCTCGTCCACCCGGACGACCTGCCGCTCCTCGAGGAGGCCCAGCAGGGCGCCGACGCCAGCCTCCACGGCCTCCTCCCGGTGACGATCCGGTACCGCCACCGGGACGGGACCTGGCGGCTCGTGGAGGGCTCGGCCCGCAACCTCCTCGACCAGCCGGCCGTGCGCGGCGTGGTGGTGAACGCCCGCGACGTCACCGAGCAGCGGCGGCTCGAGGAGCAGTCCCGACAGGGGCAGAAGCTGGAGAGCATCGGCCGGCTCGCCGGCGGGGTGGCCCACGACTTCAACAACCTGCTCACGGTGATCCTGGGCTGCGCGGCGGGCATCCGCGAGGCCCAGGCCGACGGGCGGCCCGTCGACCCCGAGGACGTCGAGCAGATCCAGGAGGCCGGCGAGCGCGCCCGGGATTTCACCACCCAGCTCCTCGCCTTCGCGCGCAAGCAGGTCATCTCCCCCTCGCCGCTCGACCTCAACACCGTGGTCCGGTCGAGCGAGCGGCTGCTGCGCCGCGTGATTGGCGAGGACATCCGGCTCGAGGTCAACCCGCAGGAGGGGCTCTGGCTCACGCTCTGCGACCCCGGTCAGATGGAGCAGCTGCTCCTCAACCTGGCGGCCAACGCCCGCGACGCCATGCCGCGGGGCGGGACGCTCGTCATCGAGACCCGCAACGCGGTCGTCGAGCCGGGCGCGTCCGGCTCGTCCCCCAGCGAGTGGGTTCACCTCGTGGTCCGTGACTCCGGCGCGGGCATGAGCCCGGAGATCCAGGAGCGGATCTTCGAGCCCTTCTTCACCACCAAGGAGCTGGGCAAGGGCACCGGCCTCGGGCTCGCCACGGTCCACGGGATCGTCACCCAGAACGGCGGGCGGGTCCTGGTGGAGAGCCGGCCGGGCCAGGGCACGACCTTCGAGATCCGCTTCCCACGCACCCACGCCGTCGCCGAGGTCGAACCCCGCCCGGTGGGCCCCGCGGCGCGGACGGGAGACGAGACCATCCTCGTGGTCGAGGACGACCCGCGCGTGCGGGCGGTCACGGTGCGGGCGCTGCGCGGCGCGGGCCACCGGGTCCTGGTCGCGTCGGACGGCCCGGAGGCGCTCGCCGTCGCCGAGCAGTGGGACGGCACCCTCCACCTCGTGGTCACCGACGTGGTGATGCCCGGGATGAGCGGCAAGGCGGTGGTCGAGTCGCTGCGCCGGAAGCGGCCGGGGCTGCGCGCCCTCTTCGTGTCCGGCTACCCGCAGGAGGTCATCGCCCGGCGCGGTGTGCTCGACGGCGGCATCGAGTTCCTGGCCAAGCCCTTCACGCCGGCGACGCTGGCGGCCCGGGTCCGGGCCGTCCTCGACGCGGGGTGAACCCTACTCCCCGTCGTCCGTCCCCAGCAGCGCGCCCAGGCGCGGGGCCTGCGCTGCGCCCGCGCCGAGCGCCCGGACCGCCTCGAGGTGGTGCAGGAGCAGGTCGCGGTTGTCCCCCACCGAGAGGTTCTGCAGCTCGAGCGCGCCGATGCGGTCCTCCGGCGTGAAGGCCGGGTTCTCGACCCGCTCCATCGACAGCTTGTGGGGGGCGTAGCTCATGTAGCGGGCCTTGGTGTCGAGGTAGCTCCAGTCGTCGCCGCGGCGCAGCTCGACGGTCACCGACCCGGAGACCGACGGGGCGACCCAGCGGGTCAGCGCGTCGCGGAGCATGAGGGCCTCGGGGTCGTACCACTTGCCCTCGTAGAGGATGCGCCCCAGCCGGCGGCCCAGCGTGAAGTAGAGGTCGAGGGTGTTCTCGTTGTGGATGGCCGAGAGGAGCCGCTCGTAGGAGAGGTGGAGGAGCGCCATGCCCGGGGCCTCGTAGACCCCGCGGCTCTTGGCGTCGATGACCCGGTTCTCGATCTGGTCGCTCATGCCCAGGCCGTGCCGGCCGCCGATGCGGTTCGCCTCGAGGAAGAGCTCGTACGGGGAGTCGAAGCGGCGCCCGTCGATCTCGACCGGCAGGCCGTTCTCCCAGCCGACCGTGATCTCCTCGGCCGCCACCTTCACCTCGGGCTTCCAGTGGGCCACCCCCATGATGGGCGCCACGATGCGCATGCCGGTGTCGAGCCGCTCGAGGTCCTTGGCCTCGTGGGTGGCGCCGAGCACGTTGGCGTCGGTGGAGTAGGCCTTCTCGGTGCCCATCTTGTAGGGCAAGCCGCGCCGCTCGAGGTACTCGCTCATCTCCTTGCGCCCGCCGAAGGCGGTGACGAAGGCCTGGTCGAGCCAGGGCTTGTAGATGCGCAGGTCGGGGTCGACCAGGATCCCGTAGCGGTAGAAGCGCTGGATGTCGTTGCCCTTGTGGGTGGAGCCGTCGCCGAAGACGTGGACGCCGTCCTCGCGCATGGCCCGCACGATGGCGGTGGTGGTCACCGCCCGCCCCAGCGGCGTGGTGTTGAAGTACTTCTTGCACCCGGAGGAAAGGTGGAAGGCGCCGCACTGGATGGCGGCGATGCCCTCGCGCACCATGGACTCGCGGCAGTCGATGAGCTTGGCCTTCACCGCGCCGTGTTGCATGGCGATGGGCGGGATGTCGGCCGGGTTGGCCTCGTCGGGCTGAGCCAGGTCGGCCGTGTAGGCGTGGACGGCCAGCCCCTGCTCGGAGAGCCAGGCCACCGCGCAGCGGGTGTCGAGGCCGCCGGAGAAGGCGATGCCGAGTGCGGTGCCCTTGGGGGGAAGCGACTTGTAGATGCGGCTCATGGCCTCGCGACGTACCATCGTCGGTGGCCATGCGCAACCGGGGATACGAGTACGGCGAGCAGGTGGACGCGGCGGGCGCCGGGCGCACCGTCATCGACCACCTCCGCACCCGATGGGAGCGTGCCACGGAGGCCGAGTGGCGCGGCCGCATCGAGGGCGGGGAGGTCCGGGTGGACGGTGCCGTGGTCGCGGCGGGCCATCGGCTCCGTGCCGGGCAGCGGCTCACCTGGGAGCGCCCCCCGTGGGACGAGCCGGATGCGCCGGTCTGCACCGCCGTGCTGTACCGGGACGCCGACCTCCTCGCCGTCGCCAAGCCCCGTGGACTGCCCACCATGCCGGGCGGCGGCCTCTACCTCGAGTCCACGCTTCTGGCCGTGG
The DNA here is from genome assembly GCA_903874275.1 of uncultured Anaeromyxobacter sp. Taxonomy (GTDB): domain Bacteria; phylum Myxococcota; class Myxococcia; order Myxococcales; family Anaeromyxobacteraceae; genus CAIOAK01. Next base: position 9,363 of record CAIQRS010000067.1, read on the forward strand.
TCCGGGGACGCGACCCGGGGGCGACGCCGGTCCACCGGCTGGGGCGCGACACGTCGGGCGTGGTGCTCTTCGCCCGGACCCAGGAGGCGCGGGCCGCCATGCAGCGGGCGCTGCGGGAGCGGCGCGTCCGGAAGGTCTACCGGGCGCTCTGCGCGGGCCACCCGGCGGCCGACACCTTCGACGTGGAGGCCCCCATCGGCGAGGTCCCGTACCCGCCCACCGGAACGCTCCACGCGGCGACACCGGACGGCCGCCCGTCCCGGAGCACCGTCCGGGTCCTGGAACGGCGCGGGGGAGAGGTGGCCTCGTCGCTCCTCGAGGTGGAGATCGAGACCGGACGCCCGCACCAGATCCGCATCCACCTGGCATTCGCCGGCCACCCGCTCCTGGGCGACCCGCTCTTCGGCGCCGGGGGACTTCCCATCCCCGGCGGCCTCGCCGTGCCGGGGGATCCGGGCTACCGGCTGCACGCCTTCCGGGTCGAGCTCGCCCACCCCCGGACCGGAGAGCCGGTGGAGGTGGAGTGCGCGCCGCCGCCGGTGCTGCGGGTCGGTCAGTGGTTCAGCATGGGCGCCATCCGGTAGGCGCGCCGGAAGGCCTCGAGCGGGACCTCGCTGGTCCAGAAGCCCGTGGCCACGGCCACCGCCCAGAAGAGGAGCATCGTCCCCACGCCGAGGGCGGGGAGCACCCAGGGGGAGATGCGCTTCGTGCGGCTCACCCCCAGGCAGGAAGGCACGGTGCCCGCCGCCACGCAGGAGAGGCAACCGGTGCACTCCGGGGATCGGACCTGGGCCCGGGCGTGGACCGGGATGTCCACCGGACAGGCCCGGCTGCAGGCGCCGCAGTCGTTGCAGGTGGCGGTGTCGCGCACGATGCGCAGCGGCGAGGCGAAGCTGGCCAGGCCGAGCAGCGCCCCGTACGGGCAGCCCCAGCGGCACCAGGCGTTCTTCACCACGAGTGACAAGAGGACGAGACCGGCCAGGACCCAGGCCGAGGTGGCCGAGAGGTCGAGGAAGAAGAGCAGCATCTTCGCGTCGGCGGCCACGTTGTAGGGGGAGCGCTGGAACCCCTCCAGCGCGGCGAGCGGCATCTGCCAGAGGATGGCCCAGGTGAAGAGGGCGAGGAGCAGGTACTTCAGCGACATGAGCCCGAGGTCGAGCCAGCGCGGCACGGCCGGCCAGCGGCGCCGCCAGAAAAGCTTCTCCCCCAGCCACTCGAGCCCCCGGGAGATGGTCCCGGCCGGGCAGATCCAGCCGCAGAAGGCCTTGCGGGCCAGGAGCGCGCCCACGATGGCGGCGGCGAGGATGGTGAGGCCGGCGGGGTGAACCGGGTCCCAGTAGCCGGTGAGGAGGAAGCGCTTCAGGCCGACGAGCGCGCTGATGGGGAGGAAGGACTCCACCGACGGGGGGCGCGTGGCGATGACCGGACCCGTGCCGACGGCCTGCTGGTGGAAGCGCCAGAACTCGAAGCCCACCAGGAGCAGGAAGGCCAGGTAGAGCCCCTGCACACCCCAGCGCACGGCGGGGAGGGCGCGGTGCGGGTTCCTCCACCGGGGGCGCTTCGCCGCAGGGGCGGAGCCGATGGCGACGAGTTCGGACATGGGGGCGGAGAGTACAACCGACGGCCGTCGGCCGTGCTTCCAGCGAAACGGATGCTTGCCGATCAGTTGCCTCCGGAGGATGGCCGGTTCGGTCAGGAGGTCGTCGCCTCGGGCAAAGCGCGGGCCAGGGCCCGGCGGCAGACTCCCCCACGACGGCGCCATCCCGGCGCGACGGGAGATCAAGAATGACCGCCACACGCAATCCGAACCACGACGCCGACGTGATCGTCATCGGCTCCGGCATGGGTGGGCTCGCCACCGGCGCCCTGCTGGCCCGCCTGCACGGCCGCAAGGTGCTGGTGCTGGAGCGCCACTACCGGGCCGGCGGCTTCACCCACACCTTCACCCGCCGCGGCGGCTTCGAGTGGGACGTGGGCGTCCACTACGTGGGCGAGATGGGGCAACCCGGAATGATGCGCAGCGCCATGCAGGTGGCCACCGGCGGCGAGGTTCACTGGGCGAGGATGCCGGAGACCTACGACCGGCTGGTCTTCCCGGGCTTCGAGTTCGGGATCCGCGCCGGCAAGGAGAACTTCCGCGCCGACCTCCACGCCGCCTTCCCGGCCGAGGGGCGGGCCATCGAGCGGTTCTTCGCCGACGTGGACCGGGCGGCCTCCTGGGTGAACGTGCTGGCGATGCGGTCGTCCGCCCCGGCGCCGATCGCGGCGATGGTGGGCGCGGTGATGGCCGGCCGCGGCGCGCTGGCCCGTCGCACCACCCGCTCCTGGCTCGACGAGCACGTCCGCGACGAGCGGCTCAAGGCCGTCCTGGGCGCACGCTGGGGCGACTACGGCCTGCCCCCCTCGCGGAGCGCCTTCCTGGCCCACTCGGTCATCACCAGCCACTACCTCGAGGGCGGCTACTACCCCTCGGGCACCTCGGCCCGCATCGCCGAGGGGGCGACGCGCGTCATCGAGGCGGCCGGCGGAACGGTCCGCATCCGCGCCGAGGTGGAGCGCATCCTGGTCGAGGACGGGCGCGCCGTCGGCGTCCGGCTCGCGAATGGCGAGACCCTGCGCGCCCCGGTGGTGGTCTCCGACGCCGGCGCCCGGGCCACCTTCCTGAAGCTCGTCCCCGACGACGTCCCCCTGCCTTTCCGCGACGAGTTGCGCACCATCCCCCGCAGCATGTCCCACGTCTCCCTCTACCTGGGGCTGTCGCGGTCGGCCGCGTCACTTGGCGTGAAAGGCGAGAACTACTGGCTGCACGACGAGCTCGACCACGACCGCATGTGGGACCGCGGCGGCGAGCTGCTCTCCGGCCGGGCGCCGCAGACCTACGTCTCCTTCCCGTCATTGAAGGACCCGGAGGCGAAGGCCCACACCGCCGAGATCATCGCCGGGGTGGACGGAAGCCACTTCGAGCCCTGGGCCGGAACCCGGTGGATGAAGCGCGGTGAGGAGTACGAGGCCGTGAAGGAGCGGATCGCCGACACCCTGCTTGCCGAGGCGGAGCGGAGGCTTCCGGGGCTCTCCGGGCTGGTGGTGCACCGGGAGCTCTCGACCCCGCTCTCCACCGCCCACTTCACCGGCCACCCGGGCGGCGAGATCTACGGGCTGCCGGCCACCCCGGAGCGCTTCGCGAAGCCCTGGCTCCGGGCCCGCACGCCGGTGAAGGGGCTCTACCTGGCCGGCGCCGACGCGCTCATGCTGGGGATCGGGGGCACCGTCATGTCCGGAGTGATGGCCGCCGCGGCCATCGCCGGACCCTCCACCTTCGGCAGGCTCACCGCCGCGGCGCGACGGCACCCGGACCCGACCGCGACTGCAGCCACTCCGTCGGCGACATCCCCTTCCATCGCTTGAAGGCACGGTTCCAGGCGGTCTGGTCGGAGAAGCCCAGCTGGAAGGCCACGTCGGAGAGCCCGGCGCGGCCCGAGGCGAGGAGCCGCTCCGCCTCGGCCTCGCGGAAGGAGTCGAGGACGGCTCGGTAGCTCTTGCCGGTCTCCTGGAGGCGCCTGGCGAGCGTCCGCTCGGAGAGACCGAGGGTCCGGGCGATCGATCGTGCGTCGGCCTTGCCCTCGGGGAGCAGGGTCCGCAGCCGGGCCCGCAGCGCCATCTCGAGATCGTCTCCCGCCGCGCCCAGCTCGAGGCGGGCCGCCAGCTGCCGGAGCGTCGCCTGCAGCGCCGGGTCGGCGCGCCGCATGGGCGCGGTCCAGGCGGCGAGCGGGATCTCCATGCCCGAGACCGAGCAGCCGAAGGTCACCGGGGCGCCGAGGAGCGCGGGGTGGCGGGTGGGCGCCTTCGGCGTGGGCCGGGAGAGCCGGACCGACGAGGGCCGGAAGGGGGCGCCGGCGTCTCCCCGGAAGCGCCCGACGAAGATGGCCAGCGTCATCTCGTCGGAGATCTCCAGCCCCGGAAAGGGCTCCGGGTTCACCAGCCGGACGTCGGCGCTGGCCGCGCCGCGCTCGATCTCTAGGGAGATGTGGGCCACCTGCCGGAAGTGGCCGCGCAGCGAGTGGAAGGCCGCTTCGACCGTGGGGGAGCTGCCGGCCAGGTAGTCGAGCGCGCCGAAGGCGCCGAAGGGGATGGCGAGCCCCACCTCGGTGGGGAGCTCCTCGCGCGGCGCCTGGCGGTGGGCCTCCTGCCAGAGCCGCCCGAACGCCTCCCCGGGAAGGACGCCGTCGGGAGCGGCCAGCTCCGCCTCGCCGATCCCGGCGGCGCGGCGCAGGGCTCCCACGTCGAGCCCGAGGGCGGCGAAGCCGGTGAGCATGGCGCGGGCGGAGGCTGCGGGAACGACCTGCATCCCGGGACGATAATTCGGGGCGGCGGCCGGGGCGAGCCCGTCAGGCGATCGGCTCCACCAGCTCCAGCCGCCGCCAGGCCCCGCTCCGGAAGCGAAGGAGGAGCAGGAGCGCCAGCAGGGCCAGGTAGACGACGAGCCAGGCCACCGCCGCGATGTCCCCTCCTCCGTGAAGGCGGACGGTGACCCAGGACCCCGGCACGAAGACCAGCCACCCCGCTCCGAGCCTTGCCCAGAGCACGAAGGCGGTGTCCCCCGCCGCCCGCAGCGACTCGGCGAGCACCGCCGCGGCCGCGTCGAAGAGCTGCCAGGCGGCCGAGAAGGCCAGCATGCGGGCCCCCACGTCGAGCAGGGCGACGGACGACGAGGGGGCGCCGGCGAACGGGGCGAAGAGGAGGCGGGGCGCGGCCAGGTAGAGGATGCCGACGAGCCCCTGCCAGGTGCCGGCAGCGGCGAAACCCAGCCGGACCAGGCGAGGAACCTCGTCCCTCGCTCCCGCGCCGATCGATTGCCCCACCAGGATGGCCGCGGCGCTCGCCAGCGCGAAGGCCGGCATGAAGGCCACCGAGTTGAGCTGGATGACGGCCATGAGCGACGCGAGCGCGGTGGTCCCGAGGCCGGCCACCACCACGTTCACGAAGAACATGAAGGCCGCGAACTCGAAGAACCAGTTGAGGCCGGACGGGAGCCCGAAGCGGAGCATGCGGGTGAACTCGGCCACGCGCAGCCGGGGCCAGCGCGCGCCTCCGGGATCGCGCTCCCGGAGGAAGACGACGAGGAGGCCGACGAAGGCCACACCGGTGGAGAGCGCGCTCGCCAGCGCCGCCCCGCGCACCCCCATGGCCGGCGCGCCCAGGTGGCCATCGATGAGCAGCCAGTTGCCCACGACGTTGAGCAGCATGGCCGCCAGGCTGGCGCGCATGGGCAGGCGGGTGTTCCCCAGCCCGCCGTAGTAGTTGGCGAGCGCCTCCATGCCGATGGCGGCTCCCCCCGACCAGAGCCGGATGGCCAGGTAGCCGGCCAGCAGCTCCCGGACGTCGGGTGCGAACTCGAGGTGCAGGAGCGCCGGCTCGATGAAGGGGATCCCGGCGAGCCCGACGAGCTGGGTCGCGGCCGCCACTCCCAGGCCGTAGAAGCCGTGGCGCCTCGCGCCGGCCAGGTCTCCGCTCCCGAGCAGTTGCGAGGAGAAGGAGGAGACGATGAAGACCACGCCGAGCGGGAGGATGAAGAGCGTGAAGGTGTTCATCGCACCGGCGGTGGTGGCCGCGAGAGCCGCCTCGCCCAGGTGGGCGACCATGTACGCGTCGGCGATGCCGATGACCACCTGCGACGACCGCGAGACGACGATGGGCCAGGCCAGCGAGAGCAGGCTCCTCAGCGTGGGCGCGGCGCGCAACTCACTTCCCCGGCATGGCCAGGCGCCGCACCCCGGCCGGCAGCACCAGCTCGAATCGCCCGTCGGGGACGCCGGTGTTCCGGCGGATCTCCTCGAAGGCGATGTCGTTCACGTTCCCCTGCCCGTCCACGACCCTCGTCCGGGTCACCTCGCCGTCCGATCCGGCGGTGAGGGTCACCGTGTCCACGCGCGGGTCGGGCTTCCGGGGGTGGAGCACCAGCGTGCCTCCCTCGCCGACGGAGAGCCGGAACTCCTTCTCCAGGCTCCCCTTCCCGATGAGGAAGGTGACCGCCGCGCTCATGGCGGTGGCGTCGAACTTCTCGTCCACGTAGGCCTGGTTGGCCTCGGGCTCCCACTGCACGAGGCGGGAGCCGTTCACGACGATGGTCTTCGCGGTGGGCGACGCGTAGTCCCATCGCATGCGCCCCGGCTTCTTCACCTCGAGGGTCCCCTTCGACACCTGGCGGCGCCCCAGGGCCGCGTAGGTGTAGGTCTGGACGAAGCGGGTGCTCAGGTCGCGGGTGGACTCGTAGAAGCCCTGGACCCTGCGGGCCAGCGCCGTCGCGTCGGGGGCCGCTGGCGCCCCGGCGGGGGCCCCGGCGGGGGCGGCGGCGAGGAGCAGGGCGAGCGAGGCGGCAAGAGGGAGCATGGTTGGTTTATACAGGAGGGGGCCCGCCGGCCGGGCACGGGAGAGACGATGGCCACCCTCGAATTCTTCTACGACTTCGTCAGTTCCTACTCGTACCTGGCCTCGACCCGCGTCGAGGCCGAGGTCGCCAAGGTGGGCGGCACGGTGCGGTTCCGCCCGTTCCTCCTCGGCGGCGTCTTCAACTCCACCGGCAACAAGGCTCCCATCGAGGTGGCGGCCAAGGCGCCCTACCTGGTCAAGGACTGCGCTCGCTGGGCCAGGCGGCTCGGCGTCCCCTTCGCCTGGCCCCCGAAGTTCCCGGTGATGACCGTGCTGCCGCTGCGGGCCGCCTTCGCAGCCGAGAGGCACGGCAAGCTCGTGCCCTACACCCACGCCATGTTCCGGGCCTACTTCGCCGAGGGGCGCGACATCTCCGATGCCGCGGTGGTGGCCGACGTGGCGACCGGGGCCGGCCTCGACGGTGCGGCGCTCGTCGCCGAGGCCCCGAGCTTCAAGGAGGCCTTGAAGGTCCAGACCCAGGAGGCGGTGGACCGCGGCTCGTTCGGCGCTCCCACCTTCTTCGTCGGACAGGAGATGTTCATCGGGAACGACCGGCTCGACTTCGCCATCGAGGCGCTGGCGGCGGCCGGCAAGCCCTGATCGGGCCCGGCTCCGGCCGCGCTTGACCCCGGGGGGGGTTCGGGCGATCCTCCGCCGCCTCATGCAGACCCGCCTGTTCTTCACGCTGGCCCTCGGACTGGCCCTCGCGCTCGGCGCCACCGGCTGCAGCGGCCACTGTCAGGTCCTGGGCGAGCGGATCTGCCAGTGCGAGCCGGAGGGGCAGGTCCGCAACAACTGCAAGACCAACGTGAAGGCCCGCGTCCGGGCTGCGGCTCCCCCCAGCTCGGAAGAGGACTACTGCAACTCCGTCCTGGGCACCTGTCCCGACCCGAACGGAGACGTGAACACCTGCGCCTGGATGCTCAACACCTGCCCGGGCAAGGTGGCCTGCGGCCTCGCGCTCCCGCTCCCGGACGGCTGCTTCTCGCCCTGTCAGGAGCTGGGCGAGCGCATCTGCCAGTGCGTGCCGGCGGGGCAGGTCCGGGACGACTGCATGGCCGACGTGATCCTCCGCGCCCAGATCGACGCCCCGGACCTCCCCGAGGAGCTGACCTGCAGCGACCTCCTGGACACCTGTCCCGATCCCTGGGGCGTCCCCAGCGCCTGCGACGCGATCTTCACGACCTGCCCGGGCCAGGTGGCCTGCGGCCTCGCGACCCCGGATCCGGGAGGCGGCTGCACCCCCATCGCGCTCACCTCCCCGCTCCACGGCGCCAGGGCCCCCTAGATCTCGAAACGCCCGGCGATCCGCTCCCGGCAGTCCGGGCAGGCCCCTCCCGGCCCGAGCCGGTTCGCGCGCACCGCGTTCCAGTCCCGCACCACCAGCACCGCGGCGCAGCCCGGGCAACGGGTCGTCTGCCCCTCCGGGTCGTGGACGTTGCCGGTGTAGACGTGGCGCAGCCCGGCCTCCCGGGCGATGCGCCGGGCGCCGGCCAGGGTGGCGGGGGGCGTGGGCGGCCGGTCCTGCATCTTCCACGCAGGGTGAAATGCGGAGAAGTGGAGGGGCGTGTCGGGCCCCATGTGCGCCCCCACCCACTCGGAGAGCCGCCGGGTCTCCCCGGGGTCGTCGTTCAGCCCCGGGATGAGCAGGTTCGTCACCTCGGTCCAGACCTTGCCGCCGCGGGCCAGCCACTCGAGCGTCTCGAGCACCGGGGCGAGGTGGGAGAGCGTCGCCTTCGCGTAGAAGTCCTCGGTGAAGGCCTTCAGGTCCACGTTGGCGGCGTCCATCCAGGAGAAGATCTCCTCCCGGGCCCTCTCCTCCACGAAGCCGGAGGTGACGAAGACGGTGCGGACCCCGCGGCGGCGTGCCTCCCGGGCCACGTCGATGGCCCACTCGGCCCAGATGATCGGGTCGTTGTAGGTGAAGGCGATGGATGGGCACCCCTCCGCCACGGCGAGGTCCACCACCTGGGCGGGCGTGCTGGTCCGCATTCCCTGCCCGGACGCCCGGGCCTTGGAGATGTTCCAGTTCTGGCAGAACCGGCAGCCCAGGTTGCAGCCCACCGTCCCGAAGGAGAGGACCTCGGTTCCTGGGAGGAAGTGGTAGAGCGGCTTCTTCTCGACGGGGTCCACCGCGAAGCCGGTGCTCTTCCCGTAGGCGAGCAGGACCATCTCGCCGCCCCGGTTCTCCCGGACCGAGCAGAATCCGGCCTGCCCGTCCCCGAGCAGGCACTCCCGGGGGCAGAGGGTGCAGCGGAGCCGGCCGTCCCCTTCACGCTCGAAGAAGCGCGCGGGCGGGGCGGGGGCGCGGCGGCCCGGCTCAGCGAGGATAGGCATCCTTCAGGTAGTCTATGTCCGTCACGCGCCGCGGGCGGGAGCCCTGCCAGTTCTTCCACGCGGTGACCTCGACGACGTGGAGGAGCTCGCCCTTCATGCGCACCTCGGCGACGGCGGCCGGGCCGGAGCTCTCCGCCGCAAATAGCCGTTTTTCTTGGGCAATGTTTCCGACGACCAGGAACGCCTCGCCGGGGCGGGGCTCCGCCATCCACAGGTCGAGCTGGGACGGGCGTTCGGCGGCCGGACCGAAGCGGGTCCACCCGGCGTAGAAGGCGAGCTCGGCGGCCTCCTGGTAGCTCGAGGGGTAGACGAAGGGGTCCTCGGGGCCGCACCCGGGCGGGTCACCGATCGCCCCGCAGGCGAGCCCGGCAGCGGCGCGCGCCTTGGCCGCGTACTCGGGCCAGCCCCGGAACCGTTTCATCACCTCGCTGTCGGGGGGGATCAGGACGGGGTTGCGCACCTCGAGGCCGAATCCCACCGCCGCGATCATGCCCAGGCCCACGGTGAAGGCCAGCAGCCCCTGCGACCAGGCCGGTCGCAGCCGCACGAGTTCCGCCGCCGCCGCGCCGCAGAGGGCCGGGTAGACGAGCGCGGCCCAGTTGGCCTCCACCGGCCCCCGCAGGGCCGCGAGCGCGGTCACCGCGATCGGCACGAGGGTGGCCGCCGCCACGCGCAGGGTGAAGGAGTCGCGACCCCGGGCGAGCCGCCAGAGGCCGAGCGGCAACGCCACCGCCCCGGCACCGCCCAGGAGCCCGCCCAGGTATTCCAGGACGGAGCGCCAGGTCGCCTCGCTGCCCAGCCCGTGCCGCACCTGGAAGAGGATGGCCATCCAGCCGTGGGAGGCGTTCCAGAGCAGGTTGGGGAGGAAGACCAGGACCGCCACCGCCCCGCCCAGCCAGGGCCAGGGCGTGCGCAGCTCGCGCCGCAGCTCGCCGTCGAGGAGCACGAGGAGGAGGAGCGCCGGGGCGAGCAGCGCGGCGGTGTACTTGGAGAGGAGCGCCAGCCCGACCAGCACGCCGGCCGCGATCCAGCCGCGCCCCCGCGCGCGTGCCACGAGCCAGGTGGCCCCGGCGTAGGCCGCCTCCAGCGGCGCGTCGGGAAGGGCCAGGCCGCCGGTGAGCATGAGGAGGGGGGAGGTGGCGGCGAGGAGGGCGGCAACCGCGGGGACGCGCGGGTCGTCGCTCATCTCGCGGCCGATGAGGGCCGCGAAGACCACCGCCAGCGCGCCGCAGAGGACGAAGAGGAGCCTGACGCCCGGCTCGCCGGGGAGGAGCTCCGTCCCGGCCCGGATGAGCCAGGCAACCATGGGAGGGTGGTCGAAGTAGCCGGTGGCGAGCTGGCGCGACCACATCCAGTAGTAGGCCTCGTCGGCGTAGAGGTCGAGCCCGCGGAAGAGCAGGAACCGGAACGCCGCCGCGCCGAGCGCGATGGCCCAGACCGTCTGCATCCCCCCGCGTCGTCCCTGCATGGCCGGGCATCTTACATGGGAGAGGCCCCGCTCGCCCCTTGCCCGGAGGGGCGAAACGCCATAGGTATCGGCTTTCCGTTCCAGCGGATGGGGTGCAAACGTGACGTTCCGGGAAGCGGTCGAGAAGCGCGTCCTCGTCTTCGACGGGGCCATGGGAACCCAGATCCAGGGGTTCGACCTCAAGGCCTCCGATTTCGGAGGCAAGGAGGGGGCGAACGACCTGCTCACCCTCACCCGCCCCGACCTGGTCGAGGCCATCCACGGCCGCTACTTCGCGGTGGGCTGCGACGTGGTGGAGACCAACACCTTCGGCTCCTCGCGGCTCAAGCTCGACGAGTACGGGCTCGGCCACCGCACCTACGAGGTGAACTTCCGGGCCGCCATCCTGGCCCGGCGCGCCGCCGAGCGGCACGCCACGCCCGGGCAGCCCCGCTTCGTGGCCGGCTCGATGGGCCCCACCGGCATGCTCCCGTCGTCGTCCGACCCGGCCCTCTCCTCCATCACCGGCGACGCGCTCGAGAAGATCTACTTCGAGCAGGCCCGCGCCCTCATCGACGGCGGCGCCGACGCCATCCTCATCGAGACCCAGCAGGACATCCTGGAGCTTCGGGCCGCGGTGCTGGGGGCCGACGCGGCCCGGCGCGAGGCGGCGCGGGACGTCTTCCTCATGGCGCAGCCCACGCTCATCGACGCCTCGGGACGCATGCTGCTCGGCACCGACGTCTCGGCGGCGCTGGCCACCATGGAGCGGCTGCCGCTCGACGCGGTGGGCATCAACTGCTCCACCGGCCCCGCCGAGATGCGGGAGAGCGTGCGCACGCTCTGCCAGAAGTCGAGCCACTTCGTCTCGGTGATGCCCAACGCCGGCCTCCCCGAGAACGTGAACGGCCGGGCCGTGTACAAGCTCTCCCCCGACGACCTGGCCGAGGCGCTGGCCCAGTTCGCCGGCGACTTCGGCGTGGACCTGGTGGGCGGCTGCTGCGGGACCACCCCGGAGCACATGCGCGCCGTGGCCGCGCGCATCCGCGCCCTGCAGGCCCCGCGGCGGCGCCGCTCCCGGCCGCTGCCCGAGCTCTCCTCGGCCATGAAGGCCGTGCCGCTCGACATGGAGCCCCGCCCGCTCATCGTGGGCGAGCGGGTCAACTCCCAGGGCAGCCGCAAGGTGAAGGAGCTGCTGCTGGCCGACGACTACGCCGGCCTGCTCGAGATCGCCCGCGGCCAGGTGGAGGGGGGCGCGCACGTCCTCGACGTGTGCACGGCGCTCAACGAGCGGGAGGACGAGGCGGCCCAGATGCGCACCCTGGTGCGCCTGCTGGCCCAGAGCGTGGACGCGCCGCTGATGATCGACTCGACCGAGGCCGACGTCGTCGAGAGTGCACTGAAAGTTTACCCGGGGCGCTGCATCGTCAACTCGGTCAACCTCGAGAAGGGGGGCGAACGGGTCCGGCGCGTGCTCCCGCTGGTGAAGCGCTTCGGCGCCGCGGTGGTCTGCATGACCATCGACGAGAAGGGCATGGCCCAGACCGCCGAGCGCAAGGCCGAGATCGCCCGGCGCACCGTGGCGGTGGCCCGCGAGTACGGCCTCGAGCCCGACCAGCTCATCTTCGACGCGCTCACCTTCACGCTGGCCACCGGCGGGGCCGAGTACCGGCACAGCGCGGTCGAGACGCTCGACGGCATCCGGCGCATCAAGGCCGAGAGCCCCGGGGTGTTCACCACGCTGGGCGTCTCCAACGTGAGCTTCGGCCTGGCCAAGGCGGCGCGCGAGGTGGTGAACTCGGTCTTCCTCTTCCACGCGGTGCAGGCCGGCCTCGACCTGGCCATCGTGAACCCAAAGGACGTCCGCCCCTACCCGCTCATCGAGGAGGCCGAGCGGCTTCTCGCCGAGGACCTGATCCTCGACCGGCGCGAGGACGCGCTCACCCGGCTCATCGCCCACTTCGAGGGGAAGGCCCCGCAGGCAGCGGCCACCGCCGAGGTGCTGGGGGAGGGGCAACCGGCCGAGCGGCGCATCCACCTCCAGATCCTGCACCGCAAGCCGGAGGGGATCGAGGCCCTCATCGACGAGGCGCTGACCCGCCACGCCCCTGTCGCGGTGCTGAACGACGTGCTGCTCCCGGCCATGAAGGACGTGGGGGACCGCTTCGGCTCGGGCGAGCTCATCCTCCCCTTCGTGCTCCAGTCGGCCGAGGTGATGAAGCGGGCGGTGGGATACCTCGAGAATTTCCTCGACCGGGTCGAGGGATCGACCAAGGGCGTGGTGGTGCTCGCCACGGTGTACGGCGACGTGCACGACATCGGCAAGAACCTGGTGAAGACCATCCTGGCCAACAACGGCTTCACCGTGCACGACCTGGGCAAGCAGGTGCCGGTGGCCACCATCATCGAGAAGGCGGTCGAGACCGGCGCCGACGCCATCGGCCTCTCGGCCCTGCTGGTCTCCACCTCGAAGCAGATGCCCTACTGCGTGGAGGAGCTGGCCCGGCGCAACCTCTCCTTCCCGGTGCTCATCGGCGGCGCCGCCATCAACCGGCGCTTCGGCCTGCGCACCAACCTCCTGCCCGACGGCGCCCCGTATGCCGGCGGCGTCTACTACTGCAAGGACGCCTTCGAGGGGCTGGAACTGGTCCAGGAGCTGGTGGACCCGGCCCGGCGCGAGGCGCTGCGCCGCAAGACGGTGGAGAAGGCCCTCCAGGCCCGGAACGCACCGGTCGCCGAGGTGGCGCCCTCCCAGCCCGCCCCACGCAGCGACGTCCGCCCGGTCGAGAAGCCCCCGGTCCCGCCCTTCTGGGGAGTGCGGGTGGTTCCCTCCGGCGCGGTGCCGCTGTCCGACCTCTGGCCGCACCTCGACCTCAACGAGCTCTTCAAGCTGCAGTGGGGCGTGCGCGCCAAGGGGGAGGAGTACCAGCGGATGATCCGGGAGGAGTTCGGCCCGAAGCTCGAGGAGCTGAAGGCCGAGGTCCAGTCGAAGGGCTGGCTCTCGCCGAAGGTGGTCTACGGCTACTTCCCCTGCCACGCCGAGGGGCAGGAGCTCGTGATCCTCGACCCGGAGCACCGGCGCGAGGAGCTCGTGCGCCTGCGCTTCCCGCGCCAGCCCGACGAGCGGAACCTCTGCCTGGCCGACTACTTCCGGAGCGAGCGCGGCGCCGACGTGGTGGCCTTCCAGGTCGTGACGGTGGGCGACCAGGCGTCGAAGGTCGCCGACGAGATGCAGGAGCGGGGGGACTACTCCCGCGCCCTCTACCTGCACGGACTCGCGGTGGAGACCGCCGAGGCGCTGGCCGACCTCTGGCACGCCCGGGTGCGCAGCGAGCTGGGAATGGACGCCGACCAGGGCAAGCGCTACTCGCCCGGCTACCCCGCCTGGCCGGAGCTCGACGACCAGAAGAAGCTCTGGAAGCTCCTCGACCCGGAGCGGAACATCGGCGTCTCGCTCACCAGCGCCGACCAGATGGTGCCCGAGCAGTCCACCTCCGCCATCGTGCTGCACCACCCGGGGGCGGTGTACTACACGGTGAAGGGTGCCCAGCCGGTCGCGTGAGATGGGGCCCCCTCGCGCCGCGGCCCTCCTCGCTCTCCTGCTGTCCGCCCCGGCGGCGGCGACCGACCCCTCCGGCTCGCCGGGCCTGCCCCGGGTCCTCACGCTCGGCGACGCGCTCCCCAACCCGGCCGTCTCGTTCATGGCCGGGTGGTCCTCGCAGTGCACCGATCCGGGCTGCAACCGGCCGAGCTGCGTCGCCGCGCTGGGCGACCAGGGGGCGATCGCGGCGCTCGTCACCGGACAGCGCGGCCTGGCGGTCGAGGCGGCCGAGCAGGGGCTCGTCGGCGCGGAGTCGGCGCGGCAGGACGTCCTCCGGGACCTCGACTTCCAGGTGAAGCAGCAGTTCGTGAACACCGCGGTGGCGGCGCAGACGGTTCGCTTCTCCCGCGAGGAGGCGTCCATCGCGGAGCAGGTCCTCGAGGCCGCCCGCGAGCGGCGCGCCGCGGGGACCGTGACCGAGTCCGACGTGATCCGGCTCGAGGTCTTGCACGGGCAGATCGAGCAACTGGCCGGCCGGGCCGTGCAGGCCTTCGAGCAGGCCCGCGCCTCGCTCGCGCGGCTGCTCGGCTTCCGTTCCGGCTCGGCAACGTTCGTGGTCGACCCCGGGCCGGTCGCGGTCGCGACGGTCCCCCCACGGCTCGCCGGCGCGACGGTCGAGTCGCTCACCGAGGACGCACGGGCCAACCGCCCGGACCTGGCGGCCGCCCGCGCCCAGCTCGAGCAGGCGCGGGTGCAGGCCTCGCTGCAGCGACGGCTCGTGATCCCGGCCTTCCAGCTCCAGGCCCAGTACGCGCAGCAAGGCGCGCCCGGCGGATGGTTCACCCCGCCCACCGCCTCGGTGGGTCTTTCGATTCCCCTCCCCGTCCTCTACCAGAGGCAGGGGGAGATCGGGCAGGCGGACGCTGGCGTCCTCGCCGCGGAGGCGTCGGTGAGGAAGGTCGAGGCCCAGGTCCTCGCCGACGTCGCGACGGCCTTCGCGAACCTGGAGACCTACCGCCGGAACGCCGAGCGCTCCCAGGTGCGGCTCGTCCCCCGCGCCCGCGACGCACGAGACCGGGTCGGAGACCAGTACGCCCGGGGCACGGCAGGCCTGCTCGACTATCTCGATGCACAGCGCTCCCTCATCCACAGCGAGATGGACCGCTTCTCATCGGTCGGCGATTTCTGGACGGCCGTGTTCCAGGTCGAGCGGGCGGTCGGGGCGAGCTACCACCCCTGACGGGGTCCGGTACGACGGCCTGCCCCATCCACGCCCCATCCACGCCGGAAGCGCAGGATTTCCACCGGGAAATTCCGACTTGTCCACCGGGCGCCGACGGTGATCCCGTCGGACCCTCCTGCTATCGTGCGCCCCGTTCATGGGCGAACCACTGGCACTTCGCGGCGTCCGCGACCTTCCCCACAACCTCGAGGCGGAGCAGGCGGTCCTGGGGGCGGTTCTCCTCGACGAGACCGCCTTCGACCAGGTCGCTCCCATCCTCAAGTCGGAGGACTTCTACGCGCTGGCCCACCAGCACGTCTTCTCCGCCTTCGAGGAACTGGCCAAGGAATCGCGCAAGATCGACCCGGTGCTGGTGCAGCAGCGGCTCGACGCCAAGGGGCTCCTCGGCGCGCAGGTGCCGCGCGAGCTGGTCTTCGGGCTGGCGGCCTCGGTGGGCTCCTCGTCCAACGCCTCCCACTACGCCGAGGCGGTGAACGAGCTGGCGCGGCTGCGCCGGATGATGCTCACCGCCCAGCGGGTGGTGGAGCGAGGCTACGAGGCCGGCCCGCGGGTGCGCGACTTCCTCGAGCAGGCCCAGCAGGACGTCTTCGGCGCGGCCCAGGGAAACACGCTCGAGACCATGAAGCCCTTCGCCGAGGCGATGGGCGCCGCCCTGGATCGGCTCGAGGCCATCCACGCCCGCGCCAAGGCCGGGCTCTCCCACGTCACCGGCGTGCCCACCGGGCTGCCCTGGCTCGACGACCAGACGCTCGGGCTCCAGCCCGGCACGCTCTGCATCCTGGCCGCCCGCCCGTCGGTGGGAAAGACCGCGCTGGCCCTCAACATCGCCGCCCACGCGGCCACCAAGGGCGAGAAGAAGGTGGTCTTCTTCTCGCTGGAGATGCCCTCCGACCAGCTGGCCCTGCGCCTCCTCTCCTCGGAGGCCAAGCTCGACAGCGAGCGGGTCTCCAAGGGCAAGCTCGCCCAGCACGACTGGGACCGCATCATGGTGCAGGGCGAGAAGCTCATGGGCGCGCCCATCTGGTTCGACGACAGCTTCATGCTCTCGCCGGTGGAGCTGCGTTCCAAGTGCCGCAAGCTCAAGCGCGAGAGCGGACTCGACCTCGTGGTGGTCGACTACCTCCAGCTCATGCACGCCCCGTCCGACCGGGCCAGCCAGTCGCGCGAGCAGGAGATCGCCACCATCAGCCGGTCGCTCAAGGCGCTGGCCAAGGAGCTTCAAGTACCGGTGGTGGCCCTCTCGCAGCTCAACCGCGCGGTGGAGAAGCGCAAGGGGGAGCGCCCCATGCTGGCCGACCTCCGCGAGTCGGGTGCCATCGAGCAGGACGCCGACGTGGTGATGTTCCTGCACCGCCCCGAGCCCGAGGCCGAGGGGGGCCAGGACGCCATCAACGCAGAGGTGCAGGACATCGAGCTCATCCTGGCCAAGCACCGCCAGGGGCCCACCGGGCTCATGTCCCTGGTCTTCTTCCGCAAGCACACCTTCTTCGCCGAGAAGAAGCGCGACGCGGGGTAGACCGGCTACCTGTGCACCATGATCACGTCGAAGATCTTGCCGACCCCGTGGCAGTCGAGGCAGGTCTCCACGTGGAGCGTGGTGCTGACGGTGCTGCGGACCGCGTAGATCGAGCCGCCCATGGCACGCATGTGCGCCGTGGCGGTGGCGTCGTCGTGGCAGGAGAAGCAGGCCGCGGTGATCGGTGAGTTGACGAGGGTCGTCCCCGCCGCCGGGGTGATCGCCGGCGCCGCGCCGCCCGCCGCCATGGTGACACCGAACTTGGCTCCGTAGTCCACGCCGAGCCCGACGTAGGGCGACTGCGCGGGGGCAGCGGTCGTGCCCATGACCCCGCTGGCCACGGTCGTCCAGAGCAGGTTCTCGACCGCCACGCCCTTCATGGCCTGGGAGTCGGTGCCGTCGGTGTGACAGGCGCCGCAGTGGGCGGGGCTCTGCGGGTACTCGACCCCGGCGAACCCGGCCTTGACGACGGTGGTGCCGCTCAGGCACTGGCGGCTCGCCGGGCTCCAGCCCGTCCCGGGTGGGCAGGTCGCGGCCCAGCCGTAGTCGACCGTGCGCTTGGCGGCGCCGTGGATGGCGTGCACGAAGGTGGAGGCGTTGCTCGACCAGCCGGTCCTGTTCTGGTTCGGGTTGTGGCAGAAGGAGCAGCTCGGGGCGTCGTTGCGCTGGCCGACGTGGAAGGTGGGCCCGACGCCGAGCATGGCGTGGCAGCCGTTGCACTTGCCGTTGTCCACGATCGCGCGGCGAGGAGCGCCGGCCGCCTTCCAGACGTTCGGGACGGGGGCGACGATGCCGCCGTACTTGAGGTAGCACGGCGTCGCCGTCGAGCAGGCCTGGCCGAACACCGTACCGCCCGTGATGGCGGGGGCGTTGTAGGCCGTGAAGATCTCCCCCGAGCTGAAGGCGCTGCCATCGATCGACACCTGCGTCAGCGGCTGGGTCCCGGGGAGGCTGTACGCGTACCCGATGCCCCCGGTGAGATTCACCGCGTCGGCGGGGATGACCAGGTTCGGGAAGGTGACGGAGTAGTAGCCTCCCACGGGGCCCGACATCGTGGTGGCGTCGACGCCCGTGCCGCCCACGTTCATCCAGGCCAGCTTGACGTTGGAGTTCACCGAGACGTTGAAGTCGGCGGGCGCGGCGATCCCGTCCTGCGGGAGGGAGAAGACGACGTAGACGCCGATGGTGCCGACGAAGTCGTTCATGAGCTCCTTCGACGCGTCGGGAGCGGCCGGGGGCGTGTTGAAGACGACGTCCTCCGTGGTGGGGGTCCCGTTGGGCGCCAAGGTGCTCTTCTGCAGCTTGAAGGTGACCAC
>CAIQRS010000068.1 GCA_903874275.1 uncultured Anaeromyxobacter sp.
CCGCCGCCGCATCCCGGCGCGCGCCCGGGTCGAGCTCGACGCGGTGGACGAGGACGGGCCCCCGCACGAGCTCCCCGACCTCGCCGCCGAGCGGGCCGACGACGCCATCGAGAAGGCCCAGGTTCGGGAGGCGCTGGAGCGCGCCGTGGCCGCGCTGCCTCCCAACTACCGCGAGGTGGTGCACCTCTTCCACGTCGAGCAGCTCTCCTACAAGGAGATCGCCTCGACCATGGGCATTCCCCTCGGAACCGTGATGACGTGGCTGCACCGGGCCCGCGCCCAGCTCAGGAACCTGCTCGAAGGACAGGAGGTCTCGCCGTGATCGACCACCGTCACCTCACCGACGACGAGGCCCAGCTTCACCTCGAGTCCGGGCTGGCCGCGCCGGAGCGCGCCCGGGTCGAGACCCACCTGGCCGGCTGCCCCTCCTGCCAGGCGCTCGTGATGTCCTTCGAGGCCCTCTCCGAGGCGCTCTCGTCGATGCCGGTCGCCGAGCCCCCCGCCGACTTCACCGCCGTCGTCATGGCCCGCATCGACGAGCGCGAGCTCGCACGGGCCAGCGAGCGCCAGGCTGCCCTGGCCGTTCTCGGGGCGGTGGCGGTCTCGCTGGTGGCGGCGCTGGCGTTCGCCGGCCAGGCCGCCTGGGCCCCCGCGCTCTCCTCGGTCTCCACCGGGGCGGTGAAGGCCCTGCACGCCTTCCGCATCACCTCCGACGTCCTCTCGCCGCTGGTCTCGGCGCTGCGCCTCCAGATCATCGTGGTGGCGGCGGTCGTCGGCATTCCGCTCACCCTCGCTCTCTCCCGCCTGGCGACTCCCCGCCACGGCCAGGCCGCCTGAACCGGGACACGCCATGCTCTCCGCACTCCTCCTCGCCTTCGCACTCGCCGCCCCTCCGGCGTCCCCGGTTCCGCCAGCGCCCCCCTCCCCGCGCGCCTCCGCCCAGACGGGCCGGGATCCGCGTCTCCAGGGAGACTGGCCTGAGAAGCCAAACCCGGCCAAGGTCACCCTCCGGGACGGCAAGATCAGCGTGGACAAGGCGCTCCGGAAGATCGCCGACACCGCGGGGTGGAGCATGGTGGCCAACACCGGGCGGGCCGGCGACCGGCTGCTCGTCCTCGACCTGCGCGACGTCCCGGTGGAGGACGCGCTCCTGGCCGTCCTCGAAGGAACGCCGCTCTCCGCCATGCGGCGCGGCGACACCATCACTGTGGCCCCGCGGGCCGCGCGCGTCGCCGAGACGCCCGTCCTCTCCGGGTTCGAGCCCCCCTCCGGCAAGAAGGTCACCGCGAACTTCACCGACACCCCCGTGGACAAGGCGCTTCGGCAGATCGCCGAGGCGGCCGGGTGGTCCATCGTGCTCCCCCCCGGCCTCCGCGGCGCCGTGAACGCGAACTTCCGGGCCAGCCCGGCGGAGGACGCCCTGAAGGCGGTCCTGTCGCAGGCCGGCCTGTCCGCGGCCCGGGACGGCACCATCGTGACCGTGGCCCGCGAGTCGGGTCCCCGGGTGGTCCTCCGCGGGGACAAGCGCCGGATCGTCTTCGACGGCGACGGCGAGGTGCTCACCGACGACATCCGCGGCATCGCCGAGGAGGCAAGCCGGGCCGCCGCCGAGGCCATGCGGGACGCCCAGGTTGACCAGCGCGCCGGTGGCGCGGACGACGGCGGCGAAGGCGGTGCCAAGGGCGGGCGTGACAAGGTGGTCTCCGGCGACGTCACGATCGGTCCCGGCGAGCGCTGGCAGGACGTGGTCGCGCTGCGCGGCAACGTGCGCATGGGCGCCGGGTCCTCGGCCCGGCAGGTCACGGCGGTGCTGGGATCGGTGGAGCTCGAGCCCGGCGCCACGGTGGACCGCGAGGTGGTCGCCGTGGGCGGAAACGTCCACGTCGCATCCGGGGCGCACGTCGGCGCGGATGTCGTGAGCGTCGGCGGAGAGGTGTCCATCGACCAGGGTGGCACGGTGGAGGGGCAGGAGGTCTCGGTGGGGATTCCGGGCTTCGCCGGGCTCATCGGGCTGGCATCGCCTTCCAAGGAGACCTCGAAGGGGATCTCGGCTGGCCTCAAGATCGGCCAGGCGCTCGCCAAGTTCGTGGTCTTCTTCCTGCTGGGGCTCCTGCTCCTCACGGTGGCGCCGGCTCGCCTCGACCGGGTCACGGCCAGCCTCACCCGGGCGCCGTTCCGCGACGTGCTCTTCGGCCTGCTCGGAACCATCGCCATGCCGGTGCTGACCGTCCTCCTCGCGGTCACGATCGTCGGGATCCTGCTCATCCCGGTCCAGGCCATCGCCATCCTGATCGCCGCGGTCCTGGGCTACACGGCGCTCGCGCTCCTCATCGGCCGTGCGCTGCCCATCCACACGGAGAAGGCGAAGGGCGTCCTGCAACTCGCCGCGGGAACGGCCATCGTGGTCCTGATCAGCGAGATCCCCTTCGTGGGCGCCATGGCGATGGTGGCGGCCTGGCTGCTCGTCTTCGGGGCCGTGCTCCGGTCCCGCGGCGGGCAGCCCTCCCCCATCGCGCCCGTTCCCACCACCCCCGTCGCACCGAGCCCCGGAACTTAGGCCGGGGACCTGGACCGTCCCTCCAAGGTCCCTCCCCGGGGGGGTCCTTGAGTAACTGGGCCTTTCGGTGAACTACTGACGGGATGAACCTCCCCCGACTTGCCGTCCTCGCCGCGTCCTCCGCCGTCCTCGCCTGCGCCACGCCCTCCGGGGCGCCCGTCCCGGTCACCACCCCCGCGCCCGGGGAGACCAGGCCGCCCGGCTTCAAGGCCACCGGGGAGGTCTTCTTCGATGCCCAGGGCTCGGGGACGAGCGTGGCCTTCAGCGACTTCCGCATGGTCGGGCCGCGGGTGAACATGACCCGGGCCGACGACGGCAGCTGGCGCGGCAACGTGGGCGACAGGGAGATGATCCTGAAGGTCCAGCCGGGGCGCATCACCGGCGACGGCGTGGACCTCTACGTGGTGAAGAAGCCGGGGACGGTCCCCGCCGTGAGCATCCAGGGCATGTACTTCCAGCGCCAGGTCTGGTTCACGCTGAAGGCCGGGGAGATCCAGGGCACCACCGACGGCGGGAGCTGCTCCTTCGACCTGAACCCCTCCAAGGCTCCGGGCTTCTGGTCCGGTGGCGTCGGCTGCGGCGGCAACATGCGGATGGGAACGCTCCAGTTGACCGGATCGGCCGCAAACCTGGGCGAGCCGCCGATGCCCCAGCTCGTTCTGGCCCTGATCGCCGTCCTCCCCTGAGAGCGCCGGGCGGCGCCATGACGCTCGCTGCGGCGGTCGTCAGGGCTTCCGGGGCATCCGGACCGGCAGCCGCGCCAGTGCCTCGCGCGCCGCGCGCCGGACCTCGACGTCGTAGTCGGAGCGGAGCGCCTCGAGTCTCGAGGACGCCGGCTCGTACCGGAGCCGGCCGAGCGCGCGGGCCGCCGCCGCGCGAACCGAGGGCCGGTCGGAGAGGAGTTCCGCCGAGAGCGCCTCCCCTGCGTCCTCCGAGCCGAGCGCCGCCAGGGCCTCTACGATCTCAAGGGTGCCGCTCGCCCCTCCCCCCTGTAGGGCGGCGAGCAGGACGGCGACACCGGCCGGGGCGCCCAGCCGCCCGATGGCGCTCGCCGCCGCCGGGGCCAGGGCCCCGGCGAGGAGCGGTGAGAGGATCGGGAGCGCCGACGGGGTCCCGGTGGCGCCCAGGGCCCGGACGATGGCCTCGAGCTCCTCGGGATCTTCCAATCGGCTGGTGAGCGCCGCTGCGAGGGGTGCGACCGCCGCCTCCCCGAGTTGCCCGAGCCCCTGATAGGCCGCCCGGCGGACGTCCGGGTCCTGGTCGGCCGACAGGAGCGCGAGCGCCGCGCCCGCCCCGGGCTGGCGCGCGGCGGAGAGCGATCGGCACGCGGCCACGCGCAGGCGGGGGTCGGCCTCGGCGGCGAGCCTGGCCACGATCGGTCCGGACTGCTCCGGCGCGAGCCGGGCCAGTGCCAGGGAGATCTCGGACCGCTCCTCGGCGTCGGAGGGCTTCGGCGAGGCGAGGCGCCGCTGCAGGGCGGGGATGGCCGGCGGGAACGGGGCGAGCCCCAGGGCGCGCGCGGCCGCGGCGCGAACGGCGCCGTCGGTGCTGCTCCCGAGCAGCCCGACCGCCTTCTCGGCCGGCGCCCGGAGCCTGTCGGGCGGGAGGCGGAGGGCGCCGAGGGCGGCCAGCCCCGCGATCGCCTCGCCCCCTCCCCGGCCGATCCTCTGCGCCAGCGGGCGCTCGGGGCAGTCGGCGATCCGGTCCCGCGCCGCGGCCGCGGCGGCCCCGGTGACGGCCGGGTCGATGGCACGGAGCGCGACCTCGCACAGGGCCACGCCTACGGCGGGTGCGGGAGGGAAACCGTCGAGTGCGGCCACGGCGCTCGCGGCGAGCCGCGACGGCGCGCGGCAGCCCAGGTCGGCGAGCGCCTCCGCCGCCTGTGGGTCGCCGATCCGTCCGAGGGCCCAGGCCGCCGCCTCCGAGACCGGTGCAGGCCGGCCGAAGAGCGCCGCCTCCAGCGGCTCCACGGCGGTCCGGTTCCCGGCCATGCCCAGGCCGCGGGCGGCCGCCGCGGCGAGAAGGGGGCTCGACGCCTCGTCCTCGAGCAGCTCGACGAGAGGCTGTACCGCATCCGCGCGGCCGCTCCGTCCCAGTTCCTCGGCCGCCCCGGCCCGCGCAGTGGCGGAGCCGCCCCGCAGCTCCCGCGCGTTCTGCTCCCAGAGCTGGCGGGCCTCCGCCTCCACCGCCTCGCGCAGGGAGGCTCCGAGGGCGTGGAGAGCGGAGGCGATGGCGAGGCGCGTTCGGGAGTCGGCACGGCCGTAGGCCTGTGCCAGGGCGCGCCCGGCCCGCTCGTTCATCTCGGCCGCGAGCCGGGCGTCGGGGCCCGCGCCGTCGGGGCGCAGGGTGGCGAGGGCATGGGCCGCTGCGGACATCACTCCCGGGTCGGGGTCGGCGAGCATCGCCGAGAGGGCCTCGAGCGACCGGGAGCCGCCCCGGGCACCCAGGGCCGCCGCCGCAGCGGCGCGCACGAGCGGATGCGGGTCCTGCTGGGCCACGAGCAGCGCGGCGAGCTCCGAGGCGTCCCGCGGGTCGGACAGCCGTTCGACCGCGGCCGCGCGCCTGGCCGGATCGGGCGAGGCGAGATCGGCCTGCCCCCCGGGCCGGCAGGCCAGGATCGCCGTCGCGAGGACCGCGGCGGCGAGACGCTTCACCGCTTCGTGCCCCGCCCGCCGGGGCGACCGCGCCCGCCCTTGCCCACTGCCCCGCGGGGGGTGGGGCGCTGCCGACGCGACGCCGATTCGCGGGCCGGCCGTGCGTCCCGCTCCGTCCGGGGCTCCCGCTCCGGCTTCGGCTCGCGCACCGGGCGAGGATCGGGGGCGCCGTGGCCGTGGCGGCGCGCCGCGCGTGGAAGCGGGAGCGGCGCGGCATCGCTGGCCTTCGCCTTCGAGAGCCCCGCCGACCGGCGCAACGTCTCGACCTCCTCGGGACGGAGGTCGCGGGAGTGACCGGGCCGGAGACCGGCCACGCTCACCCCGCCGAACTCGGGGCGGAAGAGGCGCAGGACGTCGAGGCCGACCGACTCGCAGAGCCGCTTCACCAGGTGGCGTCGCCCCTCCCCGACCACCACCCGGATCCAGGAGTTCTTCTCGACACGCTCGTGGAACGCGGCCTCGAGGGCCTGGGCGGGCCCGTCCTCGAGCCGGACGCCGGCCAGCATGCGGTCCAGGGAGCCGTGCGGGGGGTCGCCCTTCACCTTCACCAGGTAGGTGCGGCGGTGGCCGTAGCGGGGGTGGGCGAGCCGGTTGGCCAGGTCGCCGTCGGTGGTGAAGAGCAGCGCCCCCTCGGCGTCCCAGTCGAGCCTCCCGACCGGGAAGACCCGCTCCTTCACCGCGCCGAGGTACTGGGCCACGGTGGGGCGCCCCTGGGGGTCGGAGAGCGTGGTCACGCACCCGGGTGGCTTGTAGAGGAGGAGGTAACGGGCGCGAGACTGGATCTCGATGGGCTGGCCGTCCACGACCACCAGGTCCTTGCCCGGATCGACACGGGTGCCCATCTCGGTCACCACCTTGCCGTTCACCGAGACGCGCCCGGCCGCGACGAGCTCCTCGGCCTTGCGGCGGGATGCGACCCCGGCTCCGGCCAGGTACTTCTGCAGCCGCTCGCTCAAGGCTTCCCCTCCTGGACGCCCTCTGCGGGCGGCGGTTCGGGGTCGAGGACCGACTTGACCGAGCGTGAGCTCACGTCGGCGCGGTCGATGGCCCGCTCCAGCTCCTCGAGGGCCTGGTCCCCCTCCTCGCGCCCCTTCTCGAGGGCCGCGCGCAGGTTCGGATCGGCCAGCTCGGCCACCAGCCCCTGGAGGCTGGGCACCTCGGCGGGCGCCTCCTTCTCGACGATCTCCCGGTGCTCCTCGGAGAGCTCGTGGAACTCGCGCAGGGTGGGCAGGGAGGCCAGATCCTTGAGCGCGAAGAACTCCAGGAACTCGCGGGTCGTCCCGTAGAGGATGGGGCGGCCCGGCTCCTCCTTCTTCCCGAGGATCTTGAGCAGCCGACGCTCCAGCAGGGCCTTCATGACCGCGCCCGAGTCCACGCCCCGGATCTCCTCGACCTCGGGGCGCGTGACCGGCTGCCGGTAGGCCACGATGGCGAGGGTCTCGAGCGCGGCGCGGGTGAGGCGCTGCGGCTTCACCCGGAGGAAACGACGGGCGAAGTCGGAGGTGTCGGGCGAGGTGCGCAGCTGCCACCCTCCGGCCACCTCGTGGAGCACGATCCCGGAGACCCCCTCGCGGAAGGTCCCGGAGATCTCGTCGAGGGCCTTGCGCACCCGGGCCGGGTCGAGTCCGGTCGCGACCCGGACCTCCTCCACGATGAGGGGCTTCTCGGAGAGGAAGAGGAGCGCCTCGACCACCGCGCGGGCCCGTTCCGGGGAGAGCCTGCGCGCCTGCGCGGCGAGCTTCTCGAACGGTTCCTCCGGCTCGGCGCCGCCCTCCGGGACCTCGATGGCGGCCGGCTCCAGCTCGTCGAGGGACGGGTCGGCCTTGGCCTCCTCGGCGGCCTGCAGGGCCTGCAGTTCCTCGGTGCTGGGGCCGGGCCCCTGGGTCTCGCTCATCGGTACTCCTCCAGCCCTTCCGTTCCCGGGATGCCTTCGCCCAGGGTCTCGCGCGCCTCGACCAGGATCTCGCCGTCCGCCCCGTCCTCGCCCGGCGGTGCCTGGACCACCCGGAGGAGCCTGAGCTTGGCCATCTCCAGGATGGCCAGGAAGGAGGAGATCAGCGCGGACCGGCCGCTCCCGCCGGCCGCCAGCAGCAGCTCGACGAAGGAGACCCGGCGTCGCAGCCGGAGCACCTCGGCCACCCGGCTGATGGCGTCGGTGATGGAGAGCCGGTCGGCCTCCACCTCGTGGCGCGACTCGGGTTTCAGGTTGGCGAGCGCCTTGTCGAGGGCCTCGATGAGCTGGAAGACCGAGACCTCGGCCAGGCCGTCCGGGCCGTCGGGCTGCGGCAGCCGCGCCACCCGTGCACGGCGGGTGAATACGTTCCGGTCCAGGATGTCGTGGCGCGCCAGCTCCCCGGCGGCGGCCCGGTACTTCTGGTACTCGAGCAGGCGGCGCACCAGCTCGGCGCGCGGATCGCCCTGCTCCTCGGCGGGGCCGGCGTCCTCGGCCACCTCGGTCCGCGGAAGGAGGAGCTTCGACTTCACCAGCATGAGCTGGGCCGCCATCTGGACGAAGTCGCCGGCGACGTCGATGTCCATCTCCTGCATGGTCTTCAGCGCGGCCAGGTAGGCCTCGGTGATCCGGGCGATGGGGATGTCGAAGACGTCCACCTGGTGCTCCTGCACCAGGTGGAGCAGCAGGTCGAGCGGCCCCTCGAAGGGCGGTTCGCCGGGGCGCGCCGGTGGCAGGGTGAACCGGAACGCCTGGGGCGCCGGTCCGTCGCCCGCGGAGGGGGCCGGGATGGCCGGATCGACGGTCACCTGGAGTTCAGGTCCAGGTGCATCGCGGTGCGGACGTGCTCCATGGTCAGGGCCGCCTCGGCGCGGGCCCGGGCGGTCCCGTCGCGCACCACGTCCCGGACGTAATCGGGCTGGGCGAGCAGCGTCTCGCGCGACGCGCGGAGCCGCTCCTGGTCGGGGACGAGCCGCTCGAGCAGCTTCTTCTTGCAGTCCACGCAGCCGATCCCGGCGGTGCGGCAGTTCTCGTCCACCCAGCCGATGGTCTCGGGGGTGCTGTAGATGCGGTGGAGGTAGAAGACGCCGCACACCTCCGGGTTCCCGGGGTCCTTGCGCAGCTTGCGGGCCGGGTCGGTCACCGCCCCCATGATCTTCTTGGTGGTGGTCTCGGCCCCCTCCCCCAGCTCGATGGCGTTCCCGTAGCTCTTCGACATCTTGCGCCCGTCGATGCCGACCACCTTGGCCGCCTCGGTGAGGAGCGGCTTGGGCTCGGGGAAGACCTCGCCGTAGTGGAAGTTGAACTTGCGGGCGATCTCCCGGGTCAGCTCGAGGTGGGTGACCTGGTCGGCGCCCACCGGGACCATGGTGGCCTTGTAGAGGATGATGTCGGCGGCCATGAGGACCGGGTAGCCCAGGAAGCCGTAGAGCGACAGGTCGCGGTCGGTGATCTGCTCGCGCATCTCCTTGTAGGACGGGGAGCGCTCCAGCCAGCCGATGGGGGTGATCATGCCGAGGAGCAGGAACAGCTCGGCGTGCTCCTTCACCTGGCTCTGGATGAAGAGGACCGTCTTGGCCGGGTCGATCCCGGCGGCCAGGAAGTCCACGAACATCTCGAACTCGGCCAGCTTCAGCTTGTCGGTCTCGTGGTAGCTCGTGGTCAGCGCGTGCCAGTCGGCGCTGAAGAAGTGGGCCCGGGTGGTCTCCTGGAGCTTGACCCAGTTGGCGATGGCGCCGTGCAGGTGGCCGATGTGCAGCCGGCCGGTGGGGCGCATGCCGGAGACGACGATGGGGAGCTTGGGGTCGGTCATGGGGATCGGTTCTCAGGCGATGAGGCTGGCGAGGCGGATCATCCAGTTGATCGCGGTGTTGACGGGGCCGCCGATGAGCCGCCATCCGAAGAAGACGAAGGCCAGGAGCAAGAACATCGAGTAACGGGAGAACGTCTCCCATCCTGGACGGAAGCGCGCCGGCAGGAACGCATCCACGATGCGGCTCCCGTCGAGGGGCGGGATGGGGAGCAGGTTGAAGATCGCCAGCACCACGTTCATCTGGATCATGCTGAAGAGGAACGCGGCGGCGATTCCGGACGCGCCTCGCCCATCCTCGCCGGCGCCCAGGGACGGATCGACGCGGGCCAAGACCCCGAGGGCGATGGCGCTGGCGATCCCGAGGAGGAAGTTGGAGGCCGGGCCCGCGAGCGCCGTGAACATCATTCCCTTCCCCAGGTCCACCCCGCGACGGAATCGACCCGGGTTCACGGGGACCGGCTTCGCCCACCCGAACGGGACGTTGGTGAACACCGGGAGGAAGAAGGTCCCGATCGGGTCCATGTGGGCGAGAGGATTGAGGGTATAGCGCCCCATCCGCATCGCGGTGTCGTCGCCCAGCCTCCGGGCCGCCCAGGCGTGGGCGAACTCGTGGACCGTGAGGGAGAGCAACAGGACAGGCAGGACGACGAGCAGTCGCTGCATGATTTCGGGCAACGAAGGAAACAACGGGATCTCCAGGGGAAAGGACGGTTGAGTAGCACCGGGAGGTCGGCCGGTCAACGAGACCGCCGTGCCTCCGCGCTCAGGCCCGCGGGTGGTGCCGGGAGTGCAGCCGGCGGGCCTGGGTCCGGTCCACGTGGGTGTAGATCTCGGTGGTCGAGACGTCGGCGTGGCCGAGCATCGCCTGGACCGCGCGCAGGTCGGCGCCCCCCTCGAGCAGGTGGGTGGCGAAGCTGTGCCGGAGCTTGTGCGGGGAGATTCGGCGGGTGATCCCGGCGGCACGGGCGTAGCGGCCGAGCAGCTTCCAGAACCCCTGCCGGGTCATGCGGCGCCCCAGGGGCGTGACGAAGAGGTCGCGGCTCCGGCGCAGGCGCAGCACCCGTTCCCGGGGCCCCCCGAGCCAGGCGCGCAGGGCGTCGGCGGCGGGGGCGCCCACCGGGACGAGCCGCTCCTTGTTCCCCTTCCCCCGGGCCAGCAGCACCCGCGACTCGAGGTCCACCTGATTCACCTCGAGTGTGACGAGCTCGGAGACCCGCAGGCCGGTGGCGTAGAGCAGCTCGAGCATGGCCCGGTCGCGGATCCCGGCCGGGCCGCGCGCCTGGCGCGGCGCGGCCAGCAGCCGGTCCACCTCCTCCCGGGAGAGCAGCTGCGGGAGCTTGCGGGTCCGGCGCGGTGCGTCCACCTCGTCGGTGGGGTCGGTCCGGGCCACCCGCTCGGAGAGGAGCAGGCGGTGCAGGCCGCGGATGGCCGAGAGCGCCCGGGCCTGGCTGCGCGGGGCGATGCCATCCCTGGCCAGCGCGCCCAGGTGCGCCTGGACGTCCTGGCGGGAGACCTCGTCCCAGGAGCTCCGCCCCGTCGCCGACAGGAAAACCAGGTAGCGGCGCACGTCCCGGGCGTAGGACTCCACCGAGTTCCTGGCCAGCCCCTTCTCGACGCGCAGGTGGGTGAGGAAGAGATCGAGCGCCGGGGTGAGCGGCCCCCCCTCGGCGGCCGGGGGCTCGCGGCGGGCCATCAGAGGTCCGAGGCGTCGCCCTTGCCGGCGCGCACCACCACCGGCTCGGGGCCGGTGAGGTTGACGACGGTGGACGGCTCGTTCGGGCGGTAGCCGCCGTCGAGGACGAGCTCGAGCCCGTGCCCGAGACGGTCGCGGACGTCCCGGGCGTCGATGAGCACCTCACCGTCGGGCGTGGCGGCGGACGTGGAGACGACCGGGTGGGCGAGCCTCCGCACGATCTCGAGCGCGACCGGGCTGGCCGGGAGACGGACGCCGACGGTCTTCTGCCGCCGCAGGGCCAGGTCGGGGACGAGCCGGGTGGCCGGCAGGATGAAGGTGAATGGGCCGGGCGTCTTGCGGCGCAGGACCCGGAAGGCGGCGTTGTCGAGCATGGCGTAGCGCGCCACCTCGGCCAGGTCGGAGCAGATGAAGGAGAGCTCGTGGCTGTGCGGCAGCGCCTTGAGCTGGTAGATGCGCTCGATGGCCCGCTTGTCGAACAGGTCGCAGGCGATGGCGTAGTAGGTGTCGGTGGGAAACGCGACGAGGCCGCCGGAGGCGAGCACGCTCACCGCCTTCTCCACCACCCGCGGCTGCGGGTGCTCCGCGTCGATGCTCCAGATGGTCGCCGTCATCGCCAGGCCTCCCCGGAGGTTACCAGGGAGGGAGCGCCGGTCAATTGCGCGTCAGGGCCTGGGTGACCACGTCGGCGATCCGCTTCGCCTCGGCCCCCTCGACGCGGCGCCCGTCCCGGTTGCGAACGTAGAAGGCGTCGGCGGCCCGGTGCCCCTCGGTGGTGATGCGGGCCAGGTCCACGGTGAGTCCCAGGTCGAAGAAGGTGCGGGACAGCGTGTGCAGGAGCCCCACCCGGTCGGCGGTGAAGACGTCCACCACGCTGTGGTGGCGGGAGCTGTCGTTGTCGATGACCACCTTGGTGGCGACCCGCGGCAACGGCCGGGCCGGGAGCGGCGAGGCCTTGAGCCGCCGGGCCATGAGTTCCTCGAGGTCCACCTTGTCGACCAGGACGCCCTGGAGGTCGGCCCGGGCGGCCCGCCAGCGGACCGGGTCGATGGCGCCCCCCTCCGGGCCGCGCAGCTCGAAGAGGTCGAGGGCCTGGCCGGCGATCCAGCCCAGCGCCGGGTCCACCGGCGTGGAGAAGACCTCGGCGTGCTGGATGTCGATGCGGTGGGCGGCCAGCACCCCGGCCACGAGCGCGAGCAGCCCGGCCCGGTCGGCGGCGGTGAGGGCCAGCTCGGAATGGCCGAGCGACGGACGGTGGCGCACCACCGCGGCCAGCGGCCGCTGTCGCCCCATGGCGAGGAGGCGCAGGTGGCGCGGCGCCTGCGCCGGCAGCTCGGTCAGGAAATAGCGGGCCGGCATGGCGGCGACGAAGCGCTCGCGCTCCTTCGCGGGCACCCCACGCGCCGCGAGCGCGGAGACCACGGCGGCCCGGCCGCTGGCCTCGTGGGTCCCCGGGACCGGGCGCCCTGCCCGCTCCCCGCCGGCGGTGAGCAGGCTCCGGGTCTTCTCGTAGAGCTCGCGCAGCAGCCTCCCCTTCCAGTCGGTCCAGGTCTTCGGGCCCACCGTGGCGATGTCCGCGTAGGTCAGGAGATAGAGCTTGTCGAGCCGGTCGGCGGTCCCCACCTCCTCGGCGAAGGAGTGGATGAGGTCGGGATCGGAGAGGTCGCGCCGCTGCGCGATGTTGGCCATGCGGAGGTGCTTCGCCACCAGCCACTCGACGTCGGCCGCCTCGTCCGGGTCGATCCCCATCCGCACGCAGGCGGCGGCGGCAATCTCGGCGCCGCGCGTCGAGTGGTCCTTGCCCGACCCCTTCCCGATGTCGTGGAAGAGGGTGCCCAGGTAGAGGCCGAGCGGGTGGGCCAGTCCCTGCATGAGGCCGGTGAGCCCGTCGATCTGGATGTCGCCGTTGCGGAGCGCCAGCAACCTCCGCACCGCGAACAGGCTGTGAACGTCGACGGTGTACACGTGGTAGAGGTCGATCTGGCGGCGGGCGGTGACCCGGGCGAACTCCGGGATCACCCGCTCCATCACCCCGACCTCGTGCATGACCTGGAGGAAGCGCCCGCGCGTCCCGGGCCGGGTGAAGAGCGCGAGCAACTCCTGGTTCAGCTCCGGGTCGGCGGACGCCTCGGGGAGGAACTCGGAGGCCGCCTGGGCGGCCAGATCGCGCGCAAAGGGGTAGAGGTCGAGCCCCTCCCGGTCGGCCACGGCGAAGAGGCGGACCAGCGCGGCCGGGGATCGGCGCAGGACGTCCCGGTCGGCCACCGTGAGCCTGCCCCGGAACACCTTGAACTCACCGCCGGCGATGGGGCGCGCGTCCGGGGACAGCGTGCTGGTCTCGGCGCCCTTGCGGGAGGCCAGCGCGTCGGCGCGGCGCCAGGGCTTGGCCCGGGAGGGCTCGAGGCAGCGGTCCACCAGCGCGTCGCTGGCCACCAGGATGGTCTTCGCCGCCAGGTAGTAGTGGCGCATGAAGTCCTCGACCGCCGCGTCACCCTCCCCGTAGCCCATGAAGGCGGCCAGCTGCGGCTGAAGGTCGAAGGTGATCTGGTCGGTCTTGCGACCGGTCAGGTAGTGGAGGTGGTTGCGGATGCGCCAGACGAAGTCGCGGGCGCGGCGCAGCTCCCGCACCTCCTGCTCGGGGAGGAGCGCCCGGGAGAGGAGGTCGGTGATGCCGGCCACCTTGAAGCGGGCACGGGCCGCCCACAGCCCCATCTGGAGATCGCGGAGGCCTCCCTCCGACTGCTTGAGGTTGGGCTCGAGGAGGTAGAGCGAGTCGCCGAACTTCTCGCGCCGCTCCCGCGCCTCCCGGGTCTTGTCGGCGATGAAGGCGTCCACCTTGGCCTGGGAGAGGCCGTGGAGCTGATCGCGCTCCAGCTCCTGGAAGAGCGCCCGATCGCCGTGGAGGTGGCGCAGGTCGAGGAGCGCCGTGCGCGCGGTGTGATCGGATGCGGCCAGCTCGTCGCAGGCGTGGATGTCGCGGATGCCGTACCCGACCTCGAGCCGCAGGTCCCACAGGGCGTAGAGGAACTTCTCGCTCGCCTCCTTCACGAACGGTCCGGGCTCCCGCTTCTCGTGGAGGACCAGGAGATCCAGGTCGCTGTAGGGGGCGAGCTCGCGCCTCCCGTAGCCCCCCAGGGCCACCAGGGCCACGGGCGTGGGGGGGTGGCTGGCCGCCGCCGAGGCGAGAGACCTCTCCCAGATCGCGGCCACGATCCGGTCCATCGCCGCGCTGAGCAGGCGGACCACGGTCCGGCCGCTCCCGCCGGCCAGGTGGACGGCCTCGACGTAGCCTCGCAGGGCGTTGAAGTCGGCCCGGACGTCGCCGGTGAGCGGCGGCATCGCCTCGAGGCGCGACTCGAACTCGTAGGGGGCGGCCCTGGGCAGCTTGGCGAATGATGCGTCCTGGACCAGCATTGGGAGGTTGCTATAGCTCGCCCGTCAGCGGGCCGCCACGCGGCTCCTTCCGGAGAAGTCCACGATCGCCCGGGCCACTCCGTCGGCCACCAGCTGCTGGTAGGCGGGGTTCGCGAGACGCTGCTCCTCGGCGCGGTTCGAGATGAATGCGGTCTCGACCAGGACGGCCGGCATCCGGGCGCCGAGCAGGACGTAGAAGAGCGCGCTCTTCACCCCGCGGTCCCGCACCGGCCCCTGGGCCTGCCGGGTGCGGGCGGTGATCTCCTTCTGCACCAGCCGGGCCAGGGTCCTCGACGCGCCGGCGCTCGACTTCGAGTTCAGGTCGGTGAGGATCCGCGTCACGTCGCCGGAGGTCTCCTCCAGGTCCATCGTTCCGTTCTCGCGCGCGGCCAGGCGTCGGGCGTACCGGTCGTCGGTGACGTTCAGGAAATAGGTCTCCACCCCGCTCCGGTCCCGGCGGGGGTTGGCGTTGGTGTGAAGCGACACGAAGAGGTCGCCGCGAGCCAGGTTGGCGATGGCGGTGCGCTCCTCGAGCTTGAGGTAGCGGTCGTCGGTCCGGGTGAGCGTGACCTCGAACCCGCTGGCGCGGAGCCTGGTGGCGAGCTTCCTGGCCATGGCCAGGGTGACGTCCTTCTCGCGCACGCCGCGGGGCCCGATGGCGCCCGTGTCGTGCCCGCCGTGGCCGGCGTCCACGATGATCCGGCGGATGGGCCTGTCGGCCGCCTCGGCATCCTCGTCCTCCCCCGGCGGGCGCGGCAGAGCCCTGGCGACGGCCTCCTTGCGGGCCTCCTCCACGCCCAGGTCCACGATGAGCCGGGGTGGGTCACCCAGCGTGAAGACCTGGTAGGCGTCCTTCCCCTTCAGCTCGAGGACCACCCGCACGGTGTCGGGGCCGTGCTGGGCGGTGCGGACGCGGTGCAGGAGCGTGTCCGCCACGGTGCGATCCCGGCCCGGTCCGTCGAGCACCGCGGGGCGCAGGTCGAGCGCGAGCCGCCTGGGATGATCGGCGGTGGCCGGCAGTTCCTGCTTCTCGAAGGAGACCGGCTGGGACAGGTAGACCGCGACGCGGGTGTAGTCGGGGCTGGTCCAGGAGTTGATCTCGGTGACGTGCGCCGGGCCCCCGGCGAGGGGCTCGGGCCCCTTCTCCGGCAACGGGACCGGCTGGGCGTCCGCCATGGCCTCCTCGAGCACCGGGTCGGCCGATTCTTCCTCCTCTGCGGCCGGCGCCGGGGGCGTCGGGGTTGGAACCGGGACGGCGGGCGGATCGACCCGGCGTGCCGGGGGAGCGCCGGGCGACGGGGCGACCTTCCGGATCGCCTTGGCGACGGGCGACGGTTCGTCCCCGGCCTCGCGCCGGATCGCGGCGGCCAGCGACGCGCCCTGCGGCGCCCCGGCCTTCGATGCGCGTGCGGCCAGGCGGAGAGCGGCCTCGCGGTCCGATTCCACCGCCGAGAACCGGTAGAGCGCGTAGCGGGCGCGGGCGGCGTCGAGGAGCGCGGGGCCGGTGTCGGGTCCGCGGGCGGCGCGCTCCAGCGACGCGATGGCCTTCTCCCAGTTGTGCCGGTACCGCCGCCTGGCGGGGCTCTTCTTGACCGCGGCAATCTCGGCCCGGGCCTTTTGAAGCGCCGGGGAGGCCTGTCGGGGGGGAGCGGCCTCCCGCGGCCGGGAGGCCGACGGAGCCGGCCGGGGGGTGCGGCCGGAGGCCTTGGCCGAACTCTTCCCGGCCGCTTCCAGGGGCAGGAGGAGCGCGATCGCCAGGGCGAGGGCGAGGGAGGCGAGCCGTTTCCTGTGGCCGGACGGGGGCATCGGACGAGTCCACCCTACGCCCGGTGATATCGCGATCCAGTTTTCGGTATGATCCGGTCCCCAGCAAACGGAGGTTCGCCATGGCCACGCAGAAGCGGGTTGGAGTCATCCTCGCGGGGAGCGGGTACCTCGACGGTTCGGAGATCCAGGAGGCGACGCTCACCCTCCTCTTCCTCGACAAGCGCGGCGCGAAGGTCACGGCCATGGCGCCCGACGTCCGGCAGATGCACGTCGTCGATCACGTCAGGGGCGAGCCGGCCGGGAGCGAGGCGCGCAACGTCCTGCACGAGGCGGCCCGCATCACCCGCGGAGCCATCGTGGACGTGAAGGCGGTGAAGGCCGAGGACCTCGACGCCCTGATCATCCCGGGCGGCTACGGCGCAGCGAAGAACCTGTGCACCTTCGCGACCGAGGGGGTGAAGCTCCAGGTGAATCCCGACGTCGAGCGGCTGGTCCGGGACATGGCCGCGGCCGGGAAGCCGCTCGGCTTCGTCTGCATCGCACCGGTGATCGCCGCCAAGGTGCTCGGCGCGAAGAAGGTCAAGCTCACCATCGGCAACGACCCGGCCACGGCGGCGGCGCTGAACGCGCTCGGCGCCGTCCACGTGGACGCCCCGGTGGACCAGATCGTGGTGGACGAGAAGAACCGGGTGGTCTCGACGCCCGCTTACATGCTGGGCCCCACCATCGCCCCGGTCGCGGCCGGAATCGAGCGGCTGGTGGGAGCGGTGCTCGAGATGGCATGATCCTCACGTTGACGCCGGTCAATGCGCGATGGCTCCGGTGGGGCCATCCTGCCGCGACCGTGAATCTTGGCGGACGAGTTTCGTCCCTGGATCAACCAACGATTCCTTCCGGACCAACCCTCCGGCAGGAACGCCAACCTGAAGGGGGAGTCCCGTGAAGAAGATCCTCAGCGCAGTCCTCGCCGTCGCCTTCATCGCCGTCGCCTCGAACGCCGTCGCCGCGCCGCCTCCCGCCGAGGTCGTCCTCAAGGGCGCGACCCAGCCGGCCGTCACCTTCGACCACAAGAAGCACCAGGGCCAGGGCTGCAAGAAGTGCCACGGGGAAGGCGCTCCCGCGAAGATCGACCTCACCAACAAGGACAAGGCCCACGCCCTCTGCATCGACTGCCACAAGGAGAAGGCCAAGGGCCCGGTGGACGCCAAGGCCTGCGCCGCCTGCCACAAGAAGTAGCCGGGAATTCCAGATCGCAGCGACGGGGGGCCGGGCGACCGGCCCCTCGCCTATTTCACGGGGAGTGCAGTGTGAAAGCTACTCGATCCTTCGCTTCATGTCGGCGAGCAGGTTGAGCGCGTCGAGCGGCGTGAGCCGGTCCAGGACCAGCTCGCGAAGCTCGGCCCGCATCCGCTCGAGCCGAGGATCGGGCGCGGCGAAGAGGCCGAGCTGATCGACGGGCGGGCGCTCCTTCCGCCGCGCGCCCCGGGTCAGCGCCGCGTGCCCCGCCTCGTCCACCTCGAGCGACTCGAGGTTGCGCAGGATCTCCCGGGCCCGGACCAGCACCTCGGCGGGGAGCCCGGCCAGCTTGGCGACCTCGATGCCGTAGCTGCGCGACGCGCCGCCGGACACGAGCTTGCGCAGGAACACCACCCGGTCTCCCACCTCGCGCACCGCCACGGTGAGGTTCCGCACCCGGGGGCGCTCGCGGGCCAGGTCCTGGAGCTCGTGGTAGTGGGTGGCGAAGAGCGTCCGGCAGCCGGTGCGGTCGTGGAGCCGCTCGGCCACCGCCCAGGCGATGGAGAGGCCGTCGAAGGTGGAGGTGCCGCGCCCGATCTCGTCGAGGATCACCAGCGAGCGCCGGGTGGCGTTGTGGAGGATGGAGGCGGTCTCGGTCATCTCCACCATGAAGGTGGAACGTCCACGGGCCAGATCGTCGGAGGCTCCCACCCGGGTGAAGATCCGGTCCACCACGCCGACCCGCGCGCTCTCGGCGGGGACGAAGCCGCCGGCCTGGGCCATGAGCACGAGGAGCGCCGCCTGGCGCATGACCGTGCTCTTTCCAGCCATGTTCGGGCCGGTGATGACGAGCAACTGGGCGCCCTCCGGGTCGGCGCTGGAGGTCGTGGAGACGTCGTTGGGGACGAAGCCGCCCGAGTCGGCCGGCAGCATCGCCTCGACCACCGGGTGGCGCCCCCCGACGATCTCGAGCGACTCGGAGAGGTCCAGGACCGGCCGCCGGTACCCGCGCTCGGCGGCGACCCGCGCCAGGGAGAGGATCGCGTCGCCGGTGGAGAGGGCCGACGCCGCGCCCCTGAGCTTCCCGGCCTCGGCGACCACCCTGAGCCTCAGATCTTCGAAGATCCGCTCCTCCAGGGCGACCCGCTTCTCCTCGGCCCCGAGCACCCGCTCCTCCAGGTCCTTCAGTTCGGGCGTGACGAAGCGCTCGCCTCCCACCGTGGTCTGGCGCCGGTGGTAGTCCTCCGGGACCAGGTGGAGGTTGGGCCTGGTGACCTCGATGTAGTAGCCGAAGACCCGGTTGTAGCGGACCTTGAGCGAGCCGATCCCGGTGCGCTGCCGCTCCCGGACCTCGAGGGAGGCGATGACACCCTTGCCGTTCTCGGAGAGATCCACCACCCGGTCGAGCTCCTCCGACCAGCCGCGCCGGATCATCCCGCCCTCGCCGGTGGTGGTGGGGGGCTCGTCGGCGACGGCCCGCTCGAGGGTGGCGGTGAGCTCCTCGAGGCCGCGCAGCGAGCGTCCGGTCGTGCCGAGGATCCCGGCGCCGGCGCCCTCGAGGAGATCCGCCGCGGCCGGGAGGGCGGAGAGCGTTCCGGCCAGCGCTCTCAGATCTCGGGCGTTGCCCTGGCGGAGCGCCAGCCGGGAGAGGAGCCGCTCCACGTCGGCCACCGGCCGCAGCGCCTCGACCAGCCGCTCCCGCAGCACCGCCCCGGAGGTCAGCGCCTCGACCCCGTCGAGCCGCGCGTCGATGGCGGCCACGTCGGTGAGCGGGTAGCGCAGCCACTCGGCGAGCCTCCGGCCGCCGGCCCCGGTGACCGTGCGGTCGAGCAGCCCCAGGAGCGAGCCCTTGCGCTTGGCGCCCACCAGGGTGCGCTCGACTTCCAGGTTGGCGCGGGTGCTCTCGTCGAGGAGCAGCACGTCGGCGGTGGGGAGCAGCGCGATCCGGTCCACGTGGCGAGGATCGGCCCGCTGGGTCTCGGACAGGTAGTGAAGGGCCCCGCTGGCGGCGGCGACGGCGCGGGGCAGGTGGCCCACGCCGAAGCCGTCGAGCCCGGCCACGCCCAGGTGGCGGGAGAGCTTCTCGGCGGCGCGCTGGAACGCCGAGTCGTCCACCTCGGCGACCGGGGCCCCCACGGCGCGCGCGATCTCCAGGGCGCGCGGGAGGCTCGCCTCCGAGCGGGGCAGGAGCAGTTCCCGGACCCCCGCCTTGCGGAGTTCCTCGCCGAGCCGAACGTCGCTCTCCACCTCGCCGCAGCGCAGCTCGCCCGTGGTGGCGTCGAGGAGCGCCAGCCCTCCCCCGGCTCCGGCCGGGTCGAGCGACACCGCCCCGAGAAAGCTCGACTCGCGCGGGTCGAGGGTCAGCTCGTCGAGGATCGTGCCCGGGGTGATGACCCGGGTCACCTCCCGCTTCACGATCCCGCCCTTCCCCGGAGGCTCCACCTGGTCGCAGATGGCCACCTTGAAGCCCCGATCGAGGAGCTTGGCGACGTACCCGCGGGCGGCGTGGTACGGCACCCCGCACATGGGGATCTTGCCGTCCCCCTTGGCGCGCGAGGTGAGGGTGATCTGGAGTGCCTCGGCGGCCTGGACGGCGTCCTCGGCGAACATCTCGTAGAAGTCGCCCAGCCGGAAGAAGAGGATGGCGTCCGGATACCTCGACTTCACCTCGAGGTACTGGCGCATCATGGGGGTCGCCGGCTGTGCGATCTCGGCCACGGGGTGCTTCTAGCACGCCGGTCCGGGTTGCGGGGTCGGGGGATGCGCTCTAGCATCGGCGGGTGCTTCGCGACGCCATCCACGACCTGAACCGGCTCCGCGAGGTCTCCTCGGTCATCGCGCGCCACGGCTTCGGGGCCTACCTCGAGAGGGTGCGGCTCGGTTCCGCGGCCCCCCGTCCCGCGCCGGCGCCTGGCTCGCCGCCCTCCCCGCCTCCGTCCGACGGCCGCAACGCGGCCCGCTTCCGGCAGATGCTGGTGGACCTGGGACCCACCTACGTGAAGCTGGGGCAGCTGCTCTCCAGCCGCCCCGACATCCTCCCGCCCGCCTGGATCGTCGAGCTCTCGGTCCTGCAGGACGCCTGCGAGCCCGTGCCCATCGCCGCCATCCGGCGACAGATCGAGCTCGGCCTCGGCCGCCCTGCGGACGAGATCTTCGCCTGGATGGACCCGGTCCCGGCGGCCAGCGCCTCCATCGCCCAGGTCCACCGTGCCCGCACCCACGACGGCCTGGAGGTCGCGGTCAAGGTGCAGCGCCCCGGGGTCCGCGAGCAGTTCGAGGCCGACCTGGGTCTCCTGCAGTACGTGGCCCGGCTCCTCGAGGCCCTGGTGGAGGAGACGGGCATCTACACCCCGACCGACATCCTTCACGAGTTCGACCGGGCCATCCACGAGGAGCTCGACTTCGCCAACGAGGCCCGCAACGCCCGGGACATGGCCGCCGCCTCGCGCGAGCTGCCCTTCGTCGTCATCCCCGGGGTGCACGCCACCCTCTCCTGCGCGACCGTCCTCACCCTCGACTTCGTCGAGGGGCTCAAGGTGACCGACCTCGAGGGGCGCGAGGGCTACGACCCGAAGCGGGTGGCGCGGAACATCATCGAGGCCACCTTCCGGCAGCTCTTCGGAGGCGGGATCTTCCACGGCGACCCCCACCCCGGGAACATCCTGGTCCTCCCGGAGAACCGGATCGCCTTCCTCGACTTCGGCCTGGTCGGACGCATCGGTCGCCCCATGCAGGAGT
Organism: uncultured Anaeromyxobacter sp.; assembly: GCA_903874275.1. Taxonomy (GTDB): domain Bacteria; phylum Myxococcota; class Myxococcia; order Myxococcales; family Anaeromyxobacteraceae; genus CAIOAK01. The sequence goes on from CAIQRS010000068.1 coordinate 20,824, forward strand.
CGCTGGTCACCCTCCTCGTGGCCGTGGCGCTGCGGGACCCGGAGACGGTGGCGCGGATCCTCTACCGCATCGGCGTCCCCGAGGCCCACACCTCCATCTCCACGCTTCGGGACGACATCTCCGCCATCCTCGACCGGTACCTGGGGCTCAAGCTCGACCAGATCCGGTCCTCCACGCTCCTCACCGACATGCTCGACCTGGCGGTGCGCCACAAGATCAAGGTCCCCCGGGAGTACGCGCTCCTCGGCAAGGCCTCGGTGACCGTCGAGGGGCTCATCCGCGGGCTCTACCCGGAGCTGGACGTGATGGAGGTGGGTCTGCCCTACGCGAAGGAGATGCTCTTCTCGCGGTTCCAGTCGGGCGACCCGTCCGGCGCGCTGCTCAAGTCGATGCTGAAGCTCCAGGGGCTCGCCGAGGACGTCCCGGCCCAGCTCACCCAGATCCTCTCCGACCTGGAGGGCGGCAAGTTCCGGGTGCACGTCCGCTCCGAGGGGATCGACCGGATCGCCGACAACGTGCGCTCGCTGGGGCTCACCGTGTTCCTCGGCCTGCTCGCCAGCGCGCTCGCCCTGGGCGGCCTCTTCGTGGTGGCCCGGCAGCTGGCCGGCTCGCAGGCCATCCTCCTGCTGGGCTTCTCGGCCCTGCTGCTGGCGGGGTTCCTCTTCGGCGCCTCGCTCACCGTCTACTGGCTGGGCGGCCGGATCCCCAAGCTCTCGCTGCGCAAGCTCATCCACCGGGTCTCGCGCCCGGACTGAGGGGAGAGCGCGAGGACGCCCAGCGCCGAGAGGCGCCAGAGTTCCGCACCGGCGGCCACCAGCGCGGCCAGGACGGCGAGCAGCATGTCCGGGAGGACGACGAGCATCCTCGGACCGCCGCGGGCCATACCCCCGAAGGCGCCGAGGACGCCCTGGGCAGAACCGGCGGCCAGCCCCGCCGCCACCCACACCGCGAGAACCACGGCGACGCAGGCCGCCGGACGCGACAGGAAGGCCAGCGCACCCCGGCGCAGCGCCAGCCCCGCCGGCTCGCCGGCCAGGGCGGCGCGCGCCACCGCCACGTCGCCCAGCGTGGAGAGGGAGGCCGCCAGGAAGGCGGAGCCGGCCAGGGCGAGCGCGGCCACGAAGGCCGCCGCGCCGGGAGCGCCCCGTCCCTGGATGCGCACTCCCACCCCGATGACTCCCAGTAAAACGAGCAGGACCATGGCCTTGCCCGCGAGGTCGAGGAGGAGCGCGATCACCGCCACCGGGAGGACCCGATGGAAGCGCCAGGCCACCCCCTGCGCGAACCCGGGCGGCTCGCCGTGGGTCCCGGACAGGCGCCAGGCCACGAGCGGCGCGGCACCCGCCACCCAGGCCACCCGGACGGCGCCCCAGAGGAGGACCCCGGCGAGCCAGAGGCCGGCGGCGATGGAGAGGAACCGCGGGGAGGTCCAGGCCTGCAGGAGCGCGCCCAGGGCCGCCTCAGGCCCCCCACCCCGCCGGAGTGCCTCCCCGGCGGCCATGGACGAGACGGCCCCCACGAAGGCCACGGCGGGCAGCGCCAGGGCCCCCCGGACCACGGTCACCCCCAACCCCAGGACCGCCACCCACGACTCCCCGGCGACGGCCCGGAACCCAGCGCCGAGCGCGCTTCCCACCGTTGGTCGGTCCACGCGAAGGACCGTACGCGCCCTCCCCTCGCCCGGCAAGGGCGGGAGGGAACGGAAGTTGCGTCTGAACGCCCGACGGGTATACTTGCGTTCAGGAGGGTTCACGCCATGGAAGGCCTGACCGATCGACAGCTCGAGGTGCTGCGCTTCATCGCCCGCCAGATCGAGGAGCAGGGATACCCGCCCACCATCCGCGAGATCGGCGAGGCGCTGGAAATCCGCTCCACCAACGGCGTGAACGACCACCTGAAGGCTCTCGAACGCAAGGGCTTCCTCACCCGCGACCCGGTGAAGTCCCGTGCCCTCATCCCCACCCCCAGGGCGCGCGAGGCGCTTTCCGGGCGCGGCTCCGGGGCGCAGGTCATCTCCCTGGCCGCGCGCTCGGCCGCGAAGCAGCCCTCCCGCCTGGTGGACGTCCCCATCGTCGGCCGCGTCGCCGCCGGCCAGCCCATCCTGGCCGAGGAGCGCATCGAGGACACCGTCCAGGTGGACTCCTTCTTCCTGGGGGCGGGGCGCAAGGTCTACGGCCTCCGGGTCCAGGGCGACTCGATGATCGGCGACGGCATCCTTCCCGGCGACTACATCTTCGTCCGCAAGCAACTGAACGCCGACGACGGCGACATCGTGGTGGCCATGATCGACGACGAGGCCACCGTGAAGCGGGTCTACTTCGAGGGCGACCGAATCCGGTTCCAGCCCTCCAACCCGCGCATGGCCCCCATCTACGTCCGCGAGTCCGACTTCCGCAGCACCATGATCCTCGGCGTCGTGGTCGGCATCTACCGCCGCCTGCAGTAGCGTCCGCCTGGCATCTCCACCCCCGGGAGGCACCCCAACAGACCTGCCCGTCCGGGATTGATTTACCGGCACAGGTGGCGAAGCATCAGCAGGGGCGCGGGCATCCGCCAGCAGGGAGGGAAGCATGTACCGCTTGCTCTCATCCGCACTCGCGGCGTTGTTCCTCACGACATTCGGGCTTGCCGGCTGCGGTGGATCGGCTGACCCCGCTGGCCCGCCGGCTCCTCAGCTCCTCCGGGCCGAGACCGGCGCTGGTCGTCAGGTGATGGTTTCGTGGGCGCCCGTCGCCGCACCTGGCCTCGAACGCTACGTGATCCATTGGCGACAGGGCTCCGGCCCACAGGAGATGCTGGCCAGCGTGAGCTTGCCCGACACAGGCCGGGTGATTCCTCGGCTCCAGCCCGGCACCTACTCCTTCGCCGTCGAGGCGGTCGACGCGACAGGGCGGACCTCTCCGCGCAGCGCCGAGGTCACCACGACCGTTCTCCCCGCCCCGCAGGCCGCCATCCCGCTCGGCACCGACGGCGCGCCGAACGGCTACTACGAGTATCTGCCTGCCGGGTACGGCGACGGCGTGCCGAGGCCACTCCTGATCTACTTGCATGGCACTGGATATGGCGGAAACGGGTCGTTCGATCTCGACTCGGTGCTGGCCTGCTGCCCGCCCGGCATGGTGAACGCGGGAACCTGGCCAGCCTCCCTGCCGTTCGTGGTCCTCTCCCCACAGAGCAGCCTCACGCAGACCCGGGCGGACTGCGCGGTTGGGGAGGAGATCCACTCCTTCCTCGCCTGGGCGCTGGCTCGATACACAGTGGACCCGAAACGGATCTACCTGACCGGCATGAGCTGCGGAGCGATTCGCGTGTGGAACTACCTCGGCGCACGCACCGACCAGCAGGTGGCGGCGGTCCTGCTGATGGCCGGGGATCCAGGGTCCGCCTGGACGCAGGCCGGCTGCGGCCTCGGCAGGGTGGCCATCTGGGCCTTTCACGGTACCGACGACCGGCAGGTATCGTTCAGTTCGGAACAAGCCATCATGCAACAACTGCTCGCATGCCCGGCTCCGCCTCGCAGGGACGTGGTCTTCACGGCGGTCCAGGGCGCCGGCCACGAGGTGGCGTGGGAAGCGTACGAAGGGTCCACGGGGCTCGAGGCTCTGAACTGGTTGCTCGCGCACGGCAAACCGTGACGGTTGGGTGCGACGGGGTCGGGCGAACCGCCTACCCGCGCGTCTTCGCCTGCCTCACGTACCGATCCAGGTCCTCGCGGTCGATGAGCGAGAGGATCTCCACGGTGTTCTGCCGCTCCGCCCGCCGGTAGATGAGCCGGACGTCGGTGGCCACCCGCACACGGTAGTAGCCCGACAGCCCCTCCAGCGGGATGGCACGCAGGCTGGGGTGGCGGTGGTCCTGGGCGAGCAGGTGGGCCTGCTTGAAGGCGGCCCGCAGGATCCTCCGGTCCCAGCCCTCGATGGAGTCGTAGAATTCCCGTGAGTAGACCGGCATGAGCCAGGTCTCGGCGTCGCTCCCCTCCGGCTCCTCCTGCGCGGGTGGACCGGGCTCCGGCGCCGCTCGCGGTGCACGCTCCGCCCTGACCCGCGTGAGCTCGGCCTCGAGCTCCTGCTCCCGCTCCCTGGACCGCTCGAGCCGCGCCTCGAGCGCCCCGAGCTTGCCCCCCAGGTCGCGGACCTCGGCGCGTGCACGGTGGGCGTCCTGCGCCGCGTCCGACGCGCGAAGCGCATCGGCCTCGGCTCGCGCGCGGGTGGCATCCTGCCGGGCGGCGGTCTCGGCATCCTGGGCCCTCGCCGACTCCTCGACCGCCCGGGACTCCCGCGCACGGGCCTCGCGCAGCGCGCCCTGGATCTTCTCCCGCTGCTCCTCGCCCTTGAGGCGGACCTCCTCGGCGCGGACCTCGCCGGCCTTCTCGGCCTCCCTCAGCCGCGTCTCCAGCCTGGCCAGCTCGCCGACCAGGGCGACGACCTGCGCGGCCGGATCGTCCGCCTCCCCCCCGTCCCGGGCCGGAGGGCGGGCGCCCTCCTCACCGGAACCGAAGTAGTGGGCCGCCAGCTCATCGAGGAACGGGAGCGCGGTGGCGCGGACCTCGCCGCTTCGGTCGGAGAGCACCCTCCAGAGCGAAAGGGCGAGCGCGGCGTCCCCGCCCCCCACGTCGAGCAGGTCGTCGGCGTCCTCGATTCCCAGCACGGTTCGCGGGAACGGGGGGCGCTCGAAGGCCTTCGTGAGCGCGTCCAGCACCGACCGCGCGGCGGGCGGGTTGGCCCGGATCTCGTCGGCGATCACGTCGCACCGCTCCACGTCGCCCAGGGAACCGGTGCGGAAGCCGGGGATGGAGAGCTTCCGCTCCTTGACGATGGCGCGGGTCTCCTCCGGCGTGAGCGCCACGTAGAGGAAGACCGAGAGCTGGTCGCGGGAGAGCCCTTCGAGCGGCGCGTCCAGGATCTGGAGCTTGCCCTTCGCCATGACCGACCGCCTCTAGCTCCGCGAGGCGATGACGGGCTGGACCGAGCGGATCCCGCCACGGTCCACCTCGTAGACGAATCCGCGGGCCCGGCGGATGGGCTCCTCGGCGACGCGCGACGCCGAGCCGGCGCAGAGGATCGGGGTGGGTCCGGCGGCGCCCGGGATGTCCACGCGGAAGGCGCAGTGGCGGTGTCCGTGCAGCACGCCGGCGATCCGGACGTCGGCCACCATGCGGACGAGCTTGTCGGCGTCCTGCAGCGGCGTCCGGGCCACGAGGGCGTCCGAGGGAATCCGCTCGCGGGGGAGGAGCAGGTGGTGGTGGAGCGCGAGGAGGACCGCCCGCCCCTCCTTCACGTGCTCCCGGACCAGCTCGCGGCAGGCCTGGAGCTGGGCCGAGCCCAGGAGGCCGGGCGTGTCGAGCGGGGCCTCGCCGAACTGGGCGCTGTCGAGGGCGACGATGGCGATCTCGGGAGCGGGAAGGGCCGCGAACGGGTACGAGGGCTCGGGGCGCCGCATGCCCCGGCCATCGGGGCCGATCATCCGGAGGAATCGGGCTGTCTTCACCGACTCGGCCGTCCAGACGTCGTGGTTTCCCGGGACGACGGTGAGCTTGCCGGCGTCGGCCCACCTGCGCAGGAGCTTCGCCGCCCGCTCGAACTCGCTCGCCTCGGAGGAGAGCGTGAGGTCGCCGGTCACGACCAGGTGGTCCACTCCCGCCGCCTCGAGGTCATCGAGGACCCGCTGGGCGAGCCGGACCGAGTGACGGTCGCAGTCCCTGGGAAGGTATCCGTTGCGCGGATATCGGCCGCGGTCGGAGAGATGCAGGTCGGAGACGTGGCCGAGGCGCAAGCTGCCGGGATGCTATCGGCAGGGGGCAGATGCGTCAAACGGCACGGCGGCGGCTTGACCCCCCCTTTTCCTGTCTTAGATCGACCAACATGGCCCCGTCGGATACCCTGGGTACGAAGGAGCAACTCATGTCCGAGAAGAAGAAGGAGGGTGCTGGCGCCCAGGTCGCCCCTGCGATGGGGCCGCCGGCCCTCATCAACAAGGAGGACATCCCCCAGGTCCTCCCCATCCTGCCCCTGCGCAACTCGGTCTTCTTTCCCGGAGGCGTGCTCCCCCTCGCGGTGGGGCGCCAGAAGACCATCGCGCTCATCAAGGACGCCGTCCGCGACGAGCAGGTCATCGGGGTCGTCACCCAGCGCCGCGCCGAGGAGGAAGACCCGGGCGCCGCCGACCTCTACACCGTCGGGACCGTCGCCCGCATCGTGAAGCTCCTCAAGATGGGGGAGGACAACTACTCCCTCGTGGTCCAGGGGCTCGCCCGGGTCCGGGTCCTCGACCTGGTCCAGGAGACGCCCTACCTCAAGGCGCGCGTCGAGCCGGTGGAGGACAAGACCTCCGTGGACGAGGTCGAGGTCGAGGCCCTGGCCATCAACTTGAAGAAGCTGGCCCGCGAGGTCATCGAGCTCATGCCGGAGCTGCCCACGGCGGCCACCGAGCTGGTGGACTCGATCACCCACCCCGGTCACCTCGCCGACCTCATCGCCGCCAACGTGGACGTCCCCATCGAGGAGAAGCAGCAGGTCCTCGAGACGGTGGACCTCAAGGCGCGCATGAAGCTCGTGCTCGAGCTGCTCAATCGCAAGCGGGAGATCCTCAAGCTCTCCAACAAGATCGACAGCGCCGTGAAGGGCGAGATGTCGAAGACCCAGCGCGAGTACTACCTGCGCCAGCAGCTCAAGGCCATCAAGGAGGAGCTGGGCGAGCTGGGCGAGGAGGAGGAGGAGCTCGACGAGCTGGGCGAGCGTCTCAAGAAGGCCGGCCTCCCTCCCGACGTGGAGAAGGTCGCCAACAAGGAGCTCAACCGGCTCAAGGCCATCCCCACGGCCAGCTCCGAGCACGCCGTGGCCCGCACCTACCTCGACTGGATCGCCGACCTCCCCTGGTCCAAGCGCACCGAGGACAACCTCGACATCGAGAACGCCCGACAGATCCTCGACGCCGACCACTACGGCCTCGACAAGATCAAGAAGCGCATCCTCGAGTACCTGGCGGTTCGCAAGCTGAAGAACGACATGCGCGGTCCCATCCTCTGCTTCGTCGGGCCTCCCGGCGTGGGCAAGACCTCGCTCGGCCAGTCGATCGCCCGGGCCACCGGCCGCAAGTTCGTCCGGCTGAGCCTGGGCGGCGTGCGCGACGAGGCGGAGATCCGCGGCCACCGGCGCACCTACGTCGGCGCGCTTCCCGGCCGGATCATCCAGTCCATGAAGAAGGCGGGGGCGAACAACCCCACCATGATGCTCGACGAGATCGACAAGCTCGGCGCCGACTTCCGCGGCGACCCCAGCGCGGCGCTCCTCGAGGTGCTCGACCCCGAGCAGAACTTCAGCTTCTCCGACCACTACCTCGACGTGGCCTTCGACCTCTCCAAGGTGATGTTCATCGCCACGGCGAACCTGCTCGATCCCATCCCGTCGCCGCTCCGCGACCGCATGGAGATCCTCGAGCTGCCCGGCTACACCTTCGAGGAGAAGGTGCACATCGCCCAGCAGCACCTCGTGCCCAAGCAGCTCAAGGAGCACGGCCTCTCACCCGACGCCATCGAGTTCTCCGAGAAGTCGCTCATCAAGATCATCATGGCCTACACGCGGGAGGCCGGCGTCCGGAACCTCGAGCGTCGCATCGCCGACGTGGCGCGCGCGATCGCCGTCGAGGTTGCGGGGGGCAAGGTCCCGCCCGGCGCCCGGCGCTCCATCGAGGAGCCGGATCTCGCCGACATGCTCGGGCCGGAGAAGTTCTACAACGAGACGGCCGAGCGGACCGAGGTGGCCGGCGTGGCCACCGGCCTCGCCTGGACCGCCGCGGGCGGCGACCTGCTCTTCATCGAGGCCACCCGCATGCCGGGCAAGGGTTCGCTCACCCTCACCGGCCAGCTCGGCGACGTCATGAAGGAGTCGGCGCAGGCGGCGCTGTCCTACCTCCGTTCCAAGGCCGACCACCTGGGCATTCCCGGGAACTTCCTCGAGAAGACCGACATCCACATCCACTTCCCGGCCGGCGCCATCCCCAAGGACGGTCCCAGCGCCGGGGTGACCATCCTCACGGCGCTGGTGTCGCTGCTCACCGGGATCCGCGTCCGGTCCGACGTGGCCATGACCGGTGAGGCGACGCTCCGGGGCCTCGTACTCCCCGTCGGCGGCATCAAGGAGAAGGTCCTGGCCGCCCACCGGGCGGGTATCAAGCGGGTCATCATGCCGGCCCGGAACGAGAAGGACCTGGTGGACGTCCCGGAGCAGGCCCGCAAGGAGCTCGAGTTCGTCTTCGCCACCCACATGGACGACGTGCTCGGCGCCGCGCTGGAGGAGAACCCGGTGGGCCGCAAGGTCCCGACCCCTCCTCCGCCGGAGGGTGGCTCCAAGCCCCCTGAAGTCCGCGCCTGACCAGCGGGGGAAAGGGGCGCCGTCCGGTGGCTCCTCCCCCGACATCCGTGTCATAGTGATCGGCGATCGATCGGGCCGCCGTGTCGCGGTCCGGAGGGAGTGGATTGATTCGCCGGATCGACCGCTACGAACTCCTCGAGCAGGTGGGAACCGGTGGAATGTCGGTCGTCTACCGGGGTCGGGACATGGCGCTCGACCGCGAGGTCGCGATCAAGGTGCTCCACCCCCACCTCGCCACCAGGCCGGAATCGCGCGCCCGGTTCTCCCGGGAGGCCAGGGCCGTGGCGCGCCTCTCCCACCCGGGCATCGTGGAGATCTACGACTACTCCGGGGACGAGAACCCGGAGAGCTGGCTCGTCACCGAGTTCGTCCACGGTAGGACGCTGCGCGCCTTCGCCGACGACGGGGGAATCCCGCTGCCCGAGTGCGGTGCGCTCATCGGGCTGGCGCTCTCCGACGCGCTCGTGCACGCGCACGCGGCCGGGGTCATCCACCGGGACCTGAAGCCCGAGAACGTGATGATCGCCGAGTTCGGGGGGCGACCGGCGGTGAAGCTCGCCGACTTCGGGATCGCCCGCATCCTCTCGCAGGACGACCGGATGACGATGACCGGCGCGATGGTGGGATCGCCCAACCACATGGCGCCCGAGGTGGTGGACGGGAAGGAGGCCGACGAGAGGTCGGACGTCTTCTCGCTGGGGACCATCCTCTACTGGCTCTGCACCGGACGGCTGCCGTTCGAGGCGCCGAATCCCAGCGCCACGCTGCACCGGCTGGTCACCGGCGACTTCCCCGATCCACGGTTGGTGAACAGGGCCCTCGGGGAGCCCCTGGCCCGGCTCATCACCTCTTGCCTGGAACTCGACCCGGCAGCCCGCCCCGCCGGTGCCGCCCAGGTCCGCGACGCGCTGGCCACCCTCCTGCGCGACGACGGCATCGATCGGCCCGAAGAGACCCTGACCGCCTTCCTCGCCGATCCCCGGGGAACCGCCGAGTCGCTCCGCCCCCGCATCGTTGCAGCACGGCTCCGGCGTGGGGAGGAGCACCTGGCGCGAGGCGACGTGGCGCTCGCCCTCGGCTCCTTCGATGGGGTCCTGGCCATCGAGCCCCGCCATCCCGCCGTGCTCGCCCGCCTCGCCGAGGTGGCCCGGTCCGACCGGAGAAGGCGGTTGCTGCGCCGGGGCGCGGTGGTCCTGGGAGTGCTCGCCGTCGTCGCGCTGGCCGTGATGGGGATCGCGCGCATCCCGGACTCCGTTCCGGTGGCCGGCGATGGGCTCGCCGCCCGCGCCACCGCTCAGCCGGGTCCCGTTGCCGCGGCGCCCGCGGTCCAGCCCGCGGTCCAGACCGCGGTCGGCGCCGCCGCCATCGCTCCAGCCACCTTGGCCCCGGCGCGCGTCCCGGCCGACCCCTCCCGGCCGGCGGCGGCCCGCAAGGGGCCCGCCCCCGTGCCCTTCACGGTGCACGTGCGCCCCTACGCCCAGCGCGCCCTGCTCGACGGCGTCGAGGTGGCCGCTGACGAGCAGCGGGTGGTCTTCTCGCTCTCGCCGGGGGCGCACCGGCTCCGCATCGAGCACCCCTGCTGCGAGCCGTACGAGCGCGAGATCGACACCGCCTCGGCGCAGCGGCTCGGCGAGCTCAAGGTCCCCCTGGTTCCGCGCCCGGCTATCCTGCGCATCGGCGGCGAGCCGACCACCCGCGTGTACCTGGACGGGAAGTTCCTCGGTTCGGCCGGCGACTCGCAGCGTGAACCGTTCCGGATCCGGATGCCCTCCGACGGACCGAACCCCTACGAGGGGGAGGTCGGCCTGCGCCTCGAGGCCCCCGGCGGGCGGGCAGCCAGCGCAACCGTGCGCGTCCGAGCCGGACAGGAGATCTCCGTTCCCGCCGTCCTGACACAGGACCCGCCCCGATGATCGCCCTCCTCCTCGTCCTGACGCTCGCCACCCCCGAGGCCGACGTGAAGCGGGCGCGCGACCGCTACGAGTTCGGGGCCTACGCCGACGCCGCCGGGGCGGCGCGGGAGATCCTGTCGCGCAGCACGGCCCTCCCGGAGCCCGTCGTGCTCGAGGCCTGGCGCATCCTGGGGCTCGCCGAGTACCAGCTCGGCGACCTGCCCGCCGCCCGCGAGGCCTTCATCCACCTGCTCTCGATCGACCCCGACCAGACGCTCGACCCGTTCCTCGTCCCGCCGCCCATCGTGGAGTTCTTCGACAAGGTCCGGGCCGACGCGGAGCCCGAGCTGGCGCCGCTCCGGGAACGGAAGCGACAGCTGGAGGAGCAGGAGCGGCTGGCGGAGGAAGCGAGGCGCCGCCTCCTCGCAGAGGAGGCGATCCGCTCCGGACCGCCATCGAAGGTCATCCTGGTGGAGGAGCACGTCTACATGCTCAACTTCCTGCCCTTCGGCGTCGGGCAGTTCCAGAACGGGGACACCACCAAGGGCATCATCATCGCGGTGTCGCAGGTGGTGCTCGGCGCCATCAACCTGGGGGCGATCCTCGCGCACAACGCCATCGCCGACGACCCCTCGCGCCGCTGCCTGGTGAGCACGCCCACCAACTGCAGCAACCCGCCCATCCCCGACTCCGACCGGGCGCTGCTGCAGAACATCGACATCGTGAAGTACCTTTCCGCCGGCCTCTTCTGGGGGGTCTACGCCTACGGCGTGGTGGACTCCATCGCCAACTACGTCCCCCGCATCGAGACCGAGATCACCCCGGGGCGCACGGCGGTGAAGCTCTCGTGGGATTTCTAGGAGGGCGCCCGTGGCGGAACTGATCCTGAAGGTCGGCGAAGGCGACCCCCGGTCGGTCCGGCTCACCCGCCGGATCACCACCGTGGGCCGGGACCCTGCCAGCAACCTGCACATCGACGACCCGACGCTGCCTCCCACCGCGTTCCACGTTCTCTCCGACGGCGACGCCTTCACCGTGTCGGCCCACACCGGCTGCGAGATGACGGTGAACGGCCGGCGCCGCACGACCTGCCGCCTGGCGCCCGGCGACGTCCTGCGGGTGGGGGTCCACGAGCTGGTCTTCTCGCCGCTGCCCCCGCTGCCCGCCCCGGCCGGTCCGGCCGTCCGGGAGGAGCCCCTGGTCCGCTTCTCCCGCCGGTTGCTCGAGGCCGGCTCGCTCGAGAGCCTTCTCGACGCCCTCCTCGACGCGCTCCTCGAGGTGACCCGCGCCGACAAGGGCTTCGTGATCGAGCTCTCCGACGGGACGCCGGAGGTGCGTGCCTCCCGGAACGTCGCCCCGGGAAACGTCGAGGACGCGGTCTCCCGCGTCTCCGACTCGATCGTCCAGAGGGTCCTCACCACCCGCCGTCCGCTGGTGGTGGCCGACGCCCTTCACGACGCCGAATGGTCGAGCTCCGCGTCGGTCGTCGACCTCCGGCTCCAGTCGGTGATGTGCGCACCCCTCGTCGCCCGCGGGGAGATCTTCGGCGCCATCTACCTGGGCAACGACAGCGTCCGGAACCTCTTCGACGAGCGCTCGCTCGAGACCCTCACCGTCTTCTCCTCCCAGGCATCGCTTCTCCTCCAGAACGCCCTCCTCCTCAGGGACCTCCGCCGGGAGAACGAGGCGCTCCGCGAGGCCATCGAGAGCCGGCGCTACGGCGAGCTTCTGGGCGCCGGGCCGAGCATGCGCGAGGTCTACCGGCGCATCGAGAAGGTCGCGCCCACCGACGTCACCGTGCTCATCCAGGGGGAGACCGGCACCGGGAAGGAGCTGGTCGCCCGCGAGATCCACCGGCGCTCCCCCCGCGGCGTGGGTCCGTTCGTGGCGGTGAACTGCGCGGCCATCCCCGAGGGGTTGCTGGAGTCCGAGCTCTTCGGCCACGTGAAGGGAGCCTTCACCGGCGCCGTGGCCAACCGCGCCGGCCGCTTCCAGGCCGCCTCGGGCGGCACGCTCTTCCTCGACGAGATCGGCGAGATGCCGCCTTCGCTCCAGGTGAAGCTCCTGCGGGCCATCCAGGAGCGGGTGGTCCAGCGGGTCGGCGAGTCCCGCGGTGAGCCGGTGGACATCCGCGTGGTGGCCGCCACCAACCGGAACCTGGAGGACGAGGTCCGCTCCGGACGGTTCCGCGAGGACCTCTACTACCGGCTCCACGTCGTCACCATCGACCTGCCTCCTCTCCGGGAGCGCGGAGACGACGTCACGGTCCTGGCCCGCTGGTTCCTGCAGCGCTACGCGGACGAGTTCGACTCGCGAGCCCGCGGGTTCGCGCCCGGAGCGCTGGCCGCGCTGCGGCGGTACACCTGGCCCGGCAACATCCGCGAGCTCGAGAACCGCGTGAAGAAGGCGGCCGTGCTGGCCGACGGCCCGCTGGTGACCGGCGAGGACCTCGACCTGGGCCAGGACGGTCTCGAATCCACCTTGCCCCTGGCCGACGCGCTCGAGGAGTTCCGGAAGCGCTACATCAGCGAGACCCTGGACCGAAACGGCGGCAACCGGACCAAGACGGCGAAGGACCTCGACGTGGACCCACGCACCATCTTCCGCCACCTCGAGAAGCTCGAGTCGGAGCGGCGCGGCGCCCCCCTGCCACCCGGAGCGAAGCCTTGAGCCGCGCATCTTCCCGTATCGGCGCCCTCCTGCTCGCCACCTTGGCCGGGGGAGCGGTGCTGGGGGGGTGCCCCATCCCGCAGCCCCTCCCCGGCGTCGGGTCCATCGACGGCGGCCTGCCCATCACCCCCCCGCGCGTCCTGACGTCGAGCGCGGAGCCGGGGCTCGCCATGACCGACTACCGGACGTCGGCGTCGGCGACCCCCTGCCCGCCCGGATCGTTCTTCGAGGTGTCGGCCACGCTGATCGACGAGAACAGCGAGGAACCGGTGGAGGTCCGCTGGTTCGTGGACTACGACCCGGACAACCAGCTGAAGCGCACCCCGCTCCAGATCGAGACCCTGCCACCGCCCGCCGACCCCCAGCAGTTCAGGCGCTTCCCGGGACCCTTCCCCTTCTCGCCCTGGGACTTCGACCGACCCACCGAGCGCGTCCACGTCGTCGAGTTGACGGTGTCGAACGGCTTCCTGCCGGTGGGCGCGGTCGTCCCGCCCGGGGCCCTTCCCAACCGGACCGCCGCACCTGGCTACGAGGTGCAGATCTTCCGCTGGACCTTCCAGCCCTCGGCCACGGGTGGGTGCGGACCGTAGGGCCGGCGCCGCCGCGCTACCGGGTGGGGTGCGCCGCCTCGCGGGCGTGGGACATCGCCTCGGCCGCGGCGCGGGCCAGGTCGCCGTTCTCGTCGGCGAAGCGGTTCACCTGGGCGGTGTAGGCGCGGTGCAGCGCCAGCATGGCGTCGCGCGCGGCCGCCATGTCGGCGCGCTCCACGGCCCATTCACCCTTGGTTAAATCGAGCCGGCAGCGGTCGGAGAGATCTTCCACCCGCTCCTCCCAGCGCGGCGCCCACTCGCGCCAGGCTGCCAGCGGCATGGGCCCCTCGAAGTTGGTGCCCATGGCCCATGCGCGCTGGTTCTGCTCGACGTACAGAGCATCCAGGTCGTCCATGCAGACCCGGAGCGTCGCCCGTGTGGGGATGGCGGTCCTCGAAGCCGGCGGGGCACGGCGCTCCCGCCCGCGGAGCGTCCTCACCACGCTCACCGCAAAGAAGCCGACGGCGACCGCGATGGCCAGGAAGTAGAGGATCCACGCGGCCATGCGATACGGCCGAAGCTTCGGGTCGCGCGTTGCCACTGCGCGCAATCTGACATCAGCGCCCCGGCGGAGTCCAGCATTTCATACATGAAATGTTAAGATTCATGAATGCAATCGGAATGTGACCCAACAAGGTCTCCTTTTGGGGACCTACCCCGTGATTTCAGGATGTTGGCAAGTGTCAGGAATTGGCCCCTACCTTGCTAAACAATCCTTTGAAGCGCTGCGGGCCAGTGTAGGCATCTCCCCCCCCCGCATCCTGTGCCGGTCATGCGGCGCTTCGGCAACACGGGAGGAGGCTTCCGGTCGGAACAACACGTCCGACACCCAGCACAGCCGGCCGGAAGCCCGCCCACTTCCCCTCCTTCAGCGCCGTCCGACTCGCCGTTCCAGCTCGGCCAGCGGCAATTCCACGACCACCGGCCGTCCGTGCGGACACCTGGCCTTGAAATCGATGGCGTCGAGCCCGTCGAGCAGGGCGCGGGCCTCCTCCCTGGTGAGGTCCTGGTTGGCGCGGACGGCGGCGTGGCAGGCCATGGTGGCGAGGAGCCCGTCGAGGGCCTCGCCCACGGCGCTCCCCCGCCCCGCCTCCTCGACCTGCTCTGCGAGGTCGGTGAGGAGAGGACCCATGGCCGCCCCTCCGAGGAGCGCCGGCGCGCTCTTCACCGCGAAGGCATCCCCGCCGAAGGGCTCGACCTCCAGGCCGACCGTCGCCAGGTCGCCCACGGCCCCCTCGACCATCCGCGCGGCCGGGGGCGTCAGCGTGACCACCGGAGGAACCAGGAAGGGCTGGACCTCGAGCTGGCGGCGGCGGAGCGCCTCCCGGAGGCGGTGGAAGAGGAGCCGCTCGTGGCTGGCGTGCTGGTCGATGACGACCAGGGCGCCCCCGGGGGCCTCGCAGACCAGGTAGGTCCGGGCGTGCTGCCCGACGTAGCGCATCGAGCCGAAGTAGCCCGGCGGCTGCGCCGGCGTCACTCCCGGCGAGGAGATGGGGGCTGGCCCGGCACCGGGATCGGCCGGAGAGGGAAACGGCAGCATGTCCCGCGCCCGCTCCGCCGTCCGCTCCCGGGCTGCGGCCAGGACTCCGGCGACGTCGTCCACGTAGGGCTCGGCGGCCACCGGGGCCGGCGGGAGGGCGCCATCCACCGGGGGAGCGCCACTTCCGGCGGCGGCGCCCCCGTGGCGAAGCCAGGGCGACGGGCGGAGCGCCTCGCTCACCGCGTGGTGGACGGCGTCGCTGGCGGCCCGAGCATCCTGGAAGCGCACCTCGAGCTTCTGGGGGTGGACGTTCACGTCCACGCGGTCGAGCGGCAGGTCGATGAAGAGAACCCCGGCCGGCTGTCGGCCGGCGGGGAGGGACCCGGCGTACGCGCGCAGGACCCCGTAGGCCAGCGCCCGGTCGCGGATGAACCGGCCGTTCACGAAGAGGTAGAGGCCGCGCGCGGTGGCCGCGGAGTGGTCGGGGGAGGTGACCACCCCGTGGACGTGCACCTCCCCCCTGGCGCCATCCACGCGGACGAGCCTGCGCGCCGCCTCCCGCCCCAGCGCGATGGCCGCCCGCTCCTCGGGGGAGGCGCCAGCCGCGGTGACGATGGCCGCGCGCCCGCCCGCACGGAGCGTGAACCCGACGTCGGGCCGGGCCAGCGCCACGCGGACCACCGCCTCGCTGGCGTGGCCGGACTCGGCCGGTGCCGACTTCATGAACTTCCGTCGCGCCGGCGTGTTGAAGAAGAGGTCGCGGACCTCGACGGTGGTGCCGCGCGCCCGCGCCACCTCCTCGACCGCCTCCACGCGCCCCCCCTCGAGCGCGATGCGCGTGCCCACCACCGCGCCCGGGGGCCCCTCCGGACAGGTGTCGATGCGCATCCGGCAGACCGACGCGATGGCGGGGATGGCCTCGCCCCGGAAGCCCATGGTGGCGATGGCGGCGAGCCCGCCCGCGTCGCGGAGCTTGGAGGTGGCGTGGCGCTCCAGCGAGAGCAGCGCGTCCTCGCGCTCCATCCCCGACCCGTCGTCGGCCACCCGCACCAGGGTGAGCCCGCCGTCCTCCAGGTCCACCTGGATCGACCGGGCCCCCGCGTCGAGCGCGTTCTCGAGCAGCTCCTTCACCACCGAGGCAGGGCGCTCGACCACCTCACCGGCGGCGATCTGGTTCACGAGCCCCGGCGGGAGCACATGGATGCGCGTCACGCCTCCCTCGTACCACGCCGATCCGACCGTTTGACGGGGGCACCCTTCCCCTGTACGAAACCGGGATGGCATCGAGGAAGCGGAAGCCCGCCCGCGCGCCCCAGCCCCGGCGTCCGGTCCTCGGAAACGATCCGTTCGAGCGGGGCGCGGCGGAGCGCCCGGCACCGCCCGACCCCGTGCCTGTCCCGCCCCATGCAGCGGCCCGTCCCCCCGTGCCCCCCGTGCCGGCCCGGGTCGCACTCCCGGAGGCGCCGCCGGGCGACGGCGAGGCCCGGCTCGCCGAGGTGGCCCGCACGACCGGCGCCGCCGCCTACACCGAGGAGCTCCGCGAACTTCTCGTCCGGCTGCTCCCGGCCCTGCGCGACGCGGTCGCCCCGCTGGCATCGCTCGCCACCCTGGTTGGATCCCCGGCCCGGCTCGACGAGCACGGCATGGACTCCGACCTGCTGGTCCGGGGGCGCGCGGTCCTCGACTTCTTCCTCGGGTCCTGGTGGCGCGTGGACATCCACGGCGCCGACCTCCTGCCCGACGGGCCCTTCGTTCTGGTGGCGAACCACGGTGGCACGCTCCACTGGGACGCGGCCGTGCTCCGGACCACGCTGGCGCGGCAGGTCCCCCCGCGAGAGCTTCGCCCGCTGCTCGACCCGCGCGCCCTGGCGGCTCCGCTGATCGGGCAATTCCTGGTCCGGATGGGCGCAGCGCCGCTGCGCGCCGACGTGGCGCTCTCGCTCCTCGACCGCGGCTCGAGCATCTGCCTCTTCCCGGAGGGGCCCCGCGACGCGCCCCGCCCCTGGGCGGACCGCTACCGGGTGACCCGCTTCGGACGCGGCGGCTTCGCCCGGATCGCCGCGCTGGCGCGGGCGCCCATCGTCCCCTGCGCCATCGTGGGGAGCGAGGAGGCGGCGGCGCCCTTCGACCGCCGTGGATGGATGGCCGAGTCGCTCCACCTGCCCCTGCTCGCACTGGCCCCGCCCTTGCCGCTGGCCGGGCTGCTCTCCTGGCTTCCGCTGCCCTCCCGGTGGTCGATCCGGTTCGGCCAGCCCGTCGCCCCGCCCCCGCCCGAGCGGGCCGAGGACGCGGTGGCGGTGGCAGCCGCGGGAGAGCGGGTGCGCGCCGAGCTACAGCGCATGCTCGACGCCGACCTCGCCGCCCGCCGTTCGGTCTTTCTCTGAACGGATCGGCGCCGGGAGCCGGCCGGCGCGCACGTGGGGCGGAGGGGTGCGCAGGTCCCAGACCAGCCCGGCGGCGGAGAGCGCCCGGAGCGCCAGGTAGGAGAGGTCGAGCTCCCACCAGAACCAGCCCTGGTTGGCGGTGCTGGCGTAGAAGTGGTGGTTGTTGTGCCACCCTTCACCGAAGGTAAGGAGCGCGAGGATCGGGTTGTTGCGCGAGTCGTCGGCGGTGGGGTAGCGGCGCGAACCGAGGACGTGCGCCACCGAGTTGATCGAGAAGGTGACGTGCCAGGCCACCACCACGGGCACGAAGAAGCCCCAGAGCAGGGCCGGGAGGCCGCCCGCGGCGAGAAGGGCCAGGGCGAAGACCGCCGGCACCAGCATCCCGAATCGATCGAGGAAGACCAGCTCCGGGTAGCGGGCCAGGTCCTTCACCCGGTCGGCGCGGGTGCGGTCGTGGCGGGCCGAGAGGATCCACCCGACGTGGCTCCACCAGAAGCCCCGCTGGACCGGGCTGTGGACGTCCTTCTCCCCGTCCGAGTAGCGGTGGTGGTCCCGGTGGTGGGCTGCCCACCAGAGAACGCCCTTCTGGACCGAAAGCGTGCCGAGCAGGGCCAGGACGAGCTGGAAGGCCCGGCTGGTCCGGAAGGCACGGTGGGAGAAGTAGCGGTGGAAGCCGGCGGTGATCCCGAACATGCAGGCCGAGTAGACCGCCAGTGCGAGTCCGGCGAGCCGCCAGGTGGGCGGGACGAGGAACGGGGCGGCCAGCGCGACCGCGTGCACGAGGAGGAACGGGATCGACTTCACCCACTGGGGTCGGTCGAGATCTACGTCCGCGGAGACTTCGGGTGCGTGGTTCACCCCACCTTCCTAGGTCATGCGTGTCACCACACGGTCACGGTCGGCGGGAGCCAACGTGCCCCTTCCCGTGCCAGCGCCTTTGGGCTATCTTCCACCCTCCCCTGGCCCGAGGTTCTCCCGAGATGGCGCGTGCTTACATCGGCAACACCCCCTGCGAGGTCACCATCGACAAGGACCTCGGGGACAGCTGGGCGGTCACCGTCATCCCCCCGGCGGCGCTGCCCATCCCCGGCGCCAGGGCGCTCTCTCCGCTCGTGGTGAAGCTCCAGGGCGACGACCGGGAGAAGTGCCTGGCCGGCGGCCTCGAGATCCTCCAGAAGGCCGGGAAGATCGACCGCTTCGACGTTTAGCGCTCCAGCCCCTCCGAGCGAACCAGCGCATCCGGGGCGACGGCGGCCAGGATGGCGCCCGATGCCTCCCGCACCGCTGCGGCGTCCCTCCCCTCCACCGTGACGCGAACCCGGTGGTCGGCGCGGTCGAAGCGCGGGTAGCTGCCGACATCGACACGCGGGTGTGACTCCGCCACGGCGGCCAGCGGCGCCGCCAGCAGGTCCTCCCCCCAGGAGAAGTACAGGCTCACCAGGTGGTACGGCGCTCCGCCGAGCAGGTGGGCCACGCGCTCGAACTGGTGGCGCAGGAAGGACGGCACCCCCGGCAGCATCACCACCCGGGAGACCACCAGCGTGGGAAACTCCGGATCGCCCAGCAACTCGGTGCCCCCGGGCAGGTCGGCCATGCGCAGCGCGGCGGCCGGGAGCGCCGCGCCGGAGTGGTGCCGGGCGTGCATCTCCCGCAGGACCCGCTCCATGCCGGGATGGCGAACCAGCGGGACCGCCAGGGCCCGGGCCACGGCAGGCAGCGTCACGTCGTCGTGGGTGGGACCCACTCCACCGCAGGTGAAGGTCCAGCCGACCCGCCGCCGTTCCAGCAGGAGGGCCTCGACGATGGCGTCGATCCGGTCGGGCACCACGTGGATGGCCGCGAGCTCGACGCCGAGCTCGTGGAGCCGGCGCGCCAGGAACGGACCGTTCTCGTCCTGGACCTTGGCGGACAGCACCTCGCTGCCGACGATCAGCACCGCTGCTGCGGGGCCGGCGCTCACCGCGGCACGCTCCCCACCGCGTCCGCGACCTCCGCGGCGACCCGGTCCACCGGCTTCTCCCCGGAAAGGACGGCGATCCGCTCGCCTGCCTCGACCAGGCGGGCGAGCGCCCTGCCGTAGGCGCGGTGCACGCGCCTCTGGAACTCCGGGACCTCGAAGATCTCGCGCTCCGCCGTGGCCGCGTAGCGGCGCCGCAGGGCCACGGCCGGCCGGACCCGCAGGAAGACGGTCAGGTCGGGGGAAGGCGCCTTTCCGTTGATGGCGGCCACCCAGGCGGCGTCGCCGGTGGCCACCGCCTGGTAGGCCAGGCTGGAGAGGACGTAGCGGTCCGAGACCACGTCCACCCCCTCCTCGATACGCGGACGGATCTCGCTCTCCCAGTGATCGAGCCGGTCGGCCGCGAAGAGGAGCGCCAGCGCCCCCGGGTCGAACGCGCCGCCGCCGGCGCCGCGGAGACGCCCGGAGAGGACATGGCGGATCGAGGTACCCACCGGCCCGCGGGAGGGCTCGGCGGTGAGGTGGACGCGCCGTCCCCGGGCGGCGAGCCAGGCCTGGAGGCGGGCGGCCTGCGTCGTGGTCCCGGCCCCGTCGAGCCCCTCGAGAACGAGGAACCGTCCGCGCCGCCGGGTCACGCGTCGATCCCCAGGCGGGCGCGGATCTCGCGAAGCCGCGCGAAATCGGCGTCCTCGACCCGCATGGCCCGGCGGGCCCGCAGGAATGCGGCCACCGCGAAGACGGCCAGGAAGAGGGCGAGGCCGAGCGCACCCAGGAAGAGCAGCGGGTAGCGCCCGGGCGGCCGGACCGGGCGCAGCCCCCATCCCCAGCGGTCCCAGGCGAACTTGACGGTGAGTCCAGCCGCCATCACCAGGCCGAAGGACGCGTAGGCCCCCTTGCGGACGTCGTCGATGGAGAGGCGGGTGGCCACCCTGCCGGCCAGGGCGTCGTGCTCGGCCCGGAGGGCGGCCTCCTCGGCGGAGGACAGGACCACCCGGGTGTCGTCCAGCGCCACCGCTCACCTCTCCCCGAAGCGGGCCGCGACGGCTTCCTGCACCGCAGAGAGGGTGGCGGCGAGCTTCACCGGAGGATTGCGCAACGCGGGGCGAAGGCCAGGGATCGTGCCCTCGTGGTACCCGACCTTGAAGTCGGAGAACTTGAGTCCGTGGGCCGTGGAGATGACCACCACCCGCTCCTGCGGCTTCACCACCCCGCGCGCCGCCAGCTTCTCGAGCGCCGCCAGGGCCACCCCGGTGTGCGGGCAGGCGAAGGCGCCGGAGAGGTCGGCCCGGGCCGCCGCGTCGGCCAGTTCCTGCTCGCTGGCCTGCTCGACCAGCCCGTCGAGCGCCTGGATGGCGCGCAGCGCCCGCTTCGCCGAGACCGGCGCGCCGATCTGGATGGCGCTGGCCAGCGTGGTCCGGGCCTGGATGGCCTCGACCGGGACGTCGGGACCGGCCCGCCCCGCCCGCTCGACCGCCCGGTACAGCGGGTTGGCGTTCTCGGCCTGGGCGACGACGAGGCGCGGGAGCCGGTCGAGGAGCCCGAGATCCTTCATGAGGAGGAAGCCCTTGCCCAGGGCGCCGGCGTTCCCCAGGTTGCCCCCGGGGATGATCACCCAGTCGGGCGCGGACCAGCCGAGCTGCTGGGCCACCTCGACCGCAACCGTCTTCTGCCCCTCGATGCGCAGCGAGTTCATCGAGTTCGCCAGGTAGATGTCCGGCGTGAGGGAGAGTTCCTGGACCACCCGCATGCAGCCGTCGAAGTCGGTGTCGAGCTCGAGGACCAGCGCGCCGTTCGAGACCGGCTGGATGAGCTGGGCGGTCGAGATCTTGCCGCGCGGGAGGAGCACCACCGAGGGGATGCCGGAGGCGGCGCAGTAGGCGGCCAGGGCGGCGCTGGTGTCCCCGGTGGAGGCGCAGGCCACGGCGCGGATGGGCACTCCGCGGGCGCGCATCTCCTTCACCGCCGAGACGAGCACCGTCATGCCCAGGTCCTTGAACGACCCGGTGTGGGTGACGCCGCACTCCTTCAGCCAGACGTCCCGGAGCCCGATCTCCCGGGCATACCGGTCGATGCGCAGCAGCGGCGTGCCCCCCTCGTACATCGAGACCACGTTCTCGACGGCGAGCTGCGGGTAGACCCACTCCTTCTTTCCCCAGACCCCGGACCCCAGCGGCCATGCGCCTCCGCGGAACCGCCCCTCGAAGAGCGCCTTCCAGTCGGCAGCCGGAACGGCGCGGAGGGCGTCGAGGTCGTGCTCCACCTCGAGGAGCCCCTGGCAGCGCGGGCAGCGGTAGACGACCTCGGTGAGGGGGGCGCGGAAGGCGCAGCCCTCGGCGCAGCGGAACCACGCGGAGAATGTGGGGTTGGTGGATGTGCTCATGGCGGCGGGCGGCCCAATCTGCCGAAGGTCGATGGGGATGGCAAGGGTGGCGCGGCGGGTCAGCGGGAGACCCGGGCGCCGCAGCCCGGGCAGAGCGAACCCTTCACCGGGGTCGAGCATTCGCTGCAGAGCCTGATCTCCAGGGGAGGTGCTGCGCCGCCGCCCGGCACGGCCGGCAGCCGCATGCCGCAATGGACGCAGAAGGTTTCTCCGGCGGGGGCCGGGTTCTGGCAGTAGCGGCAGGTCGCCACCGGCTCCGGCCCGGGCATCGGGTCGTCCGGGATGCCCTCGGCGTCGGTGGGCATGAACCCCTCCATCGCCTCCACCACGACCTGGACGGGGTCCTGGCTCGTCGCCTCGAGCTCGGGGAGCCGCTCCTCCCCGGCCGCTGCCGCCGGGAGCATCGTCGCCTCCAGCCCCTCGAGCGGCTCGACCGGGACCGGCGTACGCGCTCCGACGGGGAAGGGATGGCCGCAGAGATCGCAGCCCTCCCCGGCGGGCTGGACGTTCTCGCACAGCGCGCAGACGGGCATCGCGTGATGATACCAGCGCCGGAGGGCGGTGGGGCGGTCAGCCGACCCGCGCCAGCGAGAGGCGCGTGGACCAGCGGCCCAGCGCCTCCCCGGTGGCGACGTTTCCGGGCGAGGCCAGGTCGGGATCCTCCGCGGCGAGCCGCATCGCCTCCTCGCGGGCCTCGTCGAGGATGGCCTCGTCCCGGTAGAGGTCGGCCACCTCGAAGATGGGCTGTCCGGCCTGCCGGGTGCCGAGCATCTCCCCCGGGCCGCGGATGCGCAGGTCGGCCCGGGCGATCTCGAAGCCGTCCTGGGTGCGGACCATGGTGGCGAGCCGCTCCCGCGCGTCGGAGCCGGCGCCAGCGCCGCGGGTCACGAGCAGGCACTGGCTGCGCGCCGCCCCCCGCCCGACCCGGCCGCGAAGCTGGTGGAGCTGGGAGAGGCCGAAGCGCTCGGCGTGCTCGACGATCATCACGGTGGCGTTGGGGACGTCCACGCCCACCTCGATGACCGTGGTGGAGACGAGGACGCGCACCTCCCCCGAGCGGAAGCGGGACATGACCGCCTCCTTCTCCTCCCCCTTCATCCGGCCGTGGACGAGGGCAACCTCGAACGGCGCGAAGGCCTCCCGGAGTTCCTCCGCGCCGCTGGTCGCGTCGGCCAGGTCGGACTTCTCCGACTCCTCGACGAGCGGGTAGACCACGTAGACCTGCCGTCCCGCCTCGAGCTCGCGACGGGCCGACTCGAGGACCTTCTTCCGCTGCGACTCGCGGAAGACCCGGGTCTCGACCGGCAGGCGCCCCGGGGGCAGCTCGTCGATCTTGGACTGGTCGAGGTCGCCGTAGAAGGCCAGCGCGAGAGTCCGCGGGATGGGGGTGGCGGTCATGACCAGCACGTCCGGGCGTACCCCCTTGGCCATGAGGGTGGCCCGCTGCATCACGCCGAAGCGGTGCTGCTCGTCCACCACCACGAGCCCGAGCCGGGAGAACTCGACCCCTTCCTCGAGCAGGGCGTGCGTGCCCACCGCCAGCGCGGCACGCCCGCTGCGGATCGCCGCACGGGCCTCCTTCTGCTCCTTGCCCCGGGCCTGGGCGCCGACGAGGGCGAGCTCGATGCCGGAGCCCTCGAGCCAGCCGCGGAGCGTGCGGGCGTGCTGGCCGGCCAGGATCTCGGTGGGGGCCATGATGGCGGCCTGCCAGCCGGAGCGGATCGCCAGCATGGCCGCCGCGAAGGCGACCGCCGTCTTGCCGCTGCCCACGTCGCCCTGCAGCAACCGGTTCATGGGCTCGGGCCGCCCCATGTCGGCGGCGATCTCGGCGAAGGCCCGGTCCTGCGCCCGGGTGAAGGTGAACGGGATGCGCGCCCGCGCGCCCTCGCAGGCCGCCTTCGACGCGTCGAAGGCGATCCCGGGCTCCCGCCGGACCCCGCGCCGCCGCAGCGCCAGCGCCAGCTGGAGGAAGAAGAGCTCCTCGAAGGCCAGCCGCCGGAAGGGCTCGGTGGCCCGCGCCGCGGCCCGGGCGACGTCCGTCCCCGCCGGCGGGAAATGGGCCTGGGCCAGCGCCTCGCTCCGCGGGAGCAGGGAGCGCCGGGCCCGCACCGGGGCGGGGATCTCCTCCACCGCGAGCGGCGCGTACTCCTCGACGAGCCGCTTCATCAGCTTGCGGAGCGCCGGGTGCTGGTGGTCGGCCGGGCCCGGGTAGATCGGGACGATCCGGCCGAAGTTGGCCGAGTCGCCCTCCCCCAGCTTCTCCACCTCCGGCTGGGCCATCTGCCGGACCCCGCCGAAGCCCTCGCCGAGCTCCCCGGAGACCAGCACCTGTTCACCTATCGTGAACTGCCTCTGACGCCAGGGGGGCGGGTTGAAGAAGACCAGGTCGAGCCGGCTCTGGCCATCGGCCGTCCCGACCTTGAGCATGGGCTTGCCGTTGCGCATGCGCTGGGATCGGACGGTCCGAACCGTCACCACCGCGATGGCCGGCTCCCCGGTGCGAAGCTCGGCCACCCGCCGCACCGTGGTCCGGTCCTGCCAGGCCCGGGGCAGGAACTCGAGCGCCGCCTCGACGGTGCTCCGACCCCGCTCCTCGAGCAGCGCGCGCGGGGCCGGGTGGGCGCCGGGGATCGCGGAGAGGAGCGTGGCGAGCCTGGCGCGCCGTTCTGCTCTCCCCTCCCGGTGACCGAGCGGGACCGGAGGCGGGGGCGGAGGCGGCGGCTGGACCCGGGCGGCCGGGATCCGGCTGCGCCGGGCCAGGGCCTCGAGATCCTCCGGGAGGGAAACGAGGGACCCCAGGTCGGCGGCGATCCGGCAGAGGGCCAGGAGCCGCTTCCCCGGGGGGAGCGCGTCGAGGGAGGCGCCGGCGCGGGCCAGGCGGTCGAGCGCC
>CAIQRS010000069.1 GCA_903874275.1 uncultured Anaeromyxobacter sp.
CCACCGCCGACGGGGGCGAAGCCCCGCCGATAGCAGAGGCAAGGGTAGAAGCAAGGACAGGTAAAGGATCACCCGGCTGGGCAACGCCTAGGTTGTGCCTGGCCGCGGCTTTTCCCGGCTCGCCCTCTGGGTCTGGCAGGACGCTAGGAACTTCGCGTGGATGAACGTGCTGATACTTCTCGAAGTTGGGGATCTTGATCAGGCGCTCGCCGCCGACGACGTACCTGACAATTAGCCCCGCTTGGGCCAGCTCGACGAGCCACGGGTCGGCGTCGGGCTCGGACTGGTACGGGAAGAGCTCAGCCCGGATTTGCCGCGGCCGGTCCCGGAGTTTCCCGGCTCGGTCGGCAAGGCACCAGAGTCCAGCGAACGTGAGCCGCGCCAGCGGCGAGCAGGAAGCAACCTGCTCGCTCGTGAAGAACGACGGCTTGATGAACCTCGAACGTGCCATCACCCCGCCCCCCAGGAAGACCAGTTCATGATCAGGCAGCTCGCCGAGCCGTTGCGGCCCGCCACATCGCGGCCGGGGTCCAGGCCAGGGCGCCAGCGATCCGGTCGTAGGCGTTCACGCTGGTACGGCAGATGCCACGCTCCACCTTCGAGAGTTGGCTCACGTCGATCCCGGCTGCTCGCCCGAGATCGCCCAACGTCATCTTCCTCGCCTGCCGCCTGGCGCGAATCGCATGCCCCAGGGCTCGCTCCGTGTCCGTCTTCATTCTTGGAAAACTATTCCAAGTTTCCTTGGAAGGCAAATACAAACACAAAACAGGCCAGAACCGAAGGGTTGGATTAGAATTCCATCAGCCCGCCATGGCCGCCCGAACCCTCTACTCCGACGACGAGATCGCCGACCGCATGGAGGCAATGCGCAAGGAGAAGGGCCTGTCCGTCGAGGAAGCCGCGGACCTGGCCGGCATGGAAAACAAGTGGAGCTGGTACAAGAAGGCGGACCACTCCACGCCGTTCAAGGTCGACGAGATCGGCCTGTTCGCTGCGGCGATTGGCGCACCTCGGGGCTGGCCCTTTGTTGGGATGCCCGAAGCGCAAGCGCTCGAGGGCCTACGCGACCGCCTGGCCGACATCCTCCGCGCGCTGGCGACCCCGCCCTCCGGGAAGACTCGTCCGGGCGGCTGAGCCGCGACCCAACGACACGGGAAGTGACACGCGAGATGGCGTCTCGCCCGGCGAGCTGTGGGGCCGGGTGCGTCGGGAACCTGCGACCCCTTCGAGGATCTAGGCAGGAAACGCCACGTCGCTACCATGGAGACGACGGCCGACTCGTAGCCCAGCGGCCAGGAGGAATCATGCGCCTTCCACGAGTGCTCGCTGCGTTGATTGCCAGTCTCTTCGTCTTCACCGCCAGTGCCGACGAGTACGGGAAGAGCTCCCAGAAGGAAGTCGACGTCAAGAGCTACCAGACCAGGGATGGCCACCAGGTCGACGCCCATCGCCGCACGGCGCCGAACGACACGAAGACCGACAACTGGAGCACGAAGGGCAACGTGAATCCGTACACGGGCCAAGAGGGAACGAAGAAGGCGGACGACTCGTTCAGCGGCTCCACGAGGAGGCCCGGATGGTGAACACTCTGCGTGACCCCGGCCGGATCTGGAGCCTGCTCCGCTACTGTCCGGTCCAGGCTCCGGTCGATGCTCACGCATCGGCGACCGCCTTCGGAGCGAAGGCGAAGGCGTTGGTCGTTGCGGCCCGACGCGAGGCGCCGGCGACCCAAGAACTCGACGCCGCGCTGCGAGAAATCGCCGCCGCGACGCAGAAGGTCGAAGACCTGATCCGCCACCGAACACCTGATTTTGCGTGCCGCGGAGCAGCCTGTACCTGCGGCCGGCATCGCTGACGAACCACCTGTCCGACCCCCCTGGCATACTGAACGCATGCCCCCGAACAAGGGGTCCGCGGCCGTGCGGAAGCGCACGCCCCGATCCGCGGACGCTGCACGCATCCGAAGCCGCATCCGCTCCGAGCTTCCCGCTCGGTTGAAGGCGATGCGCCACACCCTCAACCTCGCCAGCGGCGCGCTCCTGGGGCCGGACCCGGAATCCGCAATGGTCTACCTCCAGCTCCTCGAGGGGCGCATCCAAGCCGCTCGGCTCGACCTCAAGTAGGACCGGAATCGCTGGCGCACCTCGCTTTCCCGCACATTCTGGACTTGGACTTGCGTTCCAAGATTACTTGGAATAGGGTTCCAGTCATGCCCAGCCCCGTCGCCTCCCCCTGCACCGAACACTCTCCTGATCCCCTCCTCAACCCCGACGCCCCGTGCGCCCGTTGCGGCGCGCCGACCATCCGCGGGCTGAACACGGAGTACTGCTCCGTCGACTGCGAGGAGCAGGCGTTCGTAGAGCCAATCCGTTGCACCGCGTGCCCGGAGCCGGCGACGTCGCTGTTCGACGCGCTGCCCGCGTGCGACGCCTGCCTGGCCGTCGCCCAGAAGACGTGGCCGAGCGGAGCCATCGAGTACGCGAAGGTGGCGGCGCTCACGGTCTTCTTCTTCTCGGTCGCCCTAACGCTGGTGTCGGCATGAGCCTCGCCATCGTCGAAGCCGCAGCAGCATCGCAGGAACCCCTGGAGCCCGCCGCCATCGTCGAGGCTGGAGTCTGGGAGCCGCGGACCCTCCGGGACGTGGAGTGGTGCCTGGAGCAGGTCGCCGAGTCAGAGGCGGAGCAGGCTGACATCGACGAGCAGCTCCGCGACCTCATCGCTCGCGCGACCGCCCGCGCCGACAAGATCAAGGCCGGGAGCCAGAACCGGGTCGCCTTCTTCACCGGCCGCGTCTCGCAGTTTGCCGAGAAGAACAAGGCCGACCTCCTCATCGGGAAAGCGAAGAGTCGGCAGTTCTTGAGCGGGAAGATCGGTTGGCGTCGTCGCTCCGGCCGACTGGTCGTCACCGAAAAGATCGCGCTTGCCGACTGGCTCGCCACCCAGGACCCGAGCCTCTTCCGCATCAAGATTGAGCCCGAGATGAAGGCGCTCCAGGCGCAAGTCCAGAAGGACGGGATCATCCCGCCGGGCTGCACATGGAACGAAGAGATGGACGAGCTGTACGTCGAAGCGTCTCCCCT
The DNA here is from genome assembly GCA_903874275.1 of uncultured Anaeromyxobacter sp. Lineage (GTDB taxonomy): Bacteria > Myxococcota > Myxococcia > Myxococcales > Anaeromyxobacteraceae > CAIOAK01. The sequence continues at coordinate 3,081 of CAIQRS010000069.1, forward strand.
CCCCACCCTCAACGCGGCCCCTGCGAAGGAGATCAAGTGAGCACAGCCATCCAGTCCATCCAGCCGGACGCCGTCCAGCCCTTCTTCACCGCCGAGCAGGAGCGGATGATCCTGGGCCAGTTCCTCGGTGGCGCGTCGAAGTCGGAAGCCGCTGTCCTCCTCGAGATCGTGAAGCGCCGTCGCCTCGACCCGTTCAGCCGCCAGGTCTACTTCGTCAAACGCTGGGACGCCGGGAAGCGCGAGGAGGTCTGGGCTATCCAGACCAGCATCGACGGGCTGCGCTCCATCGCGGAGCGGACCGGCAAGTACGACGGCCAGGACGAGCCCGTCTACGGGGAGGACGAGGCCGGGAAGTTCTGTAAGGTGAAGGTCTACCGCAAGGACTGGAGCCCCACCCGGGCGGCGGTCGGGATCGCCTACCTCAACGAGTTCATCCAGAAGAAGAAGGACGGGAGCATCACCTCGTTCTGGGCGCGGATGCCGAGGCTGATGCTGGCGAAGTGCGCCGAGGCGCTCGCCATCAGGAAGGCGTTCCCCGAGGACGCCGCTGGTCTCTACATCTCGGAGGAGATGCCCGAGACGCCGGAGCGGCACGTCCAGTCCGTCGAGCGCCGAATAGTGGAGGGAGTCGTCGAGGCCGTCCGCGCCCACGACGCACTGCCGGCGCCGCTCGACCCCGGCATCGATCTGCCAGCGATGGAGGCACAGCCCGCCCCGAAGAAGGCTGACCCCGCGGTCATGGCGAAGCTCCACCGCCTGCTCAAGACGAGCAACCTGACCGCCGCATCCTTCGGCGCGACCGCCAGCCGCATCTTGAAGAAGAAGGTCACCGCCGCGTCGGACCTGACGGTGGAGGATTTCGAGCGGGTCGAGACCGCGGTCCGGGCCGCCGAGGTTCCCGACTCCGAGCTGGGCATCCGGCCGCCGAACATCTCCGACTACCAGGACGAGGAGCCCCAGCCGTGACGATCGAGGCAATGCTGGCCCGCCGCCCCCAGCTCGTCGAGGCGGCAGTCGTCGAAGCGGCCCGGCGGTACGTCGCGGCGCACCTCCTGGTCGAGCGCGCCGCCGGCCAGGGAGACGAGGCGGAGACGGTCCGGGTGTTCGACCGGGACGACGCGCTCCAGAGCCTCCGGGACTGCCTCGCCGCGCACAGCAGGGTGCGGCGATGATCTCCTGCCCCGAGTGCGGAGCGAAGAACGAGGACAGCCGCAAGTGGTGCCGGATCTGCGGGTTCCACTTCATGCTGTCGCGGTGGTTCCGATGAAGCGCCGTCCCGCCGCCGCGTCCGCCGCCGTGCTCGCCTTCCAGAAGCCCACCCGGAAGGCCCGCCTCGGGATCGCCCAGGTGACGAACGAGAAGCGCATCCTCGCCCGGGGCGAGCTGCGACACGACGTGGTCGTCCGCTCCGGGGGCCGCTGCGAGAACCCCGCATGTCGGAAGGTCATCACCTCCGGCGGTTGCTCCTGGGATCACTGGCTGTCCGGGAACGGCCGCCGAACGCAGCAGGAGTCCCTCGCGACGACCTGGCTGCTGTGCGCGGCCTGCGACTACGCGAGGACGAACAACGCGCCCAGCGCGGACTACTGGAACCAGCGGTTCAAGACTCACTGCGAGGCCCACGGCTACGAGTTCACGCCGCACCGGACGCGCATCGAAGCGTTTGCGAGGCACGCATGACCGAGACCGAGAAGCACCGCCAGGAAGTGGCGAAGTTGAAGGCGCTGGTGCGCGAGCTTTTGGGCGCGCTCCAGGTCTGGGCGGATGCGAAGGAGAGCCTGGAA
>CAIQRS010000070.1 GCA_903874275.1 uncultured Anaeromyxobacter sp.
CGGACGCCGGCCGCCTACAAGGAGTCGGTGCTGCGCAACGCCGTCTTCGCGCTGGTGGCGCTCTTCTACGTGGTCCCGCTGGGCTGGATCCTGCTCCTCCTGGTCGGGCTGCCCGTCATCGCCTTCGAGTCCTGGATGGTCTGGACGGACCGGCTGGGAATCCGCATCGGCGACATCTTCGCCGACACCCAGGTGGTGGACGGCAAGGTGGTGACCAAGATCGAGGTCATCGTCACCCACGCCTTCCCGATGGCGCCGGCGCCCCCCGGGCCGACCGCCTCGCGCGTCGCCGGGAGAGTGGCGACGGGGACGGGCGCGGGGTGACCCCGAGCTCCACCGGGGGGCACGCTGCCGGGGGTTCCGGCGGCGGCCCCGGGTCGTTCCCCGATTGGAACCGGCGCGCCCAGCGAATCGTCACCGGGGTGGTGATCGTCCTCGCGGTCATCTACTACTTTCGCAACGGGGGCGACTTCGAGGTCTACTGGCGAGCGGCCCGGCGCTTCGTCCGGGGGGAGGGGCTCTATCCCGCCACCGACGGCCTGGGCACCTACCGGTACGCCCCGGGAATCCTCGTCTTCCTCCTCCCCCTTGCCGCGCTGCCCCTGAAGGCGGGGCTGGTCGCCTGGTATGCGACCCTCGCCGTCACCACGGCCTGGCTGGCCCGGGTGTTGCCGGGCCAGATCCGTGGCCCTGCCGCTGGCCTCGCCGTCCTGGTCGGGTTCCTCGGCGTCCTGCGCCCGTTCATGGACGAGCTCATGTACGCCCAGGCAAACCTCCTGGTGCTGGGCCTGGCCGTGGCGGCCTTCATCGCGGAGGACCGGGGCCAGGAGTTCCGGGCCGGCGTGCTGGTCTCCCTGGCCGTGGGCTTGAAGTTGACGCCTGCGCTCCTCGTCGTCGACATGGTGCTCCGGAGGCGCTGGCGGGCCCTCGCGGGGGCGGTCTCGGGAGGCATCGCACTTCTGGTCGCGCCCGTGGTCACCTACGGGCCCCGAGGGATGGTGCGGGTCAACCTGGAGTGGATCGAGTCGCTCCGGTCCTCCGCGACGGGCATCGTGGGCTCCCAGCTCAACCAGGGAATCTTCGGGCAGGTCGCGCTGGCGACCCAGACGTTCCTGGACGGGCCCATTCCCCCCGGGTGGCCCACGTGGCTCGCCGTCGCACTCTCGGGGGGCGTCGTGCTCGTGGCGCTGCTCGCCCGCGGCCCCTATCCGCGGCGCGCGATGATCCTGTACGCCGTCGCTGCGGCCGGCCCGCTCGGCTGGCTCTGGAACTTCGTGTGCGGCTGGCCCCTGATGAGCTGGATCGCGTCGACCGGCCGCCGGCAGCGGTGGGCCGTCGGAATCTTCGGCCTCGCCATGCTCATCCCCATGTATGACGTGAGCGGGCAGGCGTTCGAGGAGAAGGTCTACGGAGCGGGACTGCCCGGGCTCGGCCTGATGAGCTTCTTCGCGCTCGCGTGGGCGATCCAGCGGAGGAGGGGGCGGGTACCCGAAGACGGACGGGCGGCCGCGGCATGACCCGGGTGCGACGAGGGCTCGCGCCGCCGCCCTCCCGTGCTATAGCTGTGCCGCTTTTCGACTCGAAACCCAGAGGTGAGAGAGATGGCCCGTTCCAAGAGCAAGCACATTCGCGTGAAGTCCTCCAAGAAGCAGGCGTGGAAGGCCCGCCGCAAGCGGCAGAAGGCGGCCAAGAAGCCCGCCGCGAAGAAGTAGGACGTCCCCGCTCCCGCGAGCTCCGCTCCCGCCGCGCCATCGCGGCGGCGCTGGCGGCGGTGGACGGGCTGGGCGAGGGGCGGCCGCTGCGCCTCGCGCTCGCCGCGTCCCTCGCGGAGCACCCCGGAATCGGCCCCAAGGAGCGGCGTCACGCCGCGGCCGCCAGTCGTGCGGTGGCGCGCTGGCTGCGCGTGGTCGATGCCGCCCTGATCCGGGCCGGGGCCCCCAAGGTCATTCCCGCGGACCGGGCGCTGCTGCGCTACCTCGCCTGGCGCGTCGCCGTGGAGGGGGAGGCGCCGGACGAGGCGGCGCACGACCTCCGGCTTCCCGGGCCCAGGCGACCCCGCGCCATCTCCGACCAGGACGTCCTCCGGGTGGCCCACGCCATGCCGCGCCCCGGGTCGGAAGGGCCGCTCGCCTTCGACCACGAAGGACGCGCGCTCTCCGTGCCCTCCGATCCCGCCGTGGCGCTCGGGCTGAGGGGGAGCGTTCCCGACGACTTCGCGCGCAAGCTCCTGCGGGACCTGGGAGCGAAGGAGGCCACGGCGTGCCTCCAGGCGCTCAACCGCGACGCCCGCCTGACACTCCGTGTGAACGTCGCCCGGGCCGGCCGCGAGGAGGTTCGCGCGGCGCTGGCCGCCGCGGGGATCGCCGCCGAGCCGGGGGACGGGCCCTGGTCGCTGCGTGTCGAGGACCGGGCCAGCCTCTTCGACAGCGCGCCGCTCCGGGAGGGGCTCGCCGAGGTGCAGGACGAGTCGAGCCAGCGGGTGGTGGAGGTGTGCCGACCCGGGAAGGGGAAGCGGTGGCTCGACCTGTGCGCGGGAAGCGGTGGGAAGGCGCTGGGGCTCGCCGCCCTGGGAGCCGAGGTCACCGCATGGGACGCGATCGCCCGCCGCCTGGCCGACCTGCCGCGACGCGCCCGCCGCGCCGGGGTCGAGGTCGGCGTGTCGCGGGAACGGCCGTCCGGGCCATTCGACGGCGTGCTGGTGGACGCGCCCTGCAGCGGTTCCGGGGCGCTCTCGCGGGAGCCGGACGCCCGCTGGCGCATCGACGACGCGGCGGTGACCCGGTACGGGGAGACCCAGGCAGCGGTCCTCCGGGTCGGCGCCGGCCTGGTGGCTCCCCGCGGTGCGCTGGTCTTCGCCACCTGCTCGATCTTCCGGGAGGAAGGGGAGTGGGTGGTGGAGCCCTTCCTGGCGGAGAATCCGGGCTTCCGGCTCGTCTCCGAGGAGCGGCGCTGGCCGCAGCGGGACCCCGGGGCGGGCTTCTACGTGGCGAGGTTCGAGCGGCGGGCGGCGGGAGCCCGTCCGAGGGGGCGAACCCGCTTGACGGGGCACGGGGCGGCGCGTTAGAAAGCGCCCTCCCGTCGGGGGTCTGCAACTTTGCCCGCGGGGAGGGTGACGTGGCGTTACGCGAATTTCTCATCGGCGTCCGGGACCGCATCGTGCAGCGGTCGCAGATCGGCAAGGAGAAGCTCGACGCCGCCTTCGCCCGCAGGGAGCTCGACCGGCGTCTGCAGGACCTCGGCGAGCGGTACTACACCCTGGCTCGCCAGGGAGTGGCGGGTGTGCCGGACGACCTCCGGAGCCTCCTCGCGGAGGTGGACGCACACGTCGCGCAGGTGCAGGCGCTTCGGGAGCAGTTGAGGCGCCTGGAGGAAGAGACGGCCTGAGAGCCGAAGACTAGACGGGCCCGTGGCGCAGCTGGGAGCGCGCCTGAATGGCATTCAGGAGGTCACCGGTTCGATCCCGGTCGGGTCCACCAAAAGTGAAGAACAATCAGCCGGTTCCTCCCACGGGGAACCGGCTGATTCTTTTCCCGGGGGCAGTGCCTGCGTAGTGCCTGCCACCGAACGCCTGGAGGTCGCACCCTCCCGAAGGCACCCTACGCCCCAGCAGGGACGCCGCCGTGCTGCAAAGCGTGAAGAGACCCGAATCGGCGTGTGTTCCATATGCTTCGGGTGAAATAATACCGAGGCCCATGAGCGCCGCCCCCCCCCGCTGTCCGGGACGCCGACGAGCAACGGCTGGCCGACCACATGACCGGGGAAGCTGACCCGACCGGCGGGAACGCGCTGCTGAGGGAACTGCGCTCTCGCTCGCGGCTGGAATGGATCACGCTGTGCGCGGTCCTGCTGTCCTTCGCCGGGTACGTCGGGTTCGGCCTCTACTCCTCCCACAAGGCCACCGAGGCCGAGGAACTGGCCAAGCTGGAGCACCAGGCCGACGTCGTCACGAGGAACCTCGCTCCGCGCCTGCAAGCCGTGGTCAACGCGCTCGATGCCATCCGCGCCGAGCTTCCGGAGCACCTGGCGCTGAAGGACGGGCCCTCCCTGTTGAGCCAGCACATGGCGGCGGCGGTCTCCTCGACGACGGGCATTCGCACGATCTCGTTGACGAACGCCGGCGGGATCGTGATTGCGAGCAATCGGGCGGAGCTCATTGGAAAGGATCTTCACGAAGGGGAGCGGTATCGTTTCACCAGCAGCCGTCCCGACGCGAACATGGTGTACGTCTCACCCCATTTCGTGACCCCGCTGGGGAACTGGGCGGTCAGTCTGGGCAGGGCCGTCGTCGACGACCAGGGCAAGTTCGGCGGGTACGTCCTGGCCATCATCGATCCGGACTACTGGAACCTCCTGCTCGACTCGGCGCGGTACAGCTCCGACGTGACCGCCGCCATTGTCCACGGCGATGGAAAGCTCATCTTCCGAGTCCCGGACCCCAACGGCGCGGCAGGAATCGATCTGGCCGGGAACCCGGACTCTGGCTTCAGCCAGCACATCCGGAGCGGCGAGGACAGGACGTTGCGTACCGCCATCGGCGCCGCCACCGACAGGAAAGCCCTGTTCGCTCTCCAGAGCATCCGGTTCGTGGCGGGCCCGGCCGACGGCTTCCTCGTGGCCTCCTTCTCCCGGGAGACGGCGGCCGTCTTTGCCCCCTGGCGAAAGGCGTTGATCGAACAGCTCGCCCTGCTGGCCGGCATCGCGCTCATGACCAGCCTCGGCCTGCTCGTGTACCAGCGGCGGAGGGAGACGATCACCAGGCTCCAGGCGGGAAGGGAAGAGGACCGGCGCTTCCGGACCATGGCGAACGGCGCCCCGGTCCTCATCTGGATGTCGGGCACCGACAAGCTCTGCAACTGGTTCAACGAGCCCTGGCTCGCCTTCACGGGGCGCACGATGGAGCAGGAGATGGGCAACGGCTGGGCGGAAGGGGTCCACCCCGACGACCTCCAGCGTTGCCTCGACGTGTACGTCGGCCACTTCGACCGCCGGGAGCCCTTCTCGATGGAGTACCGGCTCCGGCGCCACGACGGCGCCTTCCGCTGGCTCGTCGACAACGGCAAGCCCCTCTTCGATGGGGCCGGGAACTTCACCGGGTACATCGGCTCGTGCATCGACATCGACGAGGCCAAGCGGGCGGAGAGCGCCCTCCGGGACCGGGTAGGGAGGCTCCGGGCCTTCTTCCAGTCACCAGGTGTGGGGATCGCCATCACCGCCGCCGGGAAGGGCTTCGTGGAGGTGAACGATTGCTTCTGCGCGATGCTGGGGTACACCCGCGAGGAGTTGCTCCGGGTCCACTGGCGGGAACTGACCCACCCCGACGACGTCGCAACGGACATCACCGAGGTGAACAGGCTGGTCTCCGGCGAGAGCGAGGCCTACGCCCGGGACAAGCGATACATCCGCAAGGACGGGACCGTCATCTGGGTCCAACTGTCGGCGAGTTGCACGCGACGGCCCGACCGCAGCGTGGAGTACGTCGTCGCCATCGTGAAGGACATCACGAAGCGAAAGGAGGCGGAGGACGCCCTGCGCGCCAGCGAGGAGCACCAGAGGAAGCTCTTCGACAACCTCGACGCGGGAATCGTGGTTCACGCGCCGGACACGAGCATCGTCCTGAGCAACGTCAGGGCGGGCATCCTCCTTGGGCTCACGCCCGATCAGATGCGCGGCAAGGTCGCCATCGACCCGGGCTGGCGGTTCGTCCGCGAGGACGGGTCGGCGATGCCGCCTCCCGAGTATCCGGTGAACCAGGTCGTCACCTCGGGCAGTCGCGTCGTCGCCCAGGTCATCGGCATCGACCGGTCGCCCTCCAGCCGCGCCTGGGTGCTCGTGAACGCCTATCCCGAGTTCGACGATGCCCGAGCCCTGCGCCTGGTGGTGGTGACGTTCGTCGACATCACGCGCCGCAGGGAGGCCGAGCAGGCGCTCCATGCCAGCGAGCAGCGGCTCAAGGCCTTCCTGGACAGCGCCGGCGACTCCATATTCGTGCTGGACGCTGGAACCGGGCGGTTCGTCGACTGCAACCCACAGGCCTGCCGGGAACTCGGCTACACCAGGAGCGAGTTGCTGGCGCGCTCGGCCTCGGACATCGAGGAACGCCTGACGCCAGATCAGGTGGCGGCGACCCATCGCCAGGCTTTGGCGGAGACGACGGGCTTCGTCACTGGAACGCACCGGCGCAAGGATGGGACGACCTTCCCGGTCGAGATCCAGATCAACTCGCTGGCTCCTTCCCAGCCGGAGCTCCTCATCGCCGTCGCCCGCAACGTCAGCGAGCGCGCGGCGGCCGATGAGGCGCTCGCGGCAGCCCACCAGCAGTTGAATCAGCACGTCACGAACACGCCGCTTGCCCTGGTCGAGTGGGATGCCGACTACCGGGTCACACGGTTCACCGCGCGCGCCACGGAGATGTTCGGGTGGATGGATCACGAGGTGATCGGCAAGCGCGTCGACGAGGTGCCCTGGGTCCCGGAGGAGGACTGGCCGAAGGTCCGTGCGGTCATGAACGCCATGGACTCCGGCTCCGGGCCCAACACCGTCAGCCTGAACCGGAACGTCCGCAAGGACGGCAAGGTCATCCACTGCGAGTGGTACAACTCGTCCCTGTACGGGCAGGACGGGAAGCTCGCCTCCGTGTTCTCCCTCGTCCAGGACGTCACGGACCGCAAGGAAGCCGAGGAGCGGGTGCGAGAGGCTGCTGCCTACACACGCGGCCTCATCGAGGCGAGCCTCGACCCGCTCGTGACCATCAGTCCCGAGGGCAAGGTCACGGACGTCAACCAAGCTACGGAGGAGGCGACCGGCGTTCCCCGGGCCCAGTTGGTCGGCACCGACTTCGCCGACTACTTCACCGAGCCGGAGAGGGCCCGGGCCGGATACGAGAGAGTGCTCGCTGACGGCGCGGTCCGCGACTATCCGCTCACCTTCCGGCACCGGAGCGGACGCACCATCGAAGTCGTCTACAACGCCGTGACCTACGCCGACGCGAAGCGAAGGCTCCAGGGCGTGTTCGCCGCGGCTCGCGACATCACCGACCGCAAGAAGGCGGAGGAGGCCCTCCGGGCGAGCGAGGTGCGCTTCCGGGCCCTCGCCGACGAGGCCCCGGTGGGGATCTACCAGGCCGACGCGGAGGGGCGAAACGTCTACCTGAACCGAGCCGCAGAGGAGATCCTCGGGCAGGCCCAGCCAGCGGCGAGCGGGACGGGATGGCACGACGCCCTTCATCCCGACGACCGCGACAGGGTCGTGCGGGAGTTCGCCGCCGCCATCCGGGCCGGAAGCGCCTTCGAGAGCGAGTACCGCTTCCTCCGGAAGGACGGGACCTCGGTCCTGGCCCGTGGGTTCGCGACGGCGCTTCGCGACCTGGCGGGGACGGTCACCGGCTACATCGGCGTGGTGATGGACATCACCGCGCTGAAGGCGCTGGAGGGCCAGCTGGCGCTGACGTCTCGGCTCGCGGCGATGGGAACGCTGGTCGCCGGGGTAGCCCACGAGGTGAACAATCCTCTCGCAGCCGTCCTGGCCGACCAAGGTTTGGCCAGCGAGGTCGTCCAGGAGGTCCGGGATCGCCTCCGTACGGGCGAGCCCCTCGACCGGGAGGCCGAAGCCAAGCGGCTCGGCGAGGTGGTCGAGGAGCTCAAGGATGCGGAGGAGGGAGCCCGCCGCATCGAGCAGATCGTGAAGGACCTCGCGAAGTTCGCCCGCCCCAACGAGGAGAAGACGAGGGTCCGGGTCATCGACGCCGTCCAGCAGGCGATGCGCTGGCTGCCCGCAACCGTGGGCAGGGCAGCGACCGTCAGCGTGGAGGATGGGGGGGCGCCCGATATCCTGGCATCCTTCGGCCAGATCGAGCAGCTGGTGGTGAACCTGGTCACGAACGCGGCGAAGGCGTCGAAGCCCGGAGAGGTGGGAGTCGTCATCGTCCGAACCAGCCCGGGTTCCCCTGGCATGTCGCGCCTCGATGTCACCGACAGGGGCGTGGGCATCGACCCGGCGATGCGGGAACGAATCTTCGACCCGTTCTTCACGACGCGGCAGGTTGGAGAAGGAAAGGGGATGGGGCTCGGATTGTCCATCTGCCACACCATCGCGAAGGCACATGGCGGGACCATCACGGTGGAGAGCGATGTCGGCAAGGGCTCGACGTTCCGGGTGGAGCTGCCTGTCGCGCCTGCGGAGTCGTGAACCCGACTGAAGGCTAACGGGCCTGCTCACGCCGCCCTGACCACCGTGTCCCCGCCCTTGGGGCCGCCGACAGCGCAGAGGCGGGCGACCGGAGCGGGCTTCGTCGCGGGCGCCACGCCCCGAGGGGAAGGGCGGCGCCTCTGCACCCCCATGATCTGCCCTGCCGCGCCGGCCGTCCACGGACCTCGGCGGGTTGACCCGACCGGAGCCGCCACGCACACGCATGGACTCGCCCGGTCGAGGGACCCTGAAGTGGGCGGCGTCAGCTCGACACCGGCAGCTCCACGCGGAAGGTCGCCCCCTGGCCGGGCGCGCTCGTCGCCGAGATGCTCCCGCCGTGCGCGGTGACGATGGCGTGGCAGATGGCGAGTCCCAGCCCCATCCCCTGGCCCACCCCCCGGGTGGTGAAGAACGGGTCGAAGATGTGGCACATGACCTCGGGTGTCATCCCGACGCCGTCGTCGGCGACCTCGATGCGGGCGAACCCGGGGGCGCCCGGACCGAGGCGGATGCGCACGCTGGCCCGGCGCCCCTCGGGGGTCGCGCGAACCGCGTTGCCGATCAGGTTCGTCACCACCTGGGCGATCTGCCCCTCCGAGGCTGCGACGTCGGGAGCGCCGCCGTCCTCCACCAGGATCTCGGATCGGTCCCGAAGCGGCTGGGGCACCCACAGGATGGACTCGGCCACCACGCGGGACAGGGAGACACGAGCCCGGGACGGATCGGGTCGCCCGAGCAGGGCGAGGTCCTTCACGATGGCGGCGATCCGTCGCTCCCCCGCGCCGGCGTCCTCAAGGGCGTCCAGCGCGCCGTCCAGCCGGATGGCCTCCGCGGCACGGTCGTACGGGCTCGAGGAGCGGAGGAGATCGCGCTGCCGAGCCACCTCCGCGGTCGCGAACGTGTGGGAAGCGATCGCTCCGCCCAGGGGGTTGTTGATCTCGTGCGCCACGCCGGCGACGAGCGTCCCCATCGCCGCCAGGCGCGAGGCGACGGCGAGCTGTTCCCGGAGGGCCCGCGATTCGGAGATGTCGCGGACGATGGCCCAGTTCCGGAGCGGTCGCCCCTCGACGTACTGGATGAAGACGCGCAGCTCGATCGGGAAGACCGTGCCGTCCTTCCGCCGGTACTCCTTCTCGTAGGTGACGGCCGTGCCCAGGGTCCGGACCGCCTCCTCCAGGAGGCGAGCCTCCTGGGCGTGCCACCGCTCGGGCGTGACCTGCTTGTAGGTCATCGCCCGGAGCTCCTCGGCGGTGTAGCCGAGCATCCGGCGGTAGGCCTCGTTGAACTCGAGGATGGTCCCCTTCGCGTCCGAGCGGACGATCCCGTCGCCCAGGCTCTCGTAGAGCTCCGCGTAGCGCGACCGCGATGCGGCGAGGGCCTCCTCGGTGCGTCGCCGCTCGGTGACGTCGAGGATGCCCGTGATGAAGTGGAGCGGACTGCCGTCGGGGCGGCGCAGGAGCGACACGGCGATCTCGGCCCACACGATCTCGCCGTCCTTCCGGACGTAGCGCTTCGTCATGCGGGCGTGGGGCTGGCCGCCGAGGAGCGCCCGGGCGATCTGGCCGCTGCCGGCGACGTCGTCGGGGTGCGTGACGGTCGCGACGTCCCTGCCCACGAGCTCGTCCGCGGCGTAGCCGAGGATGTTGCAGAGGGCGGGGTTCACCTTCAGGAACCGGCCGGCCGGATCGGTGAGCGCCTTGCCGATCGATGCGTTCTCGAAGGCGGTGCGGAAGAGCTCCTCGCTCTCCCGGAGCCTCCGGGTGGCGTCCTTCTCCTCCCGGCTCGCCAGGAACTGGAGCCG
>CAIQRS010000071.1 GCA_903874275.1 uncultured Anaeromyxobacter sp.
CAACTACGTCTACGCGCGATCGGTGGGGCTGGCCGCCTACCACGGCGTCTCGGGGGACAACGACGCCATCTTCTACAACCCGGGCGCGCTGGCGGCGCAGAAGGTCTTCCTGACCAACCTGGGCGGGATGATGTACCGGGTCGGCGCCGACACCGACGCCACCATCTTCGGGGGCTCGGTGGTGGACTCGTCGTCCACCACGGTGGCGGCCGGCTTCTCCTACAACTACATGACCACGCTCGGTTACCGGAGCAAGGGCGCCTTCGGCGGCATGCTCAACCTGGCGCTGGCCTTCCCGGTCGGGGACAGCCTGTTCCTGGGCGCGACCGGCACCTACCTGAACCTCTACTCCGACACGGCCACGGTGAGCGCCCTCACCACCACCGTCGGCGCCTTCCTCAAGCTCGGGAAGCTCTTCTCGGGCGGCTTCACCGGCTACAACCTCATCAACACCCAGCACCCCGACCTCCTGCCCATCGGGATGGGGGCGGGCGTGGCCGTCGGTCCCGGCGACACCTTCCGCGTCACCGCCGACTGGGTGCGGAACTTCGGCGCCGACGGGGTCCACTCCGACCGCTGGGCGGCGGGGGCCGAGGTCTTCTTCTTCGACATGGTCTCGCTGCGGGGCGGCTGGACGTTCAACGCGGGGGCCGACGTCCAGCTCTGGGCGCTGGGCGCCGGCATCGCCTACGGCGGGTTCGGGGCCGAGTTCGCCTACCGGCAGAGCTTCAGCGGCACCACGTTCCGCACGCTGGCCGCGATGATCAAGTTCGCCGTCCCGGGGACGTGACCGGGAGCACCACCGGCGCGCCGGTGGCCCCGTTCTCCCCGCGCCACACCGGCACCCCCCACACCGCGCTCACCCGCTCGGCCGAGAGCACCTCCCGCGGAGGGCCGTCGGCGACCACCTGGCCCCGCGAGAGGACCACGATCCGGTCGGCCGAACCGCCGGCCAGGTTGAGGTCGTGCAGCACCGCCACCACGCAGAGCCCGGCCCGCGCCGCCACCCGGGCCATGTCCATGGCGGCCACCTGGTGGGCCAGGTCGAGGAAGGCGGTGGGCTCGTCGAGGAGCAGCACCCGCGGCTCCTGGGCCAGCGCGCGGGCGAAGAAGACCCGGCGCCGCTCGCCCCCCGAGAGCGCGTCGAGGCGCCGGTCGGCCAGGTCGAGGAGGTCGCAGGCCGAGAGCGCCCCCTCCACCGCGCCGTGGTCGAACGGGCCGGGGACGGCCAGGAGCCCCTGGTGCGGGGCCCGCCCCATCATGACCGCTTCACGAACGGTGAATGGCCAGGGGGCGCGCGGCTCCTGGGGGACGAGCGCGCAGACCCGGGCCAGCGCCCGGCGCGGGGCCGAGTGGGCCGGGAGGCCGCCCACCGTCACGCTGCCGGCCGAGGGGGCGAGCAGCCCGGCGGCGAGCCGCAGGAGCGTGCTCTTCCCGGCGCCGTTCGGCCCGAGCAGCGCCACCAGCTCCCCCGCACGCGCGGTGAAGGAGACCCCCTGCAGCGCGGCCCGCTCCCCGTAGGAGAAGGAGACCGCGTCGGCCACCACCAGCGGCGTCCCGGACGGCGCCAGGTCCGGGGCAGGCGCCCGAGCCCCCTTCACAGGGCCTCCAGGTCGCCGAAGCCGAGGAGCCGGCGGGCGTTGTCCCGGAAGATCCGGGTGAGCGCGTCGCGGGGGAGCGCCAGCCCCTCCAGCGGGGCGTCGCCCGAGGTGGGTCCGGGGATGTCGGCGTCGCGGGTCTCGAAGAAGCGCCAGGTCGAGTCGAAGAAGCGCAGGAGCGGCTCGCGGGTCCGCACCGGGAGGCCGCCCCCGATCACCAGGGCGCGCTGCTCGGGGCGGGGGCCCTGCAACCAGGCCAGGTCTGTGCCCAGCAGCACCCGATCGGAGTGGGCGGCGAGGAGCTCCCGGGTCGCTTCCTGGGTTCGCGCCATCTCCGGGATGGAGCCCGCCGTGTCCACGTGGAGATTGGGGAGCCGGGAGAGGAGGGCGCCGAGCGTGGCCGGGTTTCCCGCCAGCCCCGCCATGTCGAGGGCCAGGAAGGGGATCTTCGGCTGCCCCTCCAGGAGATTCACCATCCGTTGGCGGGCCAGCGGGCCCGGGCCGGGCTCGAACGCGACGGGGATGCCGAGGCCGGCGACCACCTGCCAGAGGGGGGCGAGCTCCGGGGCGTCGAGCCAGACCGGCTCGCCCGCCGGGGAGAGCAGGCGCCGGGGGACGTGCAGCCCGCGGGCCCCCAGGGCCCGCCCGGTCACGAGCCGGGCGGTCTCCCGCTCGATCCATGCGTCGTCGCAGCAGCCCCGCTCGTCGAGCTCCACGAAGACCAGCACCCGCCCCGGGAAGCGCGCCGCCGCCTCGAGGTGCGCCTCCAGCCCGCCTCCGGGGTGGCCGCCCCCCAGGTTCACGATGCCGAGGATCCCCTGGCTCGCGCCCACGTTGACGGCGTAGCCCAGCACCTCCGGATCGATCCGCTGGTGGACGTCGATCTTCCAGATGGCGAGCCCCTGGAACCGGTCGAAGCCGCGGGTGTGGGGCTCGAGCAGCGTGGCCGCGCCGACGGCCACGGCGAGGAGGGCCGTGGCGAGGACGGTGATGGCGAGCCAGGCGCGGCCGGGGGTCATGGGTGCCAACCTAACCGCTCCGCTCGGTCCGGCGCAGCAGCCAGAGGAAGAGGGGGCCGCCCAGCAGGGCGGTGAGGGCCCCCACCGGCGGCTCGGAGCCGAGCGGCAGGAAGGCCAGGCGCGCGGCGGCGTCGGCCAGCACCAGGAAGGCGGCGCCGAAGAGGACCGAGGCCGGCAGCAGGATGCGGTGGTCCGGGCCGAAGACCCGCCTGAGCAGGTGGGGCACGATGAGCCCGACGAAGCCCACCATCCCGGCCAGCGCCACCGCTGCCCCGGTGGCCAGGCTCGCGGCCAGGAAGACCAGGCCGCGGGAGCGCCCCACGTCCACGCCGAGCGAGGAGGCCTCGTCGTCGCCGAGGGAGAGGAGGTTGAGTTGAGCCGAGGCGGCCACCAGCACCGCCACCGCCACCGCCACGAAGACCGCGCCGGTGAAGAGCGTGCCGGGGTCGGCGTAGCCCACCGCCCCCATGAGCCAGTAGAGGAGCCGGGCCGCCTCCTCGGGGGGCACCATGACCTTCACGACCGTGATGACGCCGGCGGCGAAGGCGTTGAAGACCACGCCGACGAGGAGGGCCGCCTCGGGCACGAGCTTGCCCCCGATGCGCCCCAGCGCGAAGACCAGCGCGGTGGAGGCCGCCGCGCCGACGGAGGCCCCCAGCGCCACCGAC
>CAIQRS010000072.1 GCA_903874275.1 uncultured Anaeromyxobacter sp.
CAGCAGGATGCGCGCCCACGGTGTCCGATGACGCAAGGAGAGCCTTCACCTTGAACTTCAGGGCTGGCCTGGCGCTCTGCGTTCCGATGGCGAGCGCGCAGAAATCGATCCGCGCAACGGTACTGTAGGCGTAAGGGGCCGTGGTCCCGGCGCCCGTCCCGTCAAACCGCGTGTGAGCGGTCGCGGCGCCCGTCCCGCCATGGAAGTAGCCGGGATCCTCTCCGGTCGGGGGGATGAGTCCAGGGTTGGCGGAGTGACCGCTGATCATGTCGATCCGCTCGGCCACCGAATCGACCGTCGCGCTATTGACCGACGTCCCGTCCTTCAGGATGTCGAGGACGGTCGTGGCCTCTTCGCACAGGACGATGACCGCCGACTGGCAAATCGACTGCTTGAACTCGATCGAGACGTCCCCGGTCATCTCGTCGGTGCTGTAGACGCGAGCGACCATGTCCGTGATGGCGTTCGCTACCGGGTCGAAGAAGAGGCAGAATTGTGGCCCCGAGTAGACCTGGATCCCGCTGACCCATGTCACGCCGTAGCAGATCGGGATCGGCAGCCCATACGGGCTGTCAACGCCCTCCCAGTTCGCCGCAACGCGCGCCCACGGGATGCCAGATTGCCAGCGCCGGTAGAAGTCCAGGAGCCCCACCCCGTCACCTCACGTTGTAGTTTTCAACGGGTGGGATTTCGCGGAACTCATCGGCCAGGATCACCCTCGTCGGGAGCATCACCGCGTCCAGGTCCACGGTGGTCGAGATCGCGACCAGGCGAACGTCAATCGAGCTGGGCTCCGCGCGCTGCACGGTCCCGGTGAACCGGAGCACCGCGCCACCTCCGGTCCCCACGTAGGTCCGGGTGTAGGTGAAGGCGACGCCCGCGAGTAACCCCGCGAGGGCCGCCGCCTTGAACGCCGCGCCTGGGCCGGAAGACCCGCCCGTCGCGATCGTCACGTCCAGCGTGGCCGGGCTGAGTCCCTCTTCCGAGGTCAGCGCGCCCCGCTTGATGACCGACGTGTCCGAGGAGAACGTGTACCCGCCAATCACGTAGGTATCGACGATCACGAACGAGCTGGCGCCGCTCGCGAGCAGGGTGGACGCCGTTGACGAGATCACGTGAGCACCGAGATGAAGGTCATCCGCGCCAGCCACCAGGTCGAGATCCCCCCATGCTCCGTCAGGGAAAGGTTCCCCTCCATGCGGACGGTGACCGTCCCGCCCACCACGGGATCGGTGATCGTGAAATTCCCGCCCTCGCCGTAGTTGTTCCTGATCAGGGTGTCCATCGTCCCGACCTCAGTCGAGCCCTGAAGGATGATCTCCATCTGGTAGCGGTAGCGCGGCGAGGTCCCGTAGACGGTGCGGACCTCCATGCCCGACTCCGCCTGATCGACGACGACTGTGTAAATCGGCCCCTCCCGCGTCACCGTGGGCTGGAAGCCTGCGAACGTGCCGAGAGAGCCGCTCACCTCATCACCCCGTCGCGGACGGCTTCCCGCACGACGCGCGCGAGCTGGTCACGCGACCCGGTGAGCGTCCGATAGACCGACTGCCCATCGAGGGCGCTGATGTTCATGCTCACGTTGACCGTGGTCGCCCCGCCCGCCGCTCCCGCCAGGAGCCCGCCACCCATCCGCGCCAGGCCGGCACGGTACGTCTCCGCAGGCCCTCCGGCCGGAAGGATGGCCTCTCCGGCGTGGATCATCGCGAGCCCGGTCTTCGGCACGGACAGCGTTCCCACGTCGAAGCTGGGGATGGACGCGATCATTCCGATCAGCGACCCGAGGATGGCCGCGCCCATCGGGATGGCCGCGAAGACCCCCAGCGGGCCGGTCATCAGCGTGTCCGAGAACGTGAGCGCCAGCACCAGGGCGATGGTCTGGGAAATCATCGCCCCGACCTGGGAAATGAACTGGCCGGCTGCACCACCGATCGCGCTTCCGATGGAGGAGAAGACGCTTCCGATCCCGTCGCCCATGGCCATGAAGACGTCGGACGTCGCGCGGGTCGCGTCCCGCAATTTGTCCATCGCCACCTGGGATGCCGAGATGCCGGAGAGGTCGAAGGTCCCGGCGTCGTAGGATTCGGCCTCGCGTTCGTTTTGCTTCTGCACCCTTCATTGACCGTTTTGATTGCCGCGAATTCTCGCTCGCCTTCTCCGTCCCCAGGACCGAAGACCGGATCAAAACGTCGGGCCATGCCCAGCAACTTTAAGCGGGACTCCTCCTTCAGGGCGTCGATCCGCTTCCTGATGGAAGCGATCTCTGACGAGGACCCGGCGGCCGTGAGTTGAGCATTGAGGCCGATCATCTCGGCCTTCACCCGGAGAACTTCGACCTCCTCGTCGGATGCCCCGCGGGCTTTCGCCACCGACACGGCAGCGGCAGCTCCGGCCTGGGCGTAGCTCGCCTGAAGCGCGTCGAGCCGCTTTTGCGCCACGAGCACGCCGCCGTCACCGCCGGCCATCTCGTAGTCGACGTTCCCGGCGACCCTGCTCTCCGACAGGGCAGCGCGGAGCGCGGAGTCGGCCTTCTCCCTGGTGAGGTCCGCAACTACCTTCGCGGCAGCGGCTTCGGCCCTGAGCACGCCGACCGACTTGGTGCGGGAGTCAGCGATCCCTTCTTCGATCGCTTTCAAGCGGATCCGGTCTTGCTCTGCCTGGCTCGTGGAGAAGATCGAAGCGTCCCCGACGTAGGCCGTGAACTCCCGTGAGGGGCTCGGCTTGCCGGACTCCGCCATCATCCTGGCCATGCGCGCCCGGATGTCGACCTCCTCGGCCGCGAGCCGAGCAACGGCCGAGCCCGTGTCCACCGTCACGCGCTCGGCCTTCTGGGTGGGCGTCACGTTCGCGAGCTCGTCGGCCAGGTCGCGCGCCTTGTCGGTCATGGAGATGAGTTCCTTCCTCATCTCGACGCCCCACTCCGTGGCCTTCTTCTTTGCCTCCTCCGTCTGCCCAACGACGCGCTGGATCTGCGAACTGACCAGAGTCACAACCTCGAGCACCAGGCCGAACCCGAGCCCGCCCGCCGCGCCCTCGAGGCCGATGGAGATGAGGCCGGCAAGGGCCGACTTGGCGCCGTCGCTCGCCGGGATGATCTCTGCGAGCGTGGACGCGAAGTATTTGGCCTGACGGGCCTGGGCAACCTGTTCGCCCTTGAAGTCCGACAGCGTCTTCGTGAGACTCTTGGTGCTCTCGGTGGACTTGTCCGTCGACTTGACGTAGGCCTGGTTTGCCTCCTGCATCGAGCCGCCCGCAGCGGCGGCGTACTTCGCGATCGCTGCCTGCGCCTGATTGAGCGCGGCCAGGTACTTGCCGAGCTCGATCGACAGCTCCGCCTGGATGACGCCCTGGCCCGACATTACGGAGCCCCCAAGCCGAGCACCGCGGCGAGCTGGTCAGGCGTCTGGGCTTCGACCCTGCGCCTCGACGACGGAGGGGAGCCCCCGAACGCCGAGATGACGA
The DNA here is from genome assembly GCA_903874275.1 of uncultured Anaeromyxobacter sp. GTDB lineage: Bacteria > Myxococcota > Myxococcia > Myxococcales > Anaeromyxobacteraceae > CAIOAK01. Next base: position 3,463 of record CAIQRS010000072.1, read on the forward strand.
CGTCCCGGAGCTGCCTGGACACGACGTGTGCCGGGGGGTTGTCGATCCATGCCGCCATCAGGTCGTTCGCCTCCCGCATGTCCATCTCCCAGACTTC
>CAIQRS010000073.1 GCA_903874275.1 uncultured Anaeromyxobacter sp.
GCCGCGCTGAGCCGCCGGACCCGCTCCTGGAACTTTCGCGCCAATAGCAGCAGACGCCGCATCAATTGGCAGTTCACCACCGCCGATGCACGGCGCGTCTTTGGCTACAAGCAGGGCGCTATGCATGGGGCGAAGCACTAGAGCGGCAGGACGCACGACAGGGTGAGCGCGACGCGGACCCACTCGAGCCCCTCGGAGCCCTGCTGGTCGTCCCCCTCGTTGAGCCAGCGCAGCACCGAGGTCCGGGCGGCGAGCGCGGCGGAGAAGCGGCCGAGGTAGGCGCGAACCCCCAGCCCGGCGTAGAGGATCGTCCCTCCGGAAGCCTGCAGCGGCACCATCGAGCCCAGGTCGTCCCGCTCCTGGTCCCGCTGGAGGTGGAGCAGGTTCAGCTCTCCGGCCAGGTCGAACCGGAAGCCCGGCGAGGCCACCGCCCGCCAGGCCAGCGCCGTGTTGAGCCGCGACTCGGCGCCGAACCGGTAGCGGGTGAACGGGTAGGTGTGGGGCAGGAAGAGCTGGTAGCTCGCGTCGGCGAGCCAGGTGAAGTCGTCGGAGAGCTGCTTCTCGGCGGCCAGGCCGATCTGGAAGCTCGGCGACCCGAAGCCGGTCTGCATGTCGGGCGCGTACCACTCGAGCGTGTCGGTCGCCGAGACGGTCGGCCCCATGGGAACGGTGGCGAAGGCGAAGACGGAGAAGTGCCAGTCCATCAGCTCGTCGAGGCTCTCCCTCGCCGGGACGAGCCGGAAGCCCTCGTCGTACTTGAAGCCGAAGTTCACGTAGAGCCCGGGATCGCCGAAGCCGACGTTGGTGCGCACCCCGGCCTGGGACTTCACGTTGTACGGGAGGAAGAGGTAGGCGGAGAGCCAGGGGGTGACGCCGTAGCCCGCCACCAGCGTGTCGAAGAGGGAGAAGACCTTGTTCTCCGGGGCGGCGAAGTCGAATTGCCGGAAGGGGACGTACTCCGACTTCACCATGAGGAACAGGGAGCCCGGCGGCAACGGGATGGGCGAGGTGGTCTCGATGGCCGCGCCCGGTCCTTCCGGCCCGGCCATGCCGACCCCGGCGCTGCCGTGGTGGGCCAGGGCGGGAAGGGGGGCGAGCAGCGTGGTGGCGAGCACCGCGAAGCGGGCCGCCGACGGGATCCGGGCCGTCACCGGTTCTTCCTCCGTCCACGCAGGTGGAGGAAGCCGAAGATGGCGGCGATGAGGGCGACCCCGGCCACCGGACGGAGCGCGAAGGCCAGCGTCGAGCCGCCCGGGCCCGGTCCGCTCCCGGAGCCGGCCGCCGCGTCGGCCGCCGGGGCCACCTCCACGAGGGTGTCGAGCCCGTGCCCGGTGGCGTCCACGATCCGGACGCGCCAGCTGCCCGGGACGTCGGGCACGAAGGCCAGCCAGCCGTTCCGGTCGGTCCGCCCCTTCCAGTACGGGATCCTTTCGTCAGCCGGGGAGAAGACCTCGGCCTGGACGTGGGCCAGGCTCTCGCCGTCGGGGAACCAGGCGTGCACGGCGACCGCACGTCCGCGCTGCACCTCGTGCAGGACCTCGTGGGCGAAGGCCGGGCTCGTGGCGGCCATCAGCGCGAGGACGACCATGATCCCGGCGGTCCTCACCGCGCCACCTCGAAGGTCAGGCTGGCCTCCGCCGTCAGCGTGTCGGCCTCGGGTGTGCCGAGCGGGCGCTTGAGGGTCGCGCTCACCGACTCCACGTCGGAGGCCCGCACCATCACGCGGCACTCACCGGCCGCGTCGGTCTCGCCGAGCGGCCGGTGGTCGATGGCCAGCACCGCGCCGGCCACCGGCTTCCCCTGCCAGAGCACCCGGAACGTCGCCTTGTCGCCCTGCCGGACGCGCGAGAGGTCGCCGACGGGGACGATCTCGAGCTCGTCGCCCAGAGGGGTCGCCGCGCCGGGCGAGCGGGCGCCGACCCACTTGGCCCACTGCTTCGACTGCCAGGAGCGGACCGCGTCGGGCACCCGGTTCCTGGGAAGGTTCTTCTCGCCGTCCGGGGTGAGCGACCAGAACCCGCCGTCGAGGAAGGCGCTCGCGACGTCGCAGCGGAACGGCGTGCGCAGCTCCTTCGGCGCGGCCCTGGATGCGCGCCGGACGTCGGCGGCGGGCGCCGTGCCATTCCGGCAGAGGACGGTCTTCACCCTGTCCGCGTCCAGGTCGAGGGGCTCGCCCCCCCGGTGGCCGTACCGGAGGACCAGGGTCTCGCCCCGCGGCTCGAGCCAGAGGTCGTGGGCGCGCGCGTCGAGGGGCAGCGCCAGCCAGGCGGCGGCGAGCGCCAGGACGATCCTCCTCGTGAACATGCGACGAATCTCCGGGTTCGTGCTACGAGAGGCCGCACCGTAGCACGATCGGGACAACCGTGATACCGCCCGGGTCACCTCCGGGTGGCGTCCCCCTTCGGGACCGGTGGCCTCGCCTTCAGATACTTCGAGCCGGTCCAGACGAGCACCGCTGCGAAGGTCAGGCGGAGGACCAGCTCCGGCAGCCGCAGGGCGAAGGTGCTGCCCACGAGCGTCCCCACCAGGATCCCCGGGATGAGCCCGGGGAGCAGTCCCCGCACGACGTTGCCGAGCCGGAAGTGGGTGTAGGCGCCGACCGCGCCCGCCGGGACCATGGCGAGGAGCGAGCTTCCCTGCGCCAGGATCTGCGGGAAGCCGGCCAGGAGCACCATGGCCGGCACCATGATGCTGCCGCCGCCCACGCCCATCATGCCGGAGAGGAAGCCGGTGAAGAGCCCGGTGGTGAGGAGCACCGCGGCCGTCGCCCAGGTCGGGGCGTGTGCTCCGGAGCCCCCGAGCCATGGGCGGGCCAGCAGGATGAGCGCGATGACGATCAGGAAGGCGCCGAAGGAGCGCTTGAGCTTCCACTCGGGGAGCACGTGGGCGTAGCGCGCGCCGAAGCGCGCGGTGACCGTGGCCGTGACGGCGAGGAGGCCGGCCCCCAGGAGATCCACCTGCCCCTTCATTCCGTAGGTGGCGGCACCGACCAGCCCCGTGAAGACCAGGGCGACCAGGCTCGTGCCATGGGCCTGCTTCTGCTGCAGCCCGGCCATGCCGACCATGAGCGGGATCATCACCACCCCGCCGCCCAGCCCGACCAGGCCGCCGAAGCATCCAGCCGCGAGTCCGATGAGAAGGCTCTTTCCGAAACCGATGGAGGGATCCGAACCGTTCGCCATGGACCCGCTTCGTATCAGGTTGCCATTGCCAGGTCGTCCCGAAAGGGAATATGCATTTCACATGCGCCAAACCCTCGCCGCCCTACTCCTCGTCGTGAGCGCCTGCACGAGCGGCACGACCCCGAACCAGATCACCGTGGTCAGCCAGAACCTCTACCTGGGCGGGGACATCTTCTCCATCGTGAAGGCCGGAAGCGCGCAGGAGGCGGCCGTGGCCACCTTCCAGGTGTGGAGCTCGGTCCAGGCCACCAACTTCCCGGCCCGAGCCAAGGTCATCGCGGCCGGGATCGCGGCCCAGAACCCGGACGTCATCGGGCTGCAGGAGGTGGCCATCTGGCGGACGGGCCCCGCGGTCGTCTGCGCGCCCGACGGCTCGGGGCTCCAGTACATCAACGCCCCCGTGGCCAGCACCGTGGTCTACGACTTCCTGGCCTCGCTCCAGGCCGAGCTCGTGGCCCTGGGGCTCCGCTACGACGTCGCCCGGACGACCCGGTCCTTCGACGCCGAGCTCTGCGCGGTCGATCCCTCGGTCGGGCCGGCGTCGGCCATCGACGTCCGCTACACCGACCATGACGTGATCCTGGTGCGGTCCGGCCTGACCACGAGGAACCCCGACGGCGGCACCTACGCGACCATGATCGAGTTCCCCATCCCCGGCACCGGCGACCCCGGGATCTCGGTCCCCGACCGCCGCGCCTGGAACGTGGTCGAGGTGCAGAAGGACGGGCAGTGGTACCGGGTCTTCGAGACGCACCTCGAGGTCCAGGAGATCCCCCAGGCACAGCCGTACGGCTTCATCTTCCAGCTGGCCCAGGCCGGCGAGCTGGTGGCGGGGCAGGTGAATCCGCGCGCCGCCGCCGCTCCCCTTCCCACCATCCTCCTCGGGGACCTCAACACGCAGGCCGAGCAGCCCGGTGGCAGCCCGCTCCGCATCACCTACAACTTCCTCGCCCAGGGGCTTCCGTTTCCCGACTACGGCAGCGTCGTCTCCTGGTGGCCGCCGGTCGCCGGCACGGTCTCCCCGCTGGCCGACGCCTGGTCGACCGCCAACCCCGGGCAGTCCGGGCTCACCTGGGGCTTCGGCGACGACCTGCTCACGGGCACCATGTCCCAGCGGATCGACTTCGTCCTGACCTCGGGCGCCGGGCCGTCGTGGATGCGGACCTTCGGCGCGACAGCGACCACCAGCACGACACCGCCGCTGCACGCCTCCGACCACCTCGGCGTGGCGGCGGCGATCCAGGTGCCGTAGCCGGCGAGGAGAGCGCATGATCGCCTTCACGCTGAACGGGAAGCCCGTGCAGGTGGACGTTTCTCCGAAGACGCCGCTCCTCTGGGTGCTGCGGGACACGCTGGGCGCCACGGGCACCAAGTTCGGTTGCGGGGCCGGTCTCTGCGGGGCCTGCACGGTTCACGTGGGCGGGGAGGCGACGCGCTCCTGCCTCACCGACGTCGGCACGGTGGAGGGGAAGTCGGTCACCACCATCGAGGGGCTGGGGACGGGAAAGCTGCACGTCCTGCAGGAGGCCTGGCTCGCCGAGGACGTGTCGCAGTGCGGCTACTGCCAGCCCGGGCAGATCATGAGCGCGGCGGCGCTGCTGGCGGCGAAGCCCCACCCCTCCGATGCGGAGATCGACGACGCACTCTCCGGAAACCTGTGCCGGTGCGGAACCTATCCGCGCATCCGCGCCGCCGTGCGGCGCGCGGCGGGGGTGGTCCGATGAGCGTCACGCGCCGCGAGTTCCTCAAGGTCGGCGCCGCGGTCGGCGGCGGCCTGCTCATCGAGGTATGGAGCCCGCGCAGGGCGCGCGCCGACGCCGGGAAGGGCGGGGGGCCGTTCGCCCCGAGCGCATTCCTGCGCATCACCACCGAGGGCGTCACCTTCGTCTGTCCCCAGGTCGAGATGGGGCAGGGCATCCAGACCGGGCTCGCCATGCTGGTCGCGGAGGAGCTCGAGATCGCCCCGGAGGCCATGAAGGTCGTCGCCGCGCCGGCCGACCGTGCCTACGACAATCCGGCGTTCAACTTGCAACTCACCGGCGGCAGCACGAGCGTCAAGGCCCAGTACGAGCCGATGCGCCAGGCGGGCGCCACCGCGCGGGAGATGCTCCGCGGTGCGGCGTCGCGACGCTGGAGCGTTCCCGTGGCGGACTGCGTCGCGTCGGCCGGGGCCGTGACCCACGCGGCGACCGGGAAGCGGGCCACCTACGGCGAGCTGGCCGACGAGGCCGCCCGGTCCGAGCCGCCGCGCAAGCCGCAGCTCCGGAGCGGGAACTTCAGGGTGATCGGGAAGCCGGTCCCCCGGCTGGACGCGCGGCCGAAGGTGGACGGCACGGGGGTCTTCGGGATCGACGTGCGGCTCCCGGACATGCTCGTCGCCGCGGTGGTTCGCTGCCCGGTTCCGGGCGGGACGGCCCTGGAGTTCGACGCGGCCCCGGCGAAGGGCATGCCCGGCGTCGCCGACGTGGTGCGCATCCCCTCGGGGATCGCCGTGCTGGCCAGGGACACCTGGTCGGCACGCGAGGCGGCTGGAAAGCTCCGGGTCACCTGGAGCGAGGGGCCGAACGCGGCGCTCGACTCGGGAGCGATCCTCGCCACCTACCGCGCCGCCGCGGCAGGGGACGGGACGAGCATCCGCAACGACGGCGATGCGGCGAAGGCCTTCGCCGGCGCGCCCCGCAAGGTCGAGGCGAGCTACTTCGCCCCGTTCCTGGCCCACGCCACGATGGAGCCGCAGAACGCCACGGCCCACGTCACGCCCTCCCGGTGCGAGGTCTGGGCGCCCACGCAGGGGCCGGGCGTCGCGAAGGAGATCGCGCGACAGATCACCGGCCTCGGTTCGGACCAGATCGTCATCCACACCACGATGATGGGGGGCGGGTTCGGGCGGCGCCTCGTGCAGGACTACGTGGCCGAGGCCATCTGGTGCGCGAAGGCGGCCGGCAGGCCGGTGAAGGTCGTCTGGTCTCGCGAGGACGACTTCCAGCACGACATTTACCGGCCCGCGGCGCTCCACGTGCTGAAGGGCGGCCTCTCCGCCGACGGGTCGCCGGTGGCCTGGAGCCACCGGATCGTCACCCAGTCCATCATGAAGCAGGCGGCCCCCGAGTTCGTCGCCGCCACCTTGCCGTTCTGGGTTCCCACCGCGGTGAAGCGGGGCGCGGGCAGCGTGGCAGCCTGGTTCATGGGGCGCGCCGACGAATCCGCAGTGGAGGGGGCCGACGCGATCCCCTACGTGGTGCCCAGCGTCTCGGTCCGGTTCGTCGCCCAGGACCCGGGCGTGCCGGTGGGGAGCTGGCGCTCGGTCGGGCACTCCCACACTGCCTTCGCCGTGGAGAGCTTCGTGGACGAGCTGGCCCACGCCGCCGGGAAGGATCCGTACCTCTTCCGCAAGGGGCTCCTGGCTCCGGCTTCCCGAAACCGGGCGGTCCTCGACCTGGTGGCGGCCAGGGCCGGCTGGGGCGGGCCCCTTCCCCCCGGGCGGTTCCGCGGCATCGCCCAGCACGCCTCCTTCGACAGCTTCGCGGCGGCCGTGGTCGAGGTCGAGGTGAAGGGGAGCGCCATCGCGGTGAGGCGGGTGGTCATCGCGCTCGACTGCGGACTGGTGGTGAACCCGAACCTGGTGGCGGCCCAGCTGGAGGGCTCGGTGGTCTTCGGCCTCGGTGCGGCGCTCAAGCAGGAGATCACCTGGAACAAGGGGCGCGTCGAGCAGTCGAACTTCAACGACTTCGAGCTGCTCCGGATCGACGAGTGCCCGGTCATCGAGACCCACCTCGTGTCCTCGAGCGCTCCGCCCACCGGCGTGGGCGAGCCGGGGGTGCCGCCTGTCGCGCCGGCGGTGGCAAACGCGGTCTTCGGGGCGACCGGGAAGCGGCTGCGCAGCCTGCCCCTCAGGCTGGGGGGGTAGCGGCGCGGCGAGGTCATACGGGGCGTAAACCCAAGTTCACCCTCCCCGGGCGTTAGACGGTTCCGGAGACCCCAACCGACGGAGTCGTCCTCGACTCCGGGAGGAAGCCATGAACGAGAGCGCGAGCAACTTGCCCACCACGATCGACGCGGGTGGGGTGAAGTTCCAGACGGTGGACTGGGGTGGACTCAACGTGGCGCACGTGAACCTGCCCGGGGGGGCGGACGCCACGCCCCTCCTCCAGGGGCTGCCCGGGAACCTCTGCCAGGCGCCGCACTGGGGGTACGTCCTCAAGGGGAGCATCCACGTGACCTACGGCGATGGCCGGACCGAGAAGGTGAGCGCCGGGCAGGTGTACCACTGGCCGGCGGGGCACACCGTGCGCGTGGACGAGGACTACGAGTCCATCGAGTTCAGCCCGTCCGCGCCCATGAACGAGGTCCTGGCGCACGTGTCGCGGAAGCTGAAGGGGTGAGGGGTCGCCGCCGCCTGCGACAAGAAGATCCCCGCCGCAGCGCCCCCACGCGCGGCGGGGACCTGGCCATCCACACACTCCGTCCCCGGTAAGCAGACAGGGCCCGGGGGAGAATCTGACATCAACGCCCTACCGGGGGAGGCGCCTCGTGATCGCCTCGAGGACCTTCCCGGTGTCGGGCCATTCCCCGCTGTCGAGCTTGGAGTGGAGCACCTCGCCGTCGAAGGTGACCTCGAAGGACGACCTCCTCCCGCTCTTCAGATCGACGCCGACCTTGCCGGAGAACCTGTCGGTGATCGCTTGCCCGAGACCTCGGGCCTGGGGGAGGTAGTTTCAAACCTTGCAGTATTCGATGGTGACCATGGCGACTCCTCCTGGGCCGTCCCCACCCATGATAGGCACTCCTCATGAAGGATACGCCGGACTTCCGCGTCGGACCGCACGAAGTATCGGTGCGGGAGATGGCGGGACGGTGGACCGCCGCGGTCGATGGCAAGCTCATGCCGGGATTCTTCGGCACCGAGGCACAGGCGTCCGGCGCGGCGCTGCTGGCGATCGCATCCCGAGAGCGCGATCACGTGACCCTGGAAGCCGGGAACACGCTGGTCTTCCAGACGCTCGAGCAGGTGCTCGCGGGGAGCCATTCCTAGCAGGGCGTCGTGAATCCGGGAGAAGTGTCATCGCGAGGGCGGGTCCTGGCACGTTCCGCTCACGCAGATCCGATCGCCCTTGCAGTCGGTGTCCTTGCCGCAGCCGGTCAGGCACGGGGTTGCCGACGTCGCCGACGGAACGGGCGTCGCGGGCGAGGCGGGGCTCACGGGCGCAACGGCAGCCGGGGCGGGGACCGGAACTGGGACCGGGGCAGGGACCGGGACCGGTGCGGGAGCGGCCGGGGCGACCAGCCCATTGCAGCGGGCCTGCGCCGCCGCCGTCCGCCGTAGCTCGAGGTCGTACTTTTCCTTCGCGCCCGCGAGCACCAGCCGCTGGTTGTCGCTCGGCCGCAGGCCCTCGATGGTCGCGATGGCGTCGCGGATCGCATCCAGGTCCTTCTTCATCTGCGCGACCTCCGCCTCGCACGGGTGGGGCATGGCCACGGCGGGAAGGGCAAGCGCGAGAAGCAGAAGGAGCGCGGTCGTCGTCCTCATGCGCCGCAGCCTAGCAGATGGTCCGGTGCGCGCGGCTCGGCTGGACGCTCCTGGCCCGTGGTGCCAAGCTTCCCATCGGACGGCGAGAGGGGGAGCCATGGAACGCAGACCCGGTGGCTGGTGGATTCGCATCCCGGGGGTGCCGCGGCGCTGGCTCGTTGCCGTGCTGGTCGCGGGCACGGTCGCCTGTGGGGGTTCGTCGGGGACGGGCGCCAACCCGGCCGACCAGTATCTCGACGAGGTCCTCACCCTCATCGAGCAGAACCACATCCACCGGAACGAGATCGACTGGGCCGACTACCGGCGGCAGGTGCGCGCCGCGGCGGCAGGCGCCACGGAGCTGGCCGACCTCGACCCGGCGCTCCAGCTCGCCATGGACCTGCTCCATGACCGGCACAGCTTCATCTGCCGGGGCCAGGGACCCTGCCTGGTCCAGTCGGCTCAGGGCCTCGGGGGCTGGCGCGGCTGGTCAAGTCCCGGCGCCCTTCCGGCAGGGGTCGCCTACGTCCGGGTCGCGGGGAACTTCGACTCGCCGCTCTCGAGGACGCAGAAGGCCGACCAGTTGCAGGCCGCCGTCCAGGCCCAGGACGGGCCTGGGCTGGTCGGCTGGATCGTGGACCTGCGCGCGAACGGCGGTGGCGACATGTGGCCGATGCTGGCCGGCATCGGACCGGTGCTGGGCGACGGGACGGCTGGCTCGTTCATCTTCCCGGAGGGGATGACCACCCCGTACCTCGCGCCAGGGGCGACCCTGGCCTGGTCGTACTCCGACGGCGCGGCGCACATGGATGGCAGGCCCCAGGTGAGCGTGACGGTCCCGTACACCCTCCGGGCGCCGGCCCCGCGCGTCGCCGTGCTGCAGGACGGCGGCACGGGCTCGTCCGGGGAGGCGATCGCGATCTCCTTCATCGGGCGTCCCGGCACCCGGAGCTTCGGCGCGGCGACCTACGGTGTGTCGAGCGCCAACTGGACCTTCTCGCTCACGGACGGGGGTGGCCTGTTTCTGCTGGTCGGGCTGGATCGGGACCGGAACGGGACCGCCTACGGTGGTTCCATCGCGCCGGACGAGCCGGCGGCAGGCCCTGCCGAGGCGGTCGCTGCTGCGGTCGCCTGGCTGACCAGCCCGTGAGGCCCGGCCGCGATGGGCTCGGGCCAACCGGGCGGCGCCATCACTCCTTTCCGAACCACTTCTCCCGGAGCCGCTCATAGGTCCCGTCGTGGTGGAGGGAGACCAGTGCCGAATCGATCGGACGGTGCCACGGGCTGTGAAGCGGCACCACGAAGCCCAGGTCCCGCTTGCCGAACTCGGGCCCGACGACCTTGACCTTTCCCGCACCGCGATGCGTCTCGTAGTACTGCAGCGCGGGAGCGGCCAGGACCACGGCATCGACCTTTCCCTCGAGCAGGGCGGAGAGCGCGTCGTCCGGCGCCGGGAAGGTCTCGATCCGCGCCCCGATCCGCCGGAGGTGGTCGACGGAAGTGGAGCCGGCCTGGGTGGCCACCACCTTTCCAGCCAGGTCGTCCGGGCCGTTGATGAGCCCGCGGAACTGCTCGAGGGTGATCGAGGCCGTGAGCTGCGCCACCAGGAGCGAGATGAACACCACGCCGGCGAACAGCCAGAGGATGGCCACCACGCGTGCCAGGTTCCGCCGCGGCATCCCCGACGCCTGGTTCAGCAGGGCCTCGGCCGACCAGGCCATGGCCTGGAAGATTCCGGGGAGGTACCTCGGGTCATTCCCGACGATGTCCCCGCTCCGCCGGTCGAGGAACCAAACCAGGTGGGCCGGGACGATCAGCAGCGCCACGGCGGTGGCGAGCCAGAGGAGCATCGTGCGGGAGAAGATGAGCTTGAGGTAGGTCCGGAGCGGCGTGTCCATCCCGCCGCTCGAGCCCGTGCTGCGCACCATCACCTGCTGGCCCGCGTTCAGGATCGAGTGGGAGAAGTCGAACTCCCGGTCGCGCTCCGGCGTGTAGAAGTGGCCGGTGACGATGACGTCGGCCCTCCCGGTCCGCAGGGCGTCGAAGGCCGCGGCCGTGTCGGGAACGACCCGGTAGGTCGTCGGAAACCCCAGCCTGGCGGCGACCGCGTCCCAGAGGTCGATGCTGAAGCCCGTCATCTTGCCGCGCTCCTCCATGACGAAGGGCGGGAAGACCCCGGCGACGGCGCGGAGGGCGGGCGCCGGCTCCGCGGCCGCCGCCGGCACGGGGAGCGCGAGGAGGACGGCGAGAGCGAGCGAGCGGATCATTCTTTCACCGATCGTCACTTGGCGAAGTCGACCTTGCCGGTCTCCAGGTCGTAGACGGCCCTGATGATCTTCAGCTTCCCGGACTTCACCCGCTCGGCGAGGATCGGGCTCCGCTTCACGAGGGCCCTCGCCTCCAGGGCCACGTTGGCGTCGATCGAGGCGTTGAGCAGGTCGGGGGCCTTGGCCCGCTCGGCCTGCAGCACGGCCGGCATCACCAGCTTCAGGATCTCGGCGACGTTCCCGTGGGGATGGAGGTGCTTCCGGTGCGCCTCCAGCGCCGCCGTCACGGCTCCACAGGAGCGGTGGCCGAGGACGACGATGATGGGGATGCCGAGGTGCTCGACGGCGTACTCGATGCTGCCGAGGGCCACCCCGTCGGCGACGTTGCCGGCCGTGCGGACCACGAACACCTGTCCGAGTTGCTGGTCGAAGACGTACTCGGGGGGGACCCGGGAGTCGGAACAGGAGAGGACGATCGCCTGGGGATGCTGCCCCTTCGCCAGTTCCCGGCGACGCTCCGCGCCCAGGATGTGGGGAGCCTGCTTCCCATCGACGAAGCGGCTGTTGCCGTCGGCGAGCCCCTGCAGCGCCGCCTGCTGTGCGACCTGGGCGTCGGCCGCCGCCGGCTGGGGCTCCGAGGCGAGGCCCAGCGACGGGAGCAGGGCCAGGGCGACGAGGAGGTGGAGTCCTCTCAATGGATCCTCCGTGGACGCGCCCCCCGACGCGTGATGATCGTGAGCGGTGGGTCATTCAACCATTTTCGGCCGGGTGGCCGCAGGGAACGGCAACGGCGATCTTGGGTCTGTAGGACGACCACTCGGGGGCTCACCCAAGAGGGCGCGGGGTCCTGCCGCTGGTGGGTGAGAAGCTGATCCAACGCCCTGGAGACCCCATGATCTCAACGAGACCCCAGCTCGCATCCCTCCTCGTGACGACCGCACTCGCCCTCCTGGGGGCCGGGTGCGGAGGGAGCAGCGGCGGGGCGAGCCTCACTTCCGTCGCCGTCGGCCCGGGCTCCATCTCGGTCCGCACCGGAGCGTCCCAGCAGTTGACCGCGAGCGGAACCTGGTCGGACGGGAGTTCGTCCGACCTCGCAGCGCAGGCGACCTGGACGTCGAGCAACCCCGTGGTGGCTTCCGTCTCGTCCACCGGTGTGTTGACGGGGCACGCTCCCGGAGCGGTGACCATCGTCGCGTCCTCCGCGGGCGTGGTCGGCATGGCGAACGCCACCGTCGTGGCTCCCACCCTCACGGCGATCTCCATCTCCCCCGCGGCCATCTCGTCGGCGAAGGGGACCACCCTCCAGATCCATGCGACCGGGACCTGGTCGGACGGCAGCACGTCCGACCTGACCAGCCAGGCCAGGTGGAACTCGAGCGACGCCACCGTGGCCTCGATCTCCTCCTCCGGGCTCCTCACCGCCCATGTGCTCGGGACGGCCAGCGTCACGGCAGTCTCCGCGGGCGTGACGGGGGCCGCGCCCGCCACCGTGACCGCGGCGGAGCTGACCGCCCTGGCCGTCACCCCCGAGGCGGTCGTGCTGCCCAGGTGGGGTGCGCAGCAACTCCTTGCGACGGCGACCTACGGGGACGGGACGACGGCCGACGTCACGAGCCAGGTCGCGTGGGCGTCGTCGGCCACCGGCAACGTCACGGTGACCTCGAACGGCCTGGCAGCCGTCCCCGGCTCCGCTGCCACGAGCGAGACGGCGACGGTGACCGCCACGCTCTCGGGAAGGAGCGGATCCTCGACCGTGTCCGTATCGACGCCCACGCTGACCATCCTGTCCGTCACTCCACGCTCGGACGACATCGTGGCCGGAGGGGAGGCGCTCCAGTTCACGGCCACGGCTTACTGGTCGGACGAGACCTCGGCGGACGTGACCGGGCGAGCCACCTGGACCTCGACGGCGCCCGAGGTGGTGGACATCGACGCCTCGGCACGGGCGAACGCCGACGCCGGGGGGCGGGTGGGAACCCAGGTGCCGATCCTGGCGGCCTTCGCGGGGCTCGAGCGCGCGTCGGCGCTGCGTGTGGTCCGGGGCCCTCCACTCAACCCCGCCCGGACGGCCGATCCCCTCGCCGGTCAGGAGTGGTACCTGCTGAACGTCGGGCAGAAGGCCTTCGCCGACGTGGCTGGAACGCCAGGCGTGGACCTCAACCTGCTGAACGCCTTCAGCATGGGGCTATCCGGAAAGGGAGTGAAGGTCGCGATCATCGACAGCGGCCTCGAGATCAAGCACGAGGACCTGGAGGCGAACGTCGTGCCCGGGTCCTGGAACTTCCTCACGAGGACGGACGACCCGACGCCCACGCCGGAGGAGCCGGAAGGGCCTCACGGCACCAGCGTGGCCGGGATCGTCGCCATGGTCCACGACAACTCGGTCGGCGGCATGGGCGTGGCCCCCCGGTCCTCCCTGAACGGCTACAACTGGCTTGCCAAGGGCGCGCAGACCAGCCTCAACTTCATCAAGAGCATCGGCGGATCGAGCGCCAAACCCAGGTCCGACGACGTGTCGATCTTCAACCTGAGCGTCCAGTGGGACAACACCGGGCCGGTCACGCTCGAATCGGCCGTCGAGGAGCAGTACTGGTACGGCGTGACCTCGCTCCGGGGAGGGCTCGGGGCGATCCACGTGAAGTGCGCCGGCAATGGCTTCCAGGATCACTTTGAACTCGCCTGCGCGGAGGCGAACGGCATCGGGGTCACCTGCCAGAACGCCAGCTACGATTCCCGGAACGTGCTGCCCTACAACATCGTCGTCGGTGCGCTGAACGCCTCGGGCATCCGTTCCAGCTACTCGACGGCCGGCTCGGCGCTGTGGATCTCGGCGCCGGGCGGGGAGTACGGCAAAAACCGCAGCGTCGCGCCGGGCAAGCCCGAGAACGACTACGAGGCCGCCATGGTCACGACCGACCTGTCGGGGTGCACGCTTGGCTACGCCTGGACCGGCGCCGACAACAGCACGTTCAACCAGGGGGGCTCGAACAACCTCTCGTGCAACTACACCAACACCTTCAACGGGACCTCGTCCGCGGCTCCCTCGACGGCCGGCGCCATCGCGCTCCTCCTCGACGCGCGTCCGGATCTGGGCTGGCGGGACGTGAAGCACATCCTGGCCTCCACCGCCACCAAGGTGGACCTGTCTCGTGACGCCGTGATCGACACGTCGCTCGCCGGGGGGGACTACGTGGCAGAGTTGCCGTGGATCATCAACGCCGCCGGCTACAGCTTCCACGACTGGTACGGATTCGGCGCCGTGGACGTCGACGCGGCCGTCGAGTTGGCGAGGACCTACGAGGTCGGCTTCCTGGGGAATCTCGTCGTCTCCAGGTGGGCGAGCCAGGAGGAGCTCACGATGGTCATCCCGGACGCGAACTCGAACGGCGTCACGTCGACCATCGACAAGGTGTGGGACCCTGCCATCACCTTCATCGAGGCAGTCCAGGTCAGATGGAGCGCCACCCATGCGCGGATGAGCGACCTCGGGATCAAGCTCACGAGCCCGTCGGGGACGACGAGCATCCTCCTCAACATCAAGGGGGGCTTCACCACGACCGTGGGCCCCGACAACATGATCCTGCTTTCGAATGCCTTCTACGGGGAGAACCCCGACGGGGTCTGGACCATCGAGGTGGTGGACGGGCGCTCCCAGGTGCAAGGCACCCTGACCGATTGGTCCATCCGCATCTTCGGCCACTGAGGAGCGACCATGAACACACAGAACCTCCGACTCGCCGTCCTCGTCACCCTCGCGTTGCCCGCCCTGGCCGTCGCCCAGTCGAGAGGGCTCGCTGTCTCGGACGTCCAGTCGCTCGTGGCCTCCCTTCCGCAGGGTGCGGAGTTCCGGAGCGAGGGGCAGACCTACCGGCCCGTCGCCGGTCTCCGCGCCGAGCTGCGCCCGGCCGGACGCGTCGAGCCAGGGCAAGCTTCAGCGGAGGGCGCCGCGGAGGTCATCGTCGAGGTGAAGGGGCCGTACGTCATCTACCGCGACACGGCGGCGGTTTCGGCCGCCGGAAAGTCGCTGGTGGGGGCGCCCCGGGTGGCCAAGGGTTCGGTCGTGGTGAACGTCCGCACGGGACAGCTCGGCATCGCGGACGGGCTCATCACGGCGAAGCTGTCCGACGTGGGGGCGGCGGGCGCGCTCGCCGCCGCGAACGGCCTCACGGTGGAGTACGTGGCCGGCCACATCGGCTATGCATTCTTCACCGCTCCCCCAGGCCAGGACCTGGCCGCAGCGGCCGCTGCCCTGAGGAAGGACCCCCGGGTGAAGTCGGCCCACGCGAACGTGCAGGAGAGCTTCGCCGAGCCGGGCTGAGAACGGGCCCTGTACCGCCGGCTTGACCACCCGGCCTGACGACCCCCGGGTCCCGATGCTCCGGATCCGGAGCGATCACGTCCGGGTGCCCATTTCCGTCTCACTCCAGTAGGCGGCCCCGCATGACCCGCCTCTCGTGGGATTGCGAGTGCAGGCCGGAGGGGTCGATCTTGGTCGGCGGAGGGAGCCTCATGAACGCTGGTCCGGCGAAGGCCGGAGACCGCGCTTGCTGCCCGCACCGGTCCCGTCGGTGCCTCCTCCTCGTCCGCCTTCGACCGCGCGACACGAACGCGGGCATTCCGCCCGCAGCGAGGGGAGCGGCATGCGGTACCTGCAACGATTGATTCGAGGCGCTGTGCTGGTCACGCTGGCGCTTGGCGCGGGCCGGACCGCTGCGGCGGTGCCGGACGCGAGGGGCGTCTACACGGCGTGCTACCTCAAGGCGGTGGGCGCCGTCCGCCTGATCGATACGGCCGACCCGAGGCAGAGGTGCCTCGACCGGATCGAGACGCGGGTGACCTGGAGCCAGCCAGGGCCGGTCGGACCGGTCGGGTCCCCGGGCCCCCAAGGAGTGCCAGGGCCGAAGGGGGATCCAGGAGCCACCGGCGCAACGGGCGCCGCAGGCGCGCCGGGGCCCCAGGGCTACGGCGCGAGCGTCTCCGCGATCGATCCCGTCACCGGGTGCTACGAGATCTCGATCGTGGACCAGCTTGGTCTCGCCGCGCCTGGCGGCGGCAAGGCCACGGTGTGCAACGGACAGGCTGGACCGCAGGGAATCCAGGGCGTCCCCGGCCTCCCGGGGCTGCCGGGAGTCGCGGGAGAGAACGGAGTCGCAGGACCGACCGGCCCCACCGGGCCCACGGGACCCCAGGGGCCAGCCGGCACCGGGGTCGTCGCCGTGGACACGGAGCGCAGGGAGATCTGGCTGCGGCGGGACGGGGCCCTGGTCGGAAGGTTCTTCGAGGTCGCCGGGCTCGGATCCACCAGCACGGTCGCGGAGCTCCCCTACGTGGATGCCCAGGGAAACCCGAAGGTGGGCAAGCTACCCGTCGCCCTCGCGTGCACGGAGGTCGTCCTGCGTCGAGGGATCGTGGTGGCCAACGCGCTCCTCACCGGCTGGCGAGCGGAGGCGATCGCCCTCTCCTCAGGCTACCGGTCCACCGCGACCATCGAGCTCTGGGACGGCCGCAGCGCGATCCTCGCGAGCTGGCAGCTCACCTCCGCATGGCCGAGCGGACTCCAGCTGGCGCCGGCTCGCCCCGGGATCGCCGTGCCGGTCGAGGAGCTCAAGCTCGTTTGCGAAACCATCGCCCGGGTCTCCAGCCCCGCGCCGTCGCCCTGGCCCGCCGGCGCCTACTCCTTCGGCCTCGAGGTGCCCGGAAAGGTCTCGATCGTGGTGGCGGACGCGTCCGGGGTCGGCTCCGATTCCGAGGTGGTGGAGTCCCAGGACGGGGAGGACCGCATCGTCCGCAAGCGTCCGGGGCGCCTCCAGACGCACGACCTGACGCTCACCTGCGACGGCCCGTGCAGCGCGGAGATCGCGGGATGGCGGCAGCTGGTCGCGGACGGGAACATGGCCGCCGTGAGGGCCGACGCCGTGCTCACCATGTACGACGCCAGCCACGCGGCCGTCGCGAGGTGGATCCTGGCGAGCGCGTGGCCGAGCGCCACGTACGTCGCCACCGAGGACGGGGTGGAGCGCGAGCACGTCGTGATCGTGAGCGAGGGCACGGTGCAGACGCTTCCTTGACCGGAGGCACGCCTGGCGGGTGGTCCCGGAGACGGGACCTCCCGTCTCGGCGCCGATCCGCGTGGCCAGCCGCGATTTGCGATAGTTTGCAAGCGGGTCGCGTGCAATCTCGGCCACCCAGGGGACACGATGAGTGGACTTCGCGTCGCGCTGCTGGTCCCCGCTCTCGGATGCCTCTGCGGGTGCGGGGACTATGGCGAAAGTTGCTCCGTCGCCGGTGAGTGGCGATGCCAGGGCGCGACGCGGCAGATTTGTGCCCCGGCAGTCTACGGGAGTACCCAGCGCTGGGTCGATGCCGAGTCGCAATGTGCGGCTGATCAGGTCTGCCAGATCGATACTGGCGGCGTCGCAACCTGCATGACGAAGGACCGATAGGAGGAATCGCGACCATTTCTCACGAGGAGTGCACTTCGCTCCGCGTCTACGCCCAGATCAATGTGAGGACGCCGCACCTCCCCGCATGGGTTGCGGGCGATGCCGGAGGGCGCGCCGGGGAACTGGGGTGACGGGAACGGTGTCTACTTCTCAGTCCAGCCGTCGGCTTCCATGCACAACTTGACGCTGCGTTCATTGCATACGCGGACGCCGTCCCCAGCGGTCTGGCAGGCCACCTGGGCCGCCTTCTCGCACTTCTCGAGTGCACTCTTCATCGCCTGCGGATCATTGCCCTTGGCGGGATTCGTGTAGGTCGCCGTCGTCGCGCAACCGGCGAGCATCACCGCAAGAGCTACCAGGGCCACGTTCCGGGTCATTGACTCCCCCTATGCTCGCGCGCGGCGAGCGCGGTGCCAGCGTGTCGGGGTGTCGAAACGCGGTGGGGCTGGCGTGATGAGGATCCTCCCTCCACCGAGAGTAGAAGATCCATTCGCAGTATCTACGCTCATCAAGCGGGCGGAGGAAGCCCCCGGCCCCGTCTGGGGATGGCTCCGCGCCGTGGCATCGTCGGCCTCCCCGTGGCGGGGCACGTGGAATCGATGACCGAGGAGCAGGCGCGCGACGTCGCAGCCTTCCTGGAGGCGCAGCCGCGGCCCGGGCGTGGACTGGAGAGGTGACCGTCAGGAGTGGCCCCCGGGGCTGCGGCCCGCCCCGGTTGCCCGGGCGGAATCGCGCGCCTGGCCGACGAGGTGGACGACATTCACCAGCACGGAGCCGGACCAGCCGAAGGTGAAGAGTCCAGAAATGGCGATGATGGGGCCGAGCATGCTCCAGCCCGGCGGAGGAGCGCGCGTGGCGTTGCCGAGCGTCGTGTAGCTCGAGGCGGCGTAGGCCGCAGCACCGACCCAGGTGGGGAAGAGGCTCGAGTACTTGAGGGCCGCCGTCCAGAGGATGACCTCGACCAGTCCCGCGGTGAGCAGCGCCAGGATGACGGATGCCATGACGAGATCGCTCCGCCATGCCTGGGGCGAGCGGCGGATGAACGGATCGCGCGCGGAGACGTGGTTCTGGACCCAGCGCATGACGACCCCGTGAAGGAGCACGACCCCGATGAGGACCGCCCCGCCGAGGAGGAGGGCGCCGGTGGGGAAGATCTCGTCGATGGGCAGGACCTGCTCGACGTTCTGGATGAGGGAAGGCGGCAGTGGAGTGTTGGGCGGCATGGGGAGAATGTAGCGTGTCCAGGGTCATGACGGCGGCCTCATGGGAAGGGCCCGAAGGCCGCCATTCCGTCGATGGAGGAGGCGTTCGTGAGCTGGCGGACCGCGGCACCCGTGGAGGCGTCGAGCAGCCAGAGGTCCGGGTTCCCGCCGCGGGAGGAGGTGACCACCAGCCCGGTCCCGGTCCGGTCGATGGCCGGCTCGCCGTCCTTCTGGCCGCTGACCACCCGGATCGCGCCCGTGGAGAGCGTTCGCTCCACCACCTCGGAGAACGCCCCGCCGGAGGCGGAGCGGGTGTAGGCGAGGGCGAGGCCGCCGGCGCTCACCGCGGGCCGACCCAGGATCCCCGACGAGGTAGTCGCCTGCGTCGCCGAGCCGCCCGTCCTGGCCACCTTCCACACCTCGTACGACCCGGAACGGTTCGACACGAAGTAGATCCAGGCGCCGTCCGGCGACCAGGCCGGACCGGCGCTGAGCCCCGACCCGGCGCCCACCTTCACCGGCGTGCCGCCCGCGGCGGGGACGACGAAGATGTCGGATGCGTTGGTCACCCCGGCGGCGTATCCCTCGAAGGCGATCGTGGAGCCGTCCGGCGAGAAGGCCGGCGAGGTCGCCGACAGGGTGCCCACGTCGAGCAGCGTGTCGGTCCCGGCGACGAGGTCGTGCTGGTAGACCTGCATCTTGCCGCCGGAGTTGTTCATGTAGGCGATGACGCCCGCCGGCGACCAGGTCGGGAAGAACTTGGAGCCGGCGGCGCTCGACGGCGCGTCGATGCAGGTGCCGTCCGACCGCATCACGTGGAGCTGGTAGACGCCGTTCACCCCGGCCGAGAAGGCGAGCCACTGGGCCCCGGCGGCCGTCAGGGCGCAGGAGGGCGGCGCCTGCACGGTGAGGTCTGCGGTTCTCGTGTCCCCGCCGCAGCCCCCCACGGCGGCCGCGAGCAGGGCGACGACGAATCCGGTCCAGTTCCTCGCCGTCATCCTCGGTCCCCCTCCGTGGTGGAGGTCAGGGCGTGAGCTTGAAGAAGGTGGTCGAGCCGGCGCCCTCGGCCACCCAGAAACCGGCCGTGCCGGAGGCGCAGGAGGTCGCCGGGTTCACGAGCCCGCCGGCGGAGGTCTGGAGGTCGGCCACCCAGAAGGTCGAGCCGAACTGCGCGGTGTAGAGCTGGTCATCGGTGAAGGCGACGAGCTTCGCCCCGCTGGCAGAGGAGGCCACGCCTCTCCACGCCTTGGGAGAGGGTGCCGGCTGCACCGCCCAGGTCTCCCCGGAGTCGGCGGAGGTGTAAATCCTGCCAGCGTTATACGAGACCGCCACGAGCCGCGTCCCGTCGGAGGAGGAGGCGACGCCGTAATAGTTATCCGGGACGCCCCTCGCCGTCCAGGTCGCGCCGGAGTCGCTGGAGGTGTAGACCCTCTGGGTGCCGTAGTTCCCCGCGACGATCTTCGTCCCGTCCGACGACGACGCAAGCACCGAGCCCGCAGGCAACAAGGTGGACCTGAACTCCCAGTCCACGCCGAAGTTCGAGGAGCCGTAGAGCGTCCCGTCGCTCGCGCTGGCGAGGAGCTTGCTCCCGTCGGCGGAGGAGACCACGAAAAACCAGATGCCGGGGTCGCCCCGCGCCGTCCAGGTCTCGCCGTAGTCACTGGAGGTGTATATGTAGTCGTCGGGGTAAAAGTCGCTCCCGGCGGTGGCGACGAGGTACTTCCCGTCGGCCGACGAGGCGACCCCGTTCCACGCGCGGTCCGAGGACGTCCGCTGGGTCCAGGTCACGCCGGAGTCCGCGGAGGTGTAGATGTCGCCCGGCTCATAATCCAGGTTCGTGACGAAGACGATCCGGGTCCCGTCCGCCGACGATGCCATGGGGGTCCGGCCGCTCCGCGTGGAGGGTCCCCCGTAGGGCCCGAGCCATGTCACGCCCGAGTCGCCGGAGTTGTAGAAGTTCCCGCCGCTGTCGGCGGCGACGAGCCTCGTGCCGTCTGCGGACGAGGTCACCGCGAGCCAGATCGCCGTCGGGCCCCGCAGGGTCCAGTCCGAGGACGTCACCTGCACGCGAACGGTACCCTCCTGGCGCAGGTACCAGGCCTCGCCGTCCGATCCGACGCAGAGACTCTGCGCCGCCGCGTCCTTCCCCGATGTCGTCGCGGCCGCAAGGGGGGTCGCGACCGTGGCGAAGGTTCCGTCCGCCGCGACCTTGCAGATGGCGTTCTTCGCCGGGAACCAGGCCTGCCCGTCGGGTCCCACGGCGAGCATCATGTTGCCCCCCGTGTAGGCGAGGTCGGCGCAGACGCCGGTCGGAGCGTAGGTGGTTCCCGCGAGCGCTCCCGAACCGCCGGTGTCCCAGATGGTGATCGAGACGGCGCCGGGCTCGCTGACGTAGAGCTTGCTGCCGAGGGCGACGAGGCTCGTGGGGACGTTCTGGTTTGCCCGGGTCGAGATCCGGTCTACGGTGATCTCGGTCCCGGTCCAGGTCACCCGCGCCACCGCGTAGACGGTCGCGTCACGGTACACGAGCATCCAGGCCACGCCGCCGTCCGAGGGATCGCGGACGATGTCCACCGGGACGTAGTCGGCGAGATCCCCGTTCTCCCAGTCGGTCATGGCCCGATCCAGGGTTCCCTTTCCATCGGTGAACCCGACCGACCACCCGGCGAGGAACCAGATCCGCGAGTTGCCGGGGTCGGGCGCGATCGCCACGACGTTGTCGGCAATGGACTCGGCCACGGACCCGTTGAAGGTCTGCGTGCCGGCCGCGTCGAGGAATCCGATGCCGCCCGGCGCCGTATAGGCCATCGTGGAGCCGTTCGCCCGGAGCCTCCCCAGCGGCGTGGCGTAGGACAATCCCTGGAGGTTCGCGGCGTTCACCCCCAAGACTCGCCCACGGAACGTGAACGACGTCCCGCTCACGTAGGCGAACGCCCACCGGGTCGACGGGGAACTGCCGCCCACCCCGGGAGTGACCTCGACGCCTGCCATCCCCAGGTACCAGACGCCGAGGCTACCGTCGATCCCGGCCGGGACCGAGGCCGGCGGAAGCCCGTTGCACGGGGTGTTTCCTCCACCTCCGGTGAAGTCGGTGATCTCGGCGTGGATCCCGGTGAGGTACTCCGGGCTGGCGTAGCCGTTCTGGGCGTACACCTCCGCGCCCCAGGTGGCGATCCCGCTGCAGCCCTTGTCGGTCCGGTTCGTCCACACGCCCGTCGAGTGCAGGCTCACCGAGCCGTCCGGGATCACGAGGGCGCCCCCCATCACCCGCCCGATCGGCGTGGGCTCGACGTGGAACCGGATCGTCCCGGTGCCCGGGTCGGCGTCCGCGACGAAGGTGGCGAGGACGACCGTGTTGGGGGCCGAGGGCTCTGCCCCCGGCGGTTCCGGGGTCTGCGAGGCGCAGGCGGCGACGGCCACCAGGGCGAGGAGGGGGAGGCGCTTCATCGGGAGTCCTTGGGTGACGGTCACGGGCTACCCACCACCGGATCGGCCTTCACCACGTCCACGGCCGGAAGGAGGTCCGTTGCGACCATGTGGGCGCTCGCCATGGCCCGCTCGACCAGGAGCCGCGGGTCGGTCCGGAACGTCCCGGCCAGCTTCGGGTACTCGATGACGCGCAGGCATTCCGCGACGA